>CAMJJO010000182.1 GCA_946406095.1 uncultured Bacteroidales bacterium | reverse complement strand
TGCCTGGTCCTGGCGGTGTTCTTCGCCTTCCTTAAATAGATTCCGCTACTATTCCCCTGGCAGCAGCTACGGCGACGCATTCCACTATGCTGTCCAGGCCGAACTTGCCCTTGATGCGCTCTTTGTAGCTGTCTACGGTGTTGATGGAGATTTCCAGAGCCGATGCAATCTGGGCGTTGCTGTAGCCGGACGAGGTCAGTTGCAGCACTTCCTGTTCGCGCGGTGTAAGCCCCTGTGGCTTGCGGGCGTCGAGGTTTTCCCTCCCGCCGAAAATGCGTAGAATCCTCTCAGAATCAATTGTTTCCCCGAAAAAGAGACACCGGCCGTCGGCCACGTCGCAGATGGCCTCCACTATGGATTCGGGCTGTGAGTCCTTGGCCAGGTATGCGCAGGCGCCGGCTGTGATGGCTTTCAGTATGTAGGCCGGAATCTTATAGTGGGAAAGCACCATGGCCTTCACGCTAGGGAAGGCTTCGCGTAGGATGCCAAGCAGGGTGAGACCGTCGGTTTCCGACTCCAGCGTTATATCCACCACGGCAATGTCGGTTTCGGGGTGGGCGTTGAGGTAGGCGACCGCGGCACCCGGAGATGCCACGGACTCGATGCTCCCGAAAGATGGCTCGGCCGACAGGGCCAGCTTCAGCCCCATCACGAATACGGCGGAATCTTCTACAAGAAGTACGTTAATCATAAGTCAATCGTTATTTCGAGCCCTCCTTCGGGCCGGTTTTCCATCTGAATCGATGCCCCCAGTTTGTCCAGCAGCTCGCGTGTGATGACGAGCCCGAGGCCGTGTCCCCAGAGCGCGGTGCCTTCTTTAATCCCCGGCCCTTCGTCGAGGATGGTAATCCTTTCCCCACGTGCCTGCAGCAGCACTTTTCCCCCTTCCGGGCTTGCCTTGACGGCATTATCCAGCAAGTTCCTCAGGCAGGTCAGCAGCATATTCCGGTCGGTGCGGACGGTCAACCCTGCGGGGATATCCAAATCTATCGTTTCGCCCTTCTGCACGCTGCTCACGGCTTCTGCCGCCAGCGCTGCCAGATTCTCATCCCGCATCACCGGCTCCAGCATCCCCTTTTGGTTCAGAGACCAGAGAAGAAGGTTCTCCAGAAGGCTGGACGCATTGTCTGCCGACGCCGACAGTGTCTCCAACGCCGCTTTCAGCTGCTCCGGCGGAAGAGAGTTGGCTTGCTTCAGCAGCTGGTGCGCTAGAAGGCGGTTCCCGGAAACAGGGGCCCTGAGGTCGTGGGAGATGATGGAGAAGAGCTGATTTCGCTTATCCAGTTCATTCTCCAGAAGGCGGCGTTCCCGAAGCTTGATCACCAGATATATGATGGCCGCAATCATCAGGGAGTACCCCAGCAGGAAGGGCCAGCGGAGCCATAGTGGCAGGGGGATGCGGATGATACGCAGGGAGCATTCTCCTCGGTCCCATCTGCCAAAAATATCGGAGCTCTGCTCCTGGAGTGTATAGCGCCCCGGGCGGACATCGTCCTGAAAACCATTGAACATCCCCTCTACCCATTCGCCATCGTTGAGGCGGTACCGGTGCCGGACCAGGCTCTCCAGGGGCAGATACCCCAGGGTTTGAATGGAAAGGAGACTGTCGGGATGGAAAGTGACTGCGCCTGCTGCGCCCCCGAAGGCCAGGGAACCGTCGGAAAGTTTGCAGGAAACCCGCTCTCCGTAGATGTCGGATGGGAAACCGAGCTCTTTGGGAACACGCCCCGTGCTGCCGTCCGTGTCGATGAAATACAGCCCGTCTTCCGTTCCCGCCCAGAGACGGCCTTTGGCATCGGACTCCACCGACTGCACCAGCATTCCATCCAGAAAATGCCCGCCGGAAGGGCTCCACAACCCGCTGCGGGTAGCAGCCCAGATGGCACCGTCCGGAGTAAGGCAGAGGTCGGTGACGTAATCGTCGGGGATGGAGGAATTCCCGCGGAAGTATTTGGTTACCAGCCCGGTTTCTTTGTCGATGATGTTCAGCCCGGCCTGGGTGGTGGCATAGACCAGGTTGCCTTGGAGGTCTTCGATAATGCGGCTTCCCAGGCGGGAACTCAAATAGATATTGGAATCCACCTGCGGTGAAGGATAACGGAAGGGGCTCAGCCAACGGGGAGGCAGGCTGCGGCGGGCACGCCGGTCCCATTCGTTGAGGCCCACTCCCTCCCATGTGACCACCCAGAATCGGCCCTGACTGTCTTCCAGAAAGTCCGAAATCCAGTTGGCTCCGTCCAGGTGGCGGGCTTCCCTTTGCTCTTCGGGAAGAAGGCCGGAGAGGCGCTCCTTATGCATTCTGCCGTCCTTCCAGACCTCCCATCCGGTATTGTTCCAAAGGCCCTTGTAGACTGTGCCCTCGCGGTCTTCGTAGAGGGCCGAAACGCGTTCCTCGGCCGTGCCGATCCAGAGTTTGCCGTTATGATCTTCCAAAAGGGCAGATACCTGGGCGGAAGAGACGGGCCTCACCTGCTGCAAAGCAGAAGAAAGCACGGAGAGGCCGTTGTCGCCACCTGCCCAGATATTGCCCTGGATGTCTTCGAATATGCAGTAGAG
>CAMJJO010000181.1 GCA_946406095.1 uncultured Bacteroidales bacterium | reverse complement strand
GGAGCGAGTTCCGGAATGGGCCTGGAATACTCCCGCCAGTTGGCCGCCAAAGGCTATAACCTGCTGATGATCAGCAACCGCGCGGAAGAACTGAGCGAAGCTGCGGAAGCCCTCCGCAAAGAATACGGCGTCCGGATCGAATCCCTCTGCCTGGACCTCGCCACCCAAGGCGCAGCCGCCAAAGTCCTTGAATGGACCGACTCCACCGGCCTTGAACCATCGGTGCTGATCAACAACGCCGGAATGTTTTTCATGGAATACCTGTTGGCAGAAAACCTCCCCAAGGCAGATGCGATGCTAAAACTCCACATAGAGACCGCAACCGACCTCTGCATACTCTTCGGAACGCGGATGAAAGCAGCCGGAAGGGGATACATCCTCAATATGTCCTCCGTAACAGCCAGAATCCCGGCCCCCGGAATCGCCATCTATTCCGCCTCCAAGGCATATCTCAAAAGCTTCGGAAAGAGCCTCCACTACGAACTGCGCCCCTTCGGAGTGAAGGTGACCACCGTCTGCCCCGCAGCCGTGGATACCGGCCTCTACAACCTCAGCCCCAGCCTCCGTCGCACCCTCCGCCGGCTTGGCCTGATGCAGACCCCTCAGCGCTTGGTTTCCCGCGGCCTGAAAGCGATGTTCCGCGGCCGATGCATCTGCAGCCCCGGGATTATGAACCCGCTGCTGCCTCCGTTAATAGCAATCCTGCCCGCAAGCCTTATTGCGCGCCTGGGAATGAAATGGATTTACACACCTACCATTCCAGAACGGCGAAGGCGGAAGGGGCAAGATGAAGGGTGACGGCTCCGTTGGTTACGGCGGCGGGGATTTCAGTATAGGTGCGGTCGCGGTCGGTGAGATGGACGCGCACGGCGCTGATGCCGGGGAGGGAAACGGAAACGGCCTTATCTGAATGCACATTGTCGTCGTCGGTATAGCGGACTACCAGGGCTGCCCCGTGACGGCCGCTTCCGTCGACAGCGGCCGCGCAGAAGAGATCCTTCCCGTCCACGTCGACCTGCACCGCTGTGCCTGCCGCCCGCAGTCGGGACCAGGCATAGAAGGCATAATACCCTTTGAGCGGAGCGTAGGTATAGAAATCGAACAGACCATTGAATACGGTCTCGGGGCGTGCGTCATAATACATAAGGATGTCCACGGGAGCTGCCTGGCAACGGCACATTACGGCCGCATTGAAGGCGGCGCCCTTCATTCCCCGGAGCACGTCGATGCTGTAGGGGAACTCCGAAGTCCAGTTCCGGATGTAGTTCCACTCATTCAGGATCGACAGGGCCGAACCGTAGCCATAGCGGTCCAGAAGACGGCGCATCTGGGCGGCCCGCTCCGCGAAAGGCTCTACCTGTGAGCGGTAGATGTGCCAGGAGAAAAAGTCCATAGGCACCCCTTCTGCAGCCATCTGCCGCAGGAAATTCTCCGTCCAGGACGCATTGCCTGCAACCGCCGGACCTCCGATCATAAGATCCGGGAAACAGCCCTTCAGGTGCTTTGCCACCACTCTATAAAAGGCGTGGAACTGCTCCGGCGTGCCGTTCCAGGTCTGCGGACCGAGGTCGGGTTCATTCCAGATTTCCCACCAGCGGATGTTCCAGCGGAAACCGTCTGCCCATCCCTCGTTATAGTGCCGGATGATGTGTTCGGCGATGGAAGCCCATTTCTGGTTGTCGGCCGGTGCATCCACCCCGTACTTGCGCACGTGGTGCTGGATTTTCTGCCCAAGGCGGAAGAATATCTCCACCCCGGAGTCCCGGATGTTGCCGAGATACCAGTCCGTGATTGCGAAATCATAGGCCGACGGGTCGGCAGGATCGCGGGAGAAGTCCGGGAAGATGGCGGTGATATCTACGGTATGTTCACTTCCATAGGCCTCGCTGAATGCTGAATCGTGGGTTCTGGCAAAGGCAAAACCGGCGGCAGAATAGGTGTCGAAATTGCTGCGTACCTGGGTCTTCTGGGCCCGCCCGGGCCCGTTGTTGACTCCATTCATTGCCTTTACGGCACCGATGGGCTGGCCAGGATGAACGGTAACCTGGGCTCCAAGGCTTAACGGGAGCAGGAGTGCTGCAAGGATAAGGGCTTTCATAATATGCAAATTTAAAGAATTCTGCGTAACTTAGCCAAACATATGGAATACGAGCTTATCAATCTGAACGATTATACCCGCACGGGTGAAGGAGGCACGGCGGTCTCTTATACGCACAGGGCGCGCCGGACTATGGTAAAACTATACAATCCCGGATTCGAGGCCGACAGAGCGAAGGAGGAATTCCTGACCGCCCGCACCGTCTTCGACCTGGGCATTCCTACGCCGGAGCCCTATCGCCTGGTTACGGATGGAGAGCGCTATGGTGCTGAGTATGAACTGGTTCCGGGTAAACGATCCTTCACCAGAATCATCTCCCAGGAGCCTGAACGCCTGGAGGAAATCTCAATCGCATTTGCAAAGGAAGCCCGCAAGATCCACACGACACCGGCAGATACCTCCCGCGTGCGGTCATACAAGCAGGCCCTCATTCGCTTCTATCAAGAAAAGAACCTCGTGCCCGAGGAGTACAAACGCCGCGCCCTGGCCTTTCTGGAGAAGGTGCCGGACACTCCCACCTGCGTGCACGGCGA
>CAMJJO010000180.1 GCA_946406095.1 uncultured Bacteroidales bacterium | reverse complement strand
GCCACGCCGGCCATGGAGACCACTACGCCAAGCACCTCCCGCAGTTTGATGCGTTGCTTGTAGATGAAGGCGTATGGGAAGAGGATGAATACGGGGCTGAGGGCCATCAGGGTGGAGGCGATTCCGGCGCCCGTATATTGCACGGCCATCAGCGAGAGCGACACTCCCAGCACCGGCCCGAACAAGGTCACTATCAGGGCGTAGCCCATGCCGGTGCGGTCATGCACTGCCGCCCGCAGCCTGGGAAGATCCTTCTGCAGGGCCATCAGCATCAGGAATCCGCTTGCGCCAACTATCGCCCGGATCATGGTGGAAGCGAAAGGCAGCATCTGCGCCATCATCGCGGGCGCATCTTCCGGAATGGCCTCGACATAATGCTGGAGGCCTACCTTGCTCAGCACCAGGCCCACTCCCTGCCCGATTCCGGCACCTATCCCCAGCAGCACGCCCTTGAGGGGGAGGGTCAGATGCACTCCGTGGCCGCCGCCTCTGCTCAGGATGGAGATGGCGATACCGCACAGGGTCACTCCCATCGCCAGGCCCGCCTTCCAGCTGAGCGTCTCTCCCAGAATCGCCCATCCCGCAATCGCCGCCATCGGGGGAGCCAGCGTCATCAGCAGCTGCCCGAAGCGCGCGCCGATGAAGATGTAGCAGTTGAAAAGGCACCAGTCCCCGAAAACATATCCCACCAGGGCGGATAATGCCAGCCATCCCCAGGCTTTGCCGGATGCATAGATGGGGTAGGGATGGCCCAGCGTTACCCATAGCAGCACCCCCAGAAAGAGGATTGCCAGGCTCAGGCGCAGAACGTTGGCGCTCATCGACCCTATCCTGTGGCTGGCCTTGTCGGCAAAGAGCGCCGTCACCGTCCAGGAGAGGGCGACCAGAAGTGATATGATTTCTCCCAAGTGATTCATCGGGGCACAAATATACACATTATCAAAAAGATTGGCTATATTTGCAAAACCACATAATACGATGGAATAAGTCATATGGACTTTATAAAGAGAATTACCAACTGGTACTTCAGCAAGAAGATGCTGCCGTACTGGGTCATATTACTGGCGGATGCTGCTATCGTTTTCGGTTCGGCCGTCTTTACCTATTGGATATTCAACCATACAGAAATCACCTACGAGAATCACGTTTCGGTCTTCCTGACCTCGGCGCTGTTTGCCCTGCTCAGCTGGATCGGTGCAAGTTGCTTCCGTACCTATCACGGGGTGCTGCGCTACTCCAGTTTCGTGGATCTCCTCAGGCTGGTTTATGCCAATGCCATCTCGATGGCTCTCGCCATGGGAGTGTCGCTTCTGCTTTGGTGGTTGGACGTGGATATCCTATCGGCCTTCACACTTTCGCAGATAGTGATAGCTTTCGTGTTCGCCACCATGGGTATGTGGGGGATGCGCATCCTCGTGAAGATAATCTTCGACGTCGCCAGTTCCGATTCTAAGGCTGAGCGTGCGCTCATCTACGGCGCCCTCACCGGAGGCGTTGGCCTTGCGAAGAACATCCGCACTTCATACCCCGACCGCTTCGAACTCCGGGGCTTCATCTCCCACGAGAAACGCATCAAGAACATGAAGCTTCTGGGCCTGCAGGTCTATAGCGTGGAGGACGATTTTGAAGAGATTATCAAGAAGGAACGCATCCAGGCGGTGCTGGTAACTCCCAAGCGGGAGAATGAATTCCGTAACAACCAGAAGCTGCAGGATGTGTTTATCGCCGGTGGCTGCAAGATCTTTATGACGCACGATGCCGAGCAGGCCAGCATCAAGGATGGCAGCATTGCCGATGAAGGAATCACGCTCAAGGAGGTTTCCGTGGAGGACCTTCTGCCCCGTCAGGAGATCCGCGTGGATATGAAGTCGGTGGCAGAGCAGCTCGCCGGCAAGCGCGTGCTCATCACCGGTTCCGCCGGCTCCATCGGCAGCGAAATCGTGAGGCAGGTGGCAGCATCCAATCCCGCCAGCCTTATGCTTATCGATCAGGCAGAGACTCCTCAGCACGACATCCGTCTGATGATGGCCAGGGATTTCCCGGATGTGCCTTGCGAGACCATCGTGGCCAGCATAGACCGCCGTACGCGGATGGAGCACGTATTCTCTTCTTTCCGCCCGGATATCGTATTCCACGCCGCGGCCTACAAGCACGTTCCCATGATGGAGGATAACCCCTCCGAGGCAGTTCTGAATAATATCAACGGTACCAAGATCATTGCCGATCTGAGCGTGAAGTACGGCGCCAAGAAGTTCGTCATGATCTCTACGGATAAGGCAGTGAACCCCACCAACGTGATGGGCTGCAGCAAGCGTATCTGCGAGATCTATGTGCAGAGCCTGGACCGCAAGCTCAAGATGGAGGCCCTGCCCCAGCGCAAGGAATACACCCAGTTCGTCACCACGCGTTTCGGAAATGTCCTTGGAAGCAACGGCAGCGTCATCCCTCTCTTCCGCGAACAGATCAAGAGGGGAGGCCCCGTCACCGTTACCGACGAGCGCATAGTCCGTTTCTTCATGCTGATTCCCGAGGCCTGTAAACTGGTGCTCGAAGCTGGCACGAAGGGTAACGGCGGAGAGATCTTCGTCTTCGACATGGGCAAGCCAGTCAAGATCGCGGACCTTGCAAAGAGGATGATAGCCCTGTCCGGCGCCAAGAACGTGGAGATCAAGTACACCGGCCTGCGCGACGGCGAGAAACTCTACGAGGAGGTGCTGAACGAGCTCGAGGGCACCAAGCCCACCTTCCACGAGAAGATCCGCATCGCCCAGGTGCGCGAGTATGACTACGAAGAGGTCAACAGGGCCATCGAGGACCTTGTGGAAACCGCCAAGTTATATGACAATATGGAAACGGTGCGCAAGATGAAG
>CAMJJO010000179.1 GCA_946406095.1 uncultured Bacteroidales bacterium | reverse complement strand
GTCGGAATACTCCGAATTCGTGGCGGTGTACGGCCGTCGCCGTGTGGGCAAGACCTTCCTCGTGCGGGAGGCGTTCAACTATGAATTCACCTTCCAGCACACGGGCGTGGCGAAGGAGAAGATTGCAGGTCAGCTTGCCGCTTTCCGCACCTCGCTGATTGACTACGGCTACAAGGATTGTCCGGAGCTTGCCAGCTGGCCCGATGCCTTCAATGCCCTGAAGGTTGTCATCAAGTCCAGCCGGAAGAAAAAGAAGGTGATCTTCATTGACGAGATTTCTTGGATGGATACGCCTAAGTCCAACTTTGTTTCCGCCCTGGAGCATTTCTGGAACAGCTGGTGCAGCGCCCGCAAGGATGTTCTGCTGATTATTTGCGCTTCCGCCACGTCCTGGATCATCAACAAGGTCATCAAGGACCGGGGAGGACTTCACAACCGCGTGAACACGCAGATCTATCTGATGCCTTTCACGCTGAAGGAGTGTGAGGAGTATCTGCAGAGCCGGAACATCCGTATCAACCGGTATCAGATACTCACGCTCTATATGGTGATGGGAGGACCGGCTTACTACTGGAGCCTGCTGCAGCGGGGAAAGTCTGCCGCCCAGAACATCGACAATCTCTTCTTTGCGGAAAACGGGAAACTGCGCGGGGAGTACAGTGCCCTGTACGAGTCTTTGTTCAAGAATCCGGACCGTTACATCAAGATTGTGGAGGCCCTGGGGGACAAAGCCAAAGGCCTCACGCGCCAGGAGCTGATTGATGATTACGGCCTGGAGAACAGCGGTGTCCTTACCACCTGCCTGGAAGAGCTGGAGCAGTGCGGCTTCATCCGCAAGTACGCCGCCATCGGCAAGGAGAAGAAGGATGCCCTTTTCCAGCTTATCGACAACTACACGCTCTTCTATTACAAGTTCATCAAGGAGTCCGGCGGTGATCCGGCTTTCTGGAGCCATTCCCTCAATTCGGGCGTTCATCGTGCCTGGTCTGGCCTGGCCTTCGAACGGGTATGCCTGCAGCACGTTGGCCAGATCAAAGCTGCGCTGGGCATTGCAGGCGTGATGACCAAACAATGCGCCTGGCGTTCCGACCAGAAGAACCTGGGACCGGGAGAGAGGGGAGCACAAATTGACCTCCTCATCGACCGCAGGGACGACACTATCAACATCTGCGAAATGAAGTGGGCGTCCGAGCCATACGTCATCGACAAGGATTACGATGAGAAACTCCGGAACAAGGTTGCGGCCTTCATCCGTGAGACCGGAACCAGGAAGTCCATTCTCATATCAATGGTCACCACCTATGGCGTGAAGGAGAATATGTACTCCGACGCAGTGCAGTCCCAGGTGGTGATGGACGATCTCTTTGCGTAGAAATTATTTTCTGCTAAAAGTCTCCCGAAAAGCGGGATTTAGTAAAGTATTTCGCCTTCCTTTTTTGCGTAGCGGCGGAGGGATTTCGGAAGGTTCAATTCTGCTTCGACCTGGGCGAGGATTTCACGATGCTTACGGGCCTGTTCTCGGGCGTATTCGCGGCTCTCGCGGCGGAGGGCGGTCCATTTGTCGTATTTGTCCTTTGCGGCCCGTAAATCGGCCTCTATGCGGGCAATGGTGGCGTCGCGGTTCTTCTTCGACAGCTCGCATTCCCAGACGGTGATGACGGTCCAGGAGAGGGTGTCGAGGCGCTGGGCATTGAGTTCGTCACGGGCTATGTTGTGGGCGATCTTCTCCTTCCAGAAACCGGTGTTGGTCTTTGGTTCCACGTACTTGGGACAGCCGCGGTGGCCGTGCCAGAAACAGCCGTTGATGAAGATGACGGCGCGGTACTTGGGCAGCACGAGGTCGGGCTTGCCGGGCAGGCGATTGTCGTTGAGCCGGTACCGGTAACCCCTGCGCCACAGCTCGGCCCTCACAATCTTCTCCGGGGTCGTGTTCCGGGAGCGGATGCGGGACATGTTGTAGGAGCGCTGTGGAGATACTTCGCTCACGGCTTGAGGGTTATCGGGTCGCCGAGGGTGCCGCCCTCGACGGAGGAGGAGAGGTGTTCCCTGGCATCGGCGAGGTCTTTCTTGCCGAGTTCGGATTTGCGCTCGTAGGCGAGGATGATACTCTTGGAGTTGTCGTCGGCCTTGTATGCCTTGCCACTGATGCGGTTGTGGTGGTAGTTCAGGAAGGGGATTTCCAAAACCTGCCTATCTTCCGAATAGACCGGGATGGGCTTGGGAACCACTTCGAAGAAGACGTAGAGTTTGTTAAGGAACTTGATCAAGTCTTCGCGGATGGTGGTACGCAGGGTGTTTGTCCAGCAGTCTTCGTAGGCGCCGTATGCTGCGATGAGGAAGATGAGGTTGATGCTGTATTCGCGCAGCAGGAGTGTGTCGCGGTCGAAGAGGCGGTCCTTGAAGTGCCTGTTGGGCGTGGGTTCCCAGGATGTGGGCTCGAAGGACGGTGTCGTGAAATCAAGATTGTCTTCGTCGATGTCGGGCACGATAAAGAAATTTGGTGTGATGTTGTAGCCCTCGGTCTGCTCGTCGCGATAGCGGATGGCGTTGGGATTCTTGCTGTCCTTGAGGTAGAACTGGTCTATGTTGTACTGGATGGCGTTCTTGGCATAGGTGAACTGCTTGTATAGGGAGACGCCTTCCGGATGGCTACCGTCCTGGTAGTATTTGCTGTCGCCGATGTAGTAGATGCTGTGTTCCTTGCCGATGAGAGACTTATCCAGGTAGATGTGGTCAATGAGCTTGCCGTCTTTCTGCTTGCGGAGGTCGGCAAGTTTGCCGGTATCGCCGATGAGGTGATCCACCATCTTTTCGAAGACACGCTCGAAATCGGTTACGACCAGGGCTTCCTTGATGGGCGATTTGTCGTCACGGCTGGTGTTGAAGGTGA
>CAMJJO010000178.1 GCA_946406095.1 uncultured Bacteroidales bacterium | reverse complement strand
ACGCGTTCTGCGTGCCAGGCTTCGGGGTTGAAACCTGCGCCGAGGCGTGCCGGGAAGGTGTATCCCATGGTCTCGCCCTTGGTCTGTCCGCCCATGGCGTACTGGTTGTCCATCACGTTGATGAGCACCGGCAGGCCGCCTTTCATATCTCCCTCCCAGAGGGTGTGGAACTGATCCATGGATGCGAAGGTCATGCCTTCGAGCACGGGGCCGCGGGCCATTGCTCCGTCGCCGAGGTTGGCCACGACTATACCCTTCTTGCGGTTGACTTTCTTGTAGAGAGCTGCGCCGACTGCGATGGAGCCGCTGCCGCCCACGATGGCGTTGTTGGGATAGATTCCGAAGGGGGTGAAGAAGGTGTGCATGCTTCCGCCCAGTCCCTTGTTGAAACCGGTGGTGCGGGCGAAGATCTCGGCGATGGCGCCGTAGATGAGGAATCGGATGCCGAGTTCCTTGGTGTCCTTGCCGTCGTATCCCTTCTTGGCGACTTCCAAGGTTGCTCCGCCCCAGAACTCTTCCATTATCTTCTTGAGTTCTTTTTCGGGGAGGATCTGGATGCTGCGCAGACCCTTGGCGAGGATTTCGCCGTGGCTGCGATGGCTGCCGAAGATGAAGTCGTCGGTGTCCAGGTTGTAGGCCATACCCACTGCGGCCGCTTCCTGACCTGCGGAAAGGTGTGCGGGGCCGGGGTTGTTATACTCCACTCCATTGTATCCGCCGGTGGTCTTGACGCTGTTCAGCATTGTCTCGAACTCGCGGATGGTGAACATGTCGCGATAGATGCGGAGAAGGTCCTCCTTGGTGAAATTGCCCTCTTTGAGTTCTTCCTTTACAGTCTTCTTGTACTGCATTACGGGGATTTCGGGGAACTTGATCTCGTGCTCTTTCGGGCGGAGGGTGACTTCGGGATCGATATAAAGTGATTTAGGCATGGCTTAGATTGTAAATGCGGTTTCTTTGATGATTTCTGATACGGTGGGGTGGGGGAATACCACCTCTTTGAGCTGCTCGAGAGTCATTTCCTGCTCGATTGCGATGCAGGCTGCGTTGATTATTTCGGAGCAGGGGTTGCCCATCATGTGGACGCCCAGAACCTCGTGGTATTTTGCGCCGACGATGATCTTGCAGATGCCCTCGCCGCGCTCGTTTTCTGCTACGAAACGGCCGGAGTAGGCCATGGGGAGCTTGACTACCTTATAGTCGATGCCTTGCTTCTTGGCCTCTTCTTCGGTGATGCCTGTGCCGGCGACCTCGGGGTTGGTGTAGACGACGCCGGGGATCGCGTTATAGCGCATGTGGTCCTTCTTGCCGAGGATGTTGTTGACTGCGACCTCGCCTTCGCGGGAGGCGGTGTGTGCGAGCATCGAGAAACCGGTCACGTCGCCTGCTGCATAAACACCGGGGATGTTGGTACGCATATGCTCATCCACCTTGATGCCGTAAGGACGGCCTGCGGGGTTGAGGGCGAGTTCGACGCCAAGATTCTCGAGGCCGTAGCCCTGCAGGTTTGCACGGCGGCCGACGCTGACGAGGATCTTGTCTCCGCTGACGCGGCAGACCTTTCCTTCGGGATCTTCATAAACCACGGTGTTGCCCTCGATCCCGGTGACTTTGCACTTGAGGCAGAATTCTATGCCCCTCTTCTCGTATTGCTTCTGGAGCATTGCGCTGATTTCGTCGTCCAGAGGGCCGAGAATCTTGGGGAGCATCTCCACAACCGTCACTTTAGTGCCGAGGGTGCTGTAGAATGCGGCGAATTCCATTCCGATGACGCCGCCGCCGATGACCACGAGTTCCTTGGGCTGCTCTTCGAGAGCCAGGATCTCACGGTTTGTTACGATGACATCGCCGGCTTCTTTCAGACCCGGGAACGGAGGAACTGCGGCTTCGGAGCCTGCGCAGATGAGAAGGTTCTTGGCAGTGTAGACTTCCTCTCCCGCCTTGATGGTGACTCCCTCCTTGCCGCGGCCTTCTATGACCGCATTCTCTGCGACGACGGTCACCTTGTGGGCCTTCATCGCGGCTTTCACGCCGGCGACAAGTTTCTTGACAACCTTGTTTTTGCGGGCTACGATTTCCTCATACTTGAATGAAGGGTTTTCGGTGTACACGCCATAATGGTCGCCTTCCTTTGCATAATTGTAAACTTTTGCGCTGTAGAGCAGGGTCTTGGTGGGGATGCATCCTTCGTTGAGGCATACTCCGCCCAGGCTCTTGCGCTCGAACAGTACAGTGCTGAGACCTGCGGCTCCGGCCCTTTCCGCGGCAACATATCCGCCCGGGCCTCCGCCGATAATCGCTAAATCAAAAATCTGTTCCATATTGTATGTTAGTTGTTTTCTAGAATTCCACTTCCAACGTTTCGATTTCCGTGGCAACCTGCTTCAGGAACTTCGTCGCTTCTCCGCCGTCGATCGCGCGGTGGTCGTAGGTGAGGCTGAGGCCGAGGTAAGGCACGAATGCATAGACACCGGAGCCCAGATCCTTGGGCCTGGGAACGATGGTTCCGACACCGAGGATGGCGCTCTGGGGAACGTTGATGATGGGGGTGAACCACTCGACTCCGTAGCCGCCGAGGTTGCTGACGGTGAAACTGCCGGCTTCGCTGGCGAGAAGGTCGGGATTGAAGGATCCCTTCTTGCAGGCATCCGCCGCTTTCTTCAGCTCTTTGCTGAGGCCGATGATATCGAGTTTGTCAGCATTCTTGATGACGGGCACCATCAGGCCGCGTTCGGTATCCACAGCACAGCCGAGATTGACCGTCTTGAAGATCCGCATCGCATCTCCGAGGCAATGGGAATTGACGTTCGGGAACTTCTGCAGGGCCTTGATGACGGCGAAGCAGACAAAATCGTTGATGGTGATGTTTGCATCGATCTTTCCTTCTTCGAGGGCCTTTTTGGCTTTCTTGCGAAGAGCCTGGACCTTGCGGGCGTCCGCTCCGAGCATATGGGTGAGCTGGGCGGAATTCTGCAGGGAGTTGTACATGCTCTT
>CAMJJO010000177.1 GCA_946406095.1 uncultured Bacteroidales bacterium | reverse complement strand
CTGCCGTTCTCCGCCAGGGCGGTGGAACAAAGGGCGGTGGAAGTTTCTATGAAAACAAGCCTAGGCATTGGTAATGAGCTCTTTAAGATATGGGAACACCTTCATCGAAAGGTCGTGGAGGGTGGTATATATCACTGAACCGTCAAGTATCTCCGGCTTGACCAGATTGAATTTTGCGTTGATGGGATCGAAGATAAAGATGAGCAGCCCGATGATGAGCGCGGCTTTAAGCAGTGCGAATACCAGCCCTAACAGGCGGTTCGCCCACCCCAGAGCCGCAAGCTTGAGAGTTTTTGTAATGAGTTTGCCAAGAAGGGTCAGAAGCAGCACGGCAAGTATCACGGTGAGTGCGAAAGCCGCGATGTTGACGATTTTCTGGTCGAGCTGAAGGAATCCGTTCAGCCATTCGGCGATGACGGTGGAGAAGCGAAATGCGGCCCAGACGCCCACAAATAGCGATGCCAGAGAAACCAGCTGTTCTATAAGCCCTTTGCTTATGCCGGTGATGATTGCCGGCACGAAACATACGAGCAGTATTATGTCTAGAGTTTCCAAAGAATTGATTATATTTGTAAACTATTTAACAAGCACAAAATTAGCGAAAAATTATGACATTCAAAGAATATAAGGGACTCGACCTGGTTGCAACGGGGAACCGTGTGCTGGAGCGCTGGAAAGAACACAAGGCTTTCGAGAAGAGCCTGGAGCTTGCAGAGGGAGAGCCCGAGTACATTTTCTTTGAAGGCCCGCCGTCGGCAAACGGCATGCCGGGCATCCACCATGTGATGGCGCGTTCCATCAAAGATGCCATCTGCCGCTACAAGAGCCAGACGGGTTGGAAGGTGCGCCGCCGCGCCGGATGGGATACCCACGGACTTCCAGTGGAACTCGGAGTGGAGAAGAAACTCGGCATCTCCAAGGCGGATATCGGCACCAAGATCAGCGTAGAAGAATACAACCGCACCTGCCGCCAGGAGGTGATGAAATACACCGCTGAATGGGAGACCTTGACGCAGCGCGTAGGTTACTGGGTAGATATGAACGACCCTTACATCACCTACGACAACCGCTACATCGAGACCCTCTGGTATCTGCTGAAGAAGATTTACGACAAGGGCCTGCTTTACAAGGGCTACACCATCCAGCCTTACAGCCCCACCGACGGCACCGGCCTCAGCTCCCATGAGTTGAACCAGCCCGGCTGCTACCGCGACGTTTCCGACACCACCGCGACCGTTCAGTTCGAGGTGATCCGCGATGCCGCCTCCGAAAAGCTCTTTGGCGACGGTCCCGTCTATTTCCTGGCCTGGACCACCACCCCCTGGACCCTTCCTTCCAACACCGCGCTCTGCGTCGGCCCGAAGATCGAATACGTGAGGGTGAAATCCACCAACCAGTACACCGGCAAGGAGGCCGTTTACGTGCTGGCAAAGGAGCTTGTGGGCGCCTGGTTCAACGACAAGATCGCCTATGAGGTTCTTCCCGGCTCCTTCAAGGGTTCGGAACTCACCGGCATCCGCTATAAGCAGCTGATTCCCTGGTTCAAACCGGACGGAAATGCCTTCGAGGTCATCCCCGGGGACTATGTAACCACCGAAGACGGCACCGGCATAGTGCATATCGCGCCTTCGTTCGGTGCGGATGACAAGCGTGTTGCCACTGCCGCCGGCATAGTGGGCATAATGCCCGTGGACTGCAACGGCAACCTTATGGCCCAGGTGGATACCCAGGGCAGGTTCGTGCGTATCGAAGACCTCGACCCCGCCTATGCCGCATCCTTCGTGGATCCTTCCTACAAGGAGTTCGCAGGCAGATATGTGAAGAACGCGATAGACGACTACTTCCGCAAGCTTCACGGTGAGGAACCCCTCCCCAAGGACGCCCCCGTGCTGGATGTGGACCTTTGCGTGATGATGAAGCAGGACGGCCGCCTCTTCCGTATGCAGAAGCACGTCCACAGCTATCCCCACAGCTGGCGCACCGACTGCCCCGTCATCTACTATCCCCTTGATTCCTGGTTCATCCGCACCACCGCCGTCAAAGACGAGATGGTCGCACTGAACAAGCAGATACGCTGGAAGCCGGAATCCACCGGCACCGGCCGCTTCGGCGTCTGGCTCGAGAACATCCAGGACTGGAACCTCAGCCGCAGCCGCTTCTGGGGCACTCCGTTGCCCATCTGGCGCACCGAGGACGGAAAAGAAGAAATCTGCATAGGCAGCGTCAAGGAGTTCTATGCCGAGATTGAAAAGGCCGTAGCAGCCGGAGTGATGCCCTCCAATCCTCTCAAGGAGAAGGGCTTCAACCCCGACGATATGAGCAAGGCCAATTACGACCTCATCGACCTCCACCGGCCGTATGTGGACAATATCTTCCTCGTCAGCCCTTCCGGAAAGAAGATGGTGCGCGAGAGTGACCTGATCGACGTTTGGTTCGATTCCGGATCCATGCCTTACGCCCAGACTGGCCTGCGCGGGCTCGACACTCCCGATTTTGGCTCCACTGCCGATTTTATCGCAGAAGGCGTGGACCAGACCCGCGGGTGGTTCTATACCTTGCACGCCATACATACTATGGTGAGCGGCACTCCCGCGTTCAAGCGCGTGATTTCCAACGGCCTGGTGCTGGATAAGGACGGCAACAAGATGAGCAAGCGCCTGGGCAATGCCGTGGATCCTTTCAAGGCCCTGGATACCTACGGCGCGGATGCTCTCCGCTGGTATATGCTCACCAACGCCCAGCCTTGGGACAATCTCCGTTTCGACGAGGCCGGCGTGGATGAGATCCGGCGCAAGTTCTTCGGCACGCTCTACAATACATATTCCTTCTTCGCGCTTTATGCGAATGTGGATGGGTGGCAGCCGGTCGGTGACGGCAGTGCCGTTCACTCCGCTACCGCCACGCACGGGCCCGCTCAAAAAACTTCCGTGAACGGCACTGCCGTCACCGAAACTGACAGGTGGATCATCTCCCTGCAGAACAGCCTGATCCGCGACGTGCGCGCCGCCTACGAAGACTACG
>CAMJJO010000176.1 GCA_946406095.1 uncultured Bacteroidales bacterium | reverse complement strand
AGATAGCCGCTCCAGCACATGCCGATGGCGGTGCAGACCGCGATGGCGTTGCCGTCCAGGAATCCGGCTGCCTCAAAGGTGGGCAGCAGGCCGAGTGCGGCTCCCACGGCGCCGAGTGCGGTCATCGGGAACGCGATGAGTTCCATCGCCTTGAAGCCGAACAGCCACTCGAACACCCAGTGGATCTTGTCTGCCAACCAGGGGAGGATGGGCACGCCCTGCGAGGATGCACCCGTATATCCTTCAGCTCCCGGGCCGAAGGTGATCATGATGACGGCCGTGGTGATGATCAGCACGCCGGGAATGATCTGCAAGCCAAGCTCCACACCGTTCTTTCCACCGTCCAGGATGGCGTTGAGGAAGCGCATGAAGATACTGTTCTGCGAGCCGGATTCGACTCGCTCCTCCGCCAGCTCTTCCTGCGAAGCGTTGACGACCATTTCCTCCATTTCGGCCGGCCAGGCCTTGAGGCAGGAGCGCTGCATCAGGCGGGTGGAGATGATGGAGCCGCAGAATGCGCCGAACAGACCGACGAAAGCGGCACCCACGCTGCCATAGCCGAACATAGTTATAAGCACCACGAAACCCATTCCGAAGGCGGTGCCGAAGTTGGTGAGGGATATCAGCTGATACTTCTTGAAGTAGGATGCAAACGAACGGTCCTTGCTGAGCGCGATGATGGCGGGGTTGTCCGACAGGAAAGTCATCACTGCGCCCAGGGCAGCCACTCCGGGGAGATGGAAAAGGGGCTTCATCAGCGGGCGGAGGAATTTCTCCAGCAGCGTGACCACACCGAATTCCGCCATCAGTTTGGAAAGGGCTCCGGTGAGCACCGTGATGCCCATCAGATAGAACACGGTATTCAACAGCAGGTCGTGCGCCGTATTCATCATTGTCTTGAGCATGTTGCCTCCGCCCATGCGGGAGCCGAGTGCCCAGAAAACGGCAATCAGAACTGCCAGAAATATAATCGCCTCTATGGTCGATCGTTTGGATGCTTTCATTTCAGTGTCTTGACAAATGTGGCTGCAAATGTAGCAATTATATTGTTTCTATGGCAATTCCGGCAGAAGATATCGTTCCCTCAGGGTCCGAATGTCGGCATCGGTCAGGCCGATTGGGCCCTTGAGGTATGCCTCCATAGAGCCGTAGCAACGGTCTATTTCATCCAGGGTCTTGACGAAATTCCCGGTATTGGCGCCGAGGAAGGCCTTCACGACCTCAACCTCCTCGTCCTTTCCTCCCCAAAAACGCACGCGGCGGGAATACTTCCGCACGTCGGCCTGATAAATCAGATTGGTCGCGTCAAAATCCGCCACAATCGTCTCCCGGTCTGCGCCAAGAGCAGCCAAAAGGAGGGCCGAGGCGATGCCGGTGCGGTCTTTTCCCTGCGTGCAGTGGTAGAGCACCGCCCCCTTTTCGGTGGCGAGGACTTCCCGGAAAAAGCGGGCGAACTGCTGCTGGCATTCTGGGTTGAATATGAGGGTTGGATACATTTCACGGGCCACTTTCTTCGCCTTATCGTTGAAAGCGGCCATAACGATTATCTTCTTGACATCGAACTTCTTGCGGCCGGTAAACTTTTTTCTCTCCTCTTCCGAGGCCTGCGCTGCCACGTTTCCGCTGGCATCCACCGGGATACGCACGAATTCAGCACCGGGCACCGGACGGTCCGCTTTCCCCTGCAGTTCTTCTTCCTTCCTGAAATCTATGACTTTCGCCACGGGAACGGAGGAAAGATACTCCAGGTCGGCATCCGTAGCATCGGCAAGATGTGCAGTGCGGATCAGCATCCCGGTGCGCAGGAAACGTCCGTCCTGCATCTTGTAGCCTCCAAGATCCCGGACACTCTTTATTCCCTTCATCAGGAGTAATACTGTTTAATGAGACGCCGTATGTGGAAAGCGAAGAACAACTTTTCTGCCAGACTGGGTTTCTGGAATTCGTAGCGCAGGACGATATCCAGGCAGGCGAATTTTCCGGCGAGATGGTCGAATGCGGAACAGTCCTCTTCGCCGGTGTAGGCGCGGGCAAATGCCACCCAGAAGCTGCGCAGCTGAGCCTCTCCCATATGGAAGATATCCTGCACCTGCTTCATCGGCGCATAAACATTGCATATCAGGAACAGGTGTCCTATGTCGAACATCGGATCCCCATAGCCGAAACGGTCCAGGTCGATCCAGAAATAGCTTTCGCCGGAACGGATGATGTTGCCGGTCTGGAAGTCCCCGTGAACGCAGGTGGTCTTATCTTCTATGGTCTGGGCGAACTCCTTGAGGATGCGGCGGTTCTTTTTGCTGATGAACCGGACCTTCTCCAGGGCGTTGGTCAGCTGGGTCTTCCTGCTGGGGAAGATCTGCGTGTCGCATTGGGCGGAGAAAAGTTTCTTGCCGTGTTCGCATAGCACGCCGGCCATTGCTTCGGTGAGGGCGGGCTCGTCGCAGCAGATGCGGGAGAGGGATTTCTTGCTCTTGACGCGCTCGGAAATCGTGGCGTAATCATCTCCCACCCGGACGATTTCATACACTTTGGGGACAGGGATGCCCAGCCTTTCGACAGCCTTGGACACGTCGTATTCGTGCTTTACGAATTCAAGGGTGCAAAGGCCCGGCTTGTTGATTTTAAGGATGACGTCCGGTTCGTCCAGGCTGACGTAAGTGACGCCATTGCCCCCTTCCCCGAACTTGGTCCAGGCGGACAGTTCGATTTGTCTGTAGTTTTCCATATATATCAGAATCCTCTGCCGAATTCCACCCAATACTTGGCCTCGAGTTCGGCCCAGCGGGCAGCGGCGTTATCGTAAACCTTCTGCGTATAAGCATCGAGGTCCTCAGGCTTGGCCTTGGCTCCGGGAAGGCCCTCGAAGGCCGCGTCCTCGACCTCTTTCAGTGTCTGGTTGAATCCTTCCTTGGTGGTCTGCCAGCTGAGGGTGGCGAGCTTGTTGGCCTTGCGGAACTGCCAGACGAAGAGCGACGGATCGTACTTCTTCTGCCCGCATGCGGACATCGGCTCCGGGAGGGTCCTGCCACCGGCGAAAATGGG
>CAMJJO010000175.1 GCA_946406095.1 uncultured Bacteroidales bacterium | reverse complement strand
ATCGGCCATTATTCTTCCAGGGTTAAAGACATCGCAGCCCTTGGGGAAGAATGCAGGGAAATTTTCCCTGAAAGCTATACCGTAAATGATGGAGATATCTTCGAAATTCCGTATATTCGCGAATATGAAGAGAGCACTCCTGATTCTAATGGCGATGTTGACAGGGCTGATAGCCTTGTCTGATACTCCACAGAACGACTATATAAAAAAGTACGCGCCCGTGGCCGTGAGCGAGATGCACCGTTCCGGCGTGCCTGCAAGCATCACCCTTGCGCAGGGTATGCTGGAGAGCCGTTATGGCCTCTCGAGCCTTGCGGCGGACGGCAACAACCACTTCGGTATCAAGTGCCACCGCAATTGGAAGGGAAAGACCATGCGGGTGAACGACGATGCTCCGAACGAATGCTTCCGGGTGTATGGGAGCGCCGGGGAATCGTTCCGGGACCATAGCGACTTCCTGCGCTATCAAGACAGATATAAGGAACTGTTCGAGCTGAAGCCTACGGACTACAAGGGCTGGGCGCGTGGCTTGAAGAAGGCCGGTTACGCGACGGATCCCAAATATGCCGAGAAGCTTATCAAGATCATCGAAGATTACCAATTATATAAATATGATACGGGCGGCGTGCCTGCATCTGCGGATTCTCCCGCCCCTGCGGTATCCGTGCCTGAAAGCCCTCTCAAGATAGAAAAGAAGGCTCAGGTGGAGGTGCAGAATCCAGTGCGCCGTTCCCAGGCAAAGGAGACCTATAGCTTCCGCCTGGACCGCAAAGTCTACAAGAAGAACGGCATCCTCTGCGTATATGCCGAGCACGAGGATACCTACGAAAGCATCGCGCTGGAATTCAACCTTTTCCAAAAGGAGATTCTTCGTTTCAACGACGTTCCTGCAATGCGTCCGCTCAAGATAGGGGAGGTGGTCTACCTGAAACCCAAGAAGCGCCAGGCGCCATTCGGCCTGCCTATGTATGTGGCTGACGACAAGCCTCTAACGCTGTGGGAGATTTCTCAGCGATTCGGCATAAAGATGAAGTCCCTGCTCAAGTGGAACCCGGGTATGCCCGCAGATTACAAGCCGATCGAGGGAGATGTCATTTACCTTAAGAAGTTCAAATGAGCAAGAAGAAACATAGTTTGATACGGAAGATCCTGCCGACCGCTCTGGTGGTTCTGGTGGCCGTGATCGGCATCAAGTGCTGGTCCTGGCTGTCGGACAATAAGCTGCCGAATGCCCGCAGGACGGTCGAACTGTTTGTCTATCCGAGCACCACTCCGGAAGATGTGATAGCCGTCCTGGACACCTGTGTGGCCCGTCCGCGAAGCATCAGGAGGGCTTTCGAGGAGCATCGTGTGGCCGATTACCTGACGCCCGGCCACTATTTGGTCAAGCCCGGGCAGACCAGCGCCTATATCTCCCGGATGCTTAATAACGGCTGGCAGACTCCCGTGCAGCTTCGCATCCCATCCGTCAGGCTCAAGGGATCGCTCGCCAAATGGATATCTTCCCAGATGATGGTGGACTCCGCTACGGTGGCAGAAGCTTTGAATAATGATCAGCTTCTAGGGCGCTATGGATTCAAGTCTTCGACAGCCTTTTCGCTTTTCATTCCAGACACCTACGAGATGTACTGGACAGACTCGATAGACGAGATCTTCGCAAGGCAGAAAAAGGCATGGGATGCTTATTGGACGGAAGACAATGCCGCCAAGGCGAAGCGTCTCGGCCTGAGCAAGCTGCAGGTGTCCATCCTGGCTTCCATAGTGAAGGGGGAGAGCAACATGCCGTCGGACTATACCCGCATAGCCGGAGTGTATCTGACGCGTCTGCGTAAGGGAATGAAGCTCCAGGCGGACCCTACCGTAGCCTATCTTCTGAACTACGAAACCAACCGTATCCTGAAGCGGGATCTGCGCATAGATTCCCCGTATAACACCTATATGTACGCTGGGCTTCCCCCCGGGCCGATCAATGTCCCCGGGAAGGAATATCTGAATGCCGTGCTCAACGCCGACACCTCCTCCGGCTACCTGTTTTTCTGTGCCGATCCGTCCTTCGACGGCTCTCACAGATTCGCGAAGTCTTACGCTGAACATTTGAAAAATGCTCGCGCTTTTCAGAAAGCTCTAAACGAGCGTGGCAAGTAAAGAAATGGAAGAAGTCGTTGCAAAAGCCAGGGAGTTGGCTCAAACTGTGCTCGCAGGTGAACTGCGATTCGACGGGACGCCCTTCATCGGGCACCCCGATGCCGTCGCGGCCATCGCCAGCGACGAACTCGGCCTCCCGGCCGAATGTAGTGCGGCGGTTTATCTCCACGAGGCGACAAGGGTTCATAAAGACGTGGATATCAGCGCCTTCCCGCAGGATATCCTGACGATGGTGGACGGGCTCAACAAGATCTCCACCATCAAACCCAAGGACACCCGGCTGGAGGCGGAGAACTATAAGAAACTGATCGTTCAGTACTCCACCGATCCCCGAGTGACCGTTCTCAAGATTGCGGACCGCCTGGAGGTGATGCGCAAGCTCTCCATCTTCCCCAAGAGCTCCCGTGACCAGAAAATCCTGGAAACCCTGATGCTGTATATCCCGCTGGCGCATCAGCTGGGGCTCTACAACATCAAGAGCGAACTAGAGAACATCTATTTCCGTTATGCCGAGCCTGAGCAATACCGGGCGATCACCAATAAACTGAAAGCGACCGAGAGGGACCGCGAGCGGCTGATGGAGGAGTTCATAGAGCCCCTCAAGCAGAAACTCCACGATGCCGGAATAGAGTATAAACTGAAGATACGCACCAAGACCGCCTATTCCATCTACCGAAAGATGCAGGTGCAGAAGGTGCCCTTCGAAGGCGTGTTCGATGTCTTCGCGATCCGCTTCATAATCGACTGCGAGCAGGATCCCAAGCTGGAAAAGGAACTTTGCTGGAAGGTTTATTCCTACGTGACGGAAGAGTACGAGCCGGATACTTCCCGCCTCAGGGACTGGCTCACTACGCCACGCCCCAACGGCTACGAAAGCCTGCATATCACCGTCAAGAACA
>CAMJJO010000174.1 GCA_946406095.1 uncultured Bacteroidales bacterium | reverse complement strand
GTAATCCCGCGAATCGATCTCCCACTGGGCAAAAGCCCCGGCGCAGAGCGTCAGGGCCAGCAAAACTGTGATAAACCTTTTCATCTAGTCTCCGAGGGTTGCGACCATGACGGCCTTGATGGTATGCATGCGGTTCTCCGCCTCGTCGAAAACGATGCTGGCAGGGCTCTCGAACACATCCTCCGTCACCTCGACGCCATCCAGCCCGAACTTCTGATACACATCCTCACCCGCCTTGGTATCGCGGTTATGATAGGACGGCAGGCAGTGCATGAACTTGCAGTTGGGATTGCCGGTGCGCTCCATCAGCTTGGCATTCACCTGATAAGGCATCAGCATGGCGATGCGCTCCTTCCAGACCTCATCCGGCTCGCCCATGGAGACCCAGATGTCGGTATAAATGAAGTCGCAGCCCTTCACGCCGGCGTCCACATCGTCGGTGATAGTGATGCGTGCGCCCGTTTCCTCGGCGATCTTCTTGCACTCGGCAACAAGTTCTGCCGCAGGCTGGAGGGCCTTGGGAGCCACGATGCGCACGTCCATACCCATCTTCGCACCGCCCACCAGCAGGGAATTGCCCATGTTGAACCGGGCATCGCCGAGATAGGCGTAGCTGACCTGGTTCAGGGGCTTGTCGGAATGCTCCCTCATGGTGAGGAAGTCTGCGAGGATCTGGGTAGGATGGAATTCGTTGGTGAGGCCGTTCCAGACCGGAACGCCGGAGTACTTGGCAAGTTCCTCGACGGTAGTCTGCGCGAAACCGCGGTACTCGATGCCGTCGTACATGCGCCCAAGCACGCGGGCAGTATCCTTCATGGTCTCCTTGATGCCGATCTGGCTGCCGCTGGGGCCGAGGTAGGTCACGTGCGCACCCTGGTCGTAAGCCGCCACTTCGAAGGAGCAGCGGGTGCGGGTGGAAGTCTTCTCGAATATGAGGGCGATGTTCTTGCCTACCATCGTCTTACGCTCTCTGCCTTCGCGCTTCGCCTGCTTGAGCTCGGCGGCAAGGTCAAGGAAATACTGAATCTCTTCGGGGGTAAAATCGAGCAGTTTAAGGAAACTGCGGTTCTTAAGGTTGACTGACATATCTTTTAAGGAATTATTCTTGTTCCACAGGCAGGATTTCCGAGCTGCCCGGCCTCGGTGATAACACACTGTGCGCCTCCATTCTTTACAAAAAGTATACCTGCGCGCACCTTGGGGGCCATCGAGCCCTCGGCGAACTGGCCTTCCGCCAGATAGCGTTCCGCATCGGCCACGGTAATCGAGTCGAGCGCCTGCTCGCCGGGTTTGCGGAAATTGATATAGACCTTCGCGACATCGGTGAGGATGTAGAATTCGTCGGCCTTCATCTGGATTGCACAGAGGGTGCTGGCGAGGTCTTTGTCGATGACGGCCTCGATGCCGCGGTAGCCGTCGGGTTTCTTGATGACTGGGATGCCGCCGCCTCCGACCGTGATCACTATGCAGCCTTCGCGGGCCAGCTTCTCGATCAGGTCGATATTATGTACGTCTATCGGTTTGGGGGATGCCACCACCTTTCTCCAGCCCAGGCCTCTGGGGTCTTCCCGGTACACAGCCCCATCCTGAGGTTTCTCCGGATAATAAGGCCCTACCGGCTTGGTAGGATTCTGGAATGCGGGGTCGTCTGCCGCAACCTCCACGCGGGTGACCAGGGAAACGATGCGCCTTTTAATCCCGGCGCGAAAGAGCACGCGCTCGAGGGCGGTTTCAATCAGGTAGGCGATGGAGCCCTGGGTCTCCGCACCGCAGAAATCCATAGGCATCGCGGGCATGCCGAAGGCCTTGCTCCCGGCCTCGTGCCTCAGCAGGGCGTTCCCCACCTGGGGGCCGTTGCCGTGGCCTATCACTATATCATAGCCCTTCTCGATCAGGGGCACAAGCTGCTGGCAGGTGCGCTCCACGTTCTCCAGCTGTTCGTCGAAAGTGCCTTTCTGTCCGGCGCGGAGGAGCGCATTCCCGCCGAAGGCAATCATTGCAAGTTTACTCATAGTCCAGATAAGGTTTAATCACGCACAAGAGGAAGGGTGGAGCAGCGCAGCAGCCCTCCCATCTTGGAAATCTCACGGTAAGGCACGGTCTCCACCGTAATTCCCTGCTCTTCCAGCCAGGCCTTGAGGCGGGTGAAGTGCTCTTCCACCACCACAATGTCCTCGGCGATAGAGAAGATGTTGGAGTTCATCCAGTACATCTCTTCCTTCGTGAGTTCGAACACGTTCTCCTGCCCGAACAGGTCCACCAGATGCTGCGCGTCGCGAGGATTGATGAAGCCGTCCCGGTAGATGATGGCCTTCCCCCGGCCTACCGGCATGAAGGTGCAGTCCAGATGGAGGATGCCCTCGTAGGGGTCGGTGTCGCTCTTGCGGAGGTTCAGGGGGATGATGTCCTTGTCCGGGAAGATCATCTTCAGGTAATCCAGCGCCAGCGCATTGGTGCGGGCGGTCTTCAAGCTGGGATAATCCGGGAAGTTGTACTGCCCGACGAAAATCACCCCGTTATAGAGGATGACATCCCCGCCCTCGACGTGCACCGCCTCGGGGAGGTTGTAGATATTCTTGTAGTGGATATTGCGGTAGATGGGCTCGTATGCATCGATCTCGGCCTGGCGGTCGGGGATGATGTTGGAGACTATGATCTTGTCGTCGATGACGAAGCCCACGTCCCGGGCGAAAACCTGGTTGCAGTTGGTCACGAGGGCAGGACGGTGCACCTTTACACCGTGCTTCTTGAGGATGGCATCGAAGGCCTCCATCTCATGCACTATATCTGCCTCCTTGGGATAAACCCCGTTCTTTACGGATTCGTATGACTTGCTGTCGAAGGCCTCTTCCAGCGTGGGAGCCGGCCCGTTGGAATACGGAAGGCCCAGGATTACTTCCCTGAGCCGTCCGGTTTCTGATGTTATGTGAAGTTGCATTACTCTGTGTCGAGTTTTTCGTAGATCGAGTTATTGGATTTGTATTCCGGAACGATTTGCTTCATCTTGCGCACCGTTTCCATATTGTCATATAACTTGGCGGTTTCCACAAGG
>CAMJJO010000173.1 GCA_946406095.1 uncultured Bacteroidales bacterium | reverse complement strand
CCCTGGCGCGCCTGTATTCCGAGGACCCGGGCAGTTCCCGCAAGGGCGGCGAGCTCGGAATGGCCTCCAAAGACATCTTCTGGCCGGCGTTCTCCGATGCCGCCATGTCCCTTAAACCCGGGGTCATCTCCCAGATAGTAGAGACCCCCGACGGCTTCCATATCATCCAGATTGTGGAGAAGAAAGGGGATATGTTCAACGCCCGCCACATCCTTCTCAAGCCTAAGTACACCTCCGAAGACCAGGAGAAGGCCTTCAAGATCCTGGACTCCCTCAAGTCGGTGATAGAGAAGGGCGAGACCAAGTTCGAGACCATCGCATTCTACCGCTCCGAAGACCCTGCCACCCGCACCAACGGCGGCCAGATGGCAGACCCTCAGACCGGCAGCGCATATTTCGAGATAGACCAGATCAAGCCCGAAGACTATGCGGCCGTCAAGGGGCTGAAGGAGGGTGAGATATCCGCCCCCATCGCCTCCCGCGACAATGAAGGCCGCGACGGCAACCTCGTCTACAAGATCGTCCGTCTGGACAAGATAGTGGACGCGCATCCGGCAAGCTTCGAGAACGATTACACCGAGCTGCTCGACGTTGTGCGCAACATCAAGCAGCAGGAAGCGATAGACGAATTCATCGATAAGAAAATTGCAGAGACCTACATCATAATCGACCCTATCTTCGGGGATTGTGATTTCGCTCGCGACGGATGGAAGTCAAAGGTCAGAAAATAGCAGCCCTCGCCATTGCGCTCCTGCTCTGCGCCGGCCTCTCTGCCCAGAACAATTCTGAGCAGAAAGACAGTCTGGTGCGCCTCATCAAGGCCAAAAGCCTGGAGCTGATCGACAAGGGCGGCAGAAGCTACCGCAAGACCATCGACGCGACCTTCTTCCACAACAACACCTACTTTATCTGCGATACGGCCCTCTGGAACGTGGATTCCAAGATAATCAACGCCTGGGGCAACGTGCGCGTGGTGCAGGAGGGCACCATCCTCACCTCGGACAAGATGGACTACATGATCGACGACGATCTCATCCAGGCCCGCGGTACTCTGGTGCAGCTGGAAGACAAAGACCACAACACCCTCCGCACCCACTATCTCGACTATAACACCAGGGACTCCCTGGCATACTTCTCCCGCGGCGCTTCGATGAAAGACAAGGACGGGCAGATCATCGAGAGTTCAGACGGTTCCTACGATGCCAAGCTGGGGTATTTCCAGTTCCAGACCAACGTGAACATGTTCACCGACTCCGTCTTCATCCGCAGCAGCCGCATCAACTACGAGTCGAAGAACAGCCGCGCCATCTTCCCGGAAAGGATAGATTTCTGGAAGGACGACAGCATGCTTTCTGCCGACAGGGGCTGGTACGAGCGCCTGGAGGAGACCTTCTTCTTCAACGGCAGCGTGCATGCGATGAGCAAGGAGCAGGAGGCCTGGTGCGACACTCTCTACTACTATCGCACCCCCAACAATATCCTGATGCAGGGCAAGGTGCAGGTGCAGGACACCACCCGCAATGCGTTCGCCCTGTCCAACGAGCTCTTCTATGAGGATTCCATCCGGCAGGTGACCCTGAAGCGCGAGGCGGCTGTGGCGATACGGACAGAGGACAAGATAAAGGCCGAAGATGGAAGCGAACGGACGAAGATAGACACCATCTACATAGGGGCGGACCGGCTGGTGTACTTCACCCAGCGCAAGTGCGACATCCCCGAGGAAGTGCTGACGGAGTCGAAAACCCGGCTGGAAGAGATGTACAGCGATCCGGTGACGGAGTATCGCCGGAAAGCCCTCAAGGCCGCCGAGGAAGCGGCGAAACGGGCTGCCGAAGAGAATGCGACCTCTAATCCGCTTCTGGCAGGCCGCGGGAAGCCTGGGCGCCTGAAGGGGGATGCCACCGTCATCGCGGGCGAAGAGAAGGAACCTGCCGCCGTCGAGGAACCCGCAGCTCCGGAAGAACCCTCCGACACCCTGTCGCCTCCGCCGCTGGACTCCCTGGCCAAGGCGCGGGCAGACTCCATCCACACCGCCGATTCCCTGGCGAACATCCCTCCTCCGGATACCTCCCGCATCGGTTTTGCGGTGGGCGTAGGCAATGTCAAGGTCTTCCGCACCGACATACAGGTGCTCTGCGACTCCCTGCGCTTCACCGAGCTGGACAGCGTCGCCCGCTTCTATATCGAGCCTAAGGTCTGGAACGACGGCAACCGCCAGTACACCGCCGACAGCATCGGGGTGCTGGTGACAGCCGCAGGCATCGACCGGGCGAGCCTGATGTCCAACGCCTTCATCGCCACGCAGGAGACACCGACGCTCTTCGACCAGATACGGGCCACCGAGGTGATGGCCTACTTCGACACTACCGCCGCCTTGAGCCGCTTCGATGCGATGGGCGGTGCCAACGCGATATTCTTCCTGAAGGAGAAGGAAGAGTTCGCCACCGTCAACAAGGTGGAGTGCAAGATGCTTTCCGCCACTTTCGACAACGGGGAACTCAGCCTGATCCATTATTTCGACTCGCCCAAGAACGATGCCTATCCGCTTGCCCAGTTGCAAGTTGAGGACAGGGAGATGAAGGGGTTCAAGTGGATGCCGGAGCTCAAGCCTCAGGGCAAGGAGGATATCACCGACCTGACCGTGCGCCAGACGGAGCGAAAGGCGTATGAGGCGCGGCCGAAGACTAATTTCAAGCAGACGGAGAGGTATTTCCCGGGGTATATGAAGAAGGTTTATGCGGCCATCGAGGCAGCGAAGAACAAGCCCAAGAGCCGGCCTGCTCCTGCGCCAGTTGCAGCGGCCGCCGTCCCGGAATTGCCGGATTCTTCCGCGTTGCTCCGCGACCATGTACCGGAAAATGCTACAGAGTCCGGCACTTCCGGAACCGTAGTCCAGGCCCCGTCAGACACTACCGTTGCCCCCGGAGACACTGCAGTAGTCCCGAGGGATACCACTATCGCCCCGAACGCCGTGATGGAATCCACCGATTCTCTTGCCATTCGCGATAGCGTCGCCGTCCGGGATACCATCCCTCCCCACATCCCCACCGAAAAGGAAATCCGCGCTCAGCAAAAGCGGGA
>CAMJJO010000172.1 GCA_946406095.1 uncultured Bacteroidales bacterium | reverse complement strand
AGCGGCATCAGCTAGCGAACAACTACATAATATATCGATATAATATGGCAAAAGAGAAAAAATTCATTACTTGTGACGGTAACACCGCCGTGGCCGGTATCGCATATCTTTTCAGCGAGCACGCGGCGATCTATCCGATCACACCTTCATCTCCGATGGCAGAGAACATCGACGAATGGGCTGCCCACGGAAAGAAGAACCTTTGGGGGGAGACCGTAAAGGTCACCGAATTGCAGAGTGAGGCAGGTGCATCGGGAACAGTGCACGGTTCCCTTCAGGCAGGTGCCCTCACTACCACCTACACCGCCTCCCAGGGCCTTCTGTTGATGATTCCGAACATGTACAAGATTGCAGGCGAGATGCTCCCCGCCGTCTTCCACGTGTCCGCCCGCGCGCTCGCTTCGCACGCACTTTCCATTTTCGGTGACCACCAGGATGTGATGGCCTGCCGCCAGACCGGTTTCGCAATGCTGGCATCCGGCTCCGTACAGGAAGCCCAGGATCTCGCTGCGGTGGCACATCTCTCCGCAATCAAGAGCAGCATTCCCTTCCTGCACTTCTTCGACGGTTTCCGTACATCTCACGAAATCCAGAAGATCGAGGCCATCGACGAGGATGACCTCCGCGCCATGGTCAGCACCAAGTCGCTCCAGCAGTTCCGCGACAGGGCCCTCAACCCCGAGGCTCCCGTCACCCGCGGCACCGCCCAGAACGGAGACGTCTATTTCCAGGCCGTGGAATCCCGCAACAAGATATACGACAAGGTTCCCGACGTGGTAGCCCGCTATATGGGCGAGATAGGCGAAGCCACCGGACGCATCTACCGTCCCTTCGACTACTACGGCGCCCCTGATGCCGAGAACGTCATCATCGCAATGGGCTCCGTCACCGAGACCATTCGCGAGACCATCGATTACCTTGCCGCCAAGGGCCGCAAGTACGGTCTCGTTTCCGTACACCTCTATCGTCCTTTCAGCACCAAATACCTGATGAAGGCCATTCCCGCCTCCGCCAAGAAGATTGCGGTGCTCGACCGTACGAAGGAGCCCGGTTCCCTCGGAGAGCCTCTCTACCTGGACATCAAGGCCGCCTACCAGGGCGTAGCCGATGCACCCGTCATCGTAGGCGGACGTTATGGTCTTTCCAGCAAGGATACCACCCCTGCACAGATCATCGCAGTTTACGACAACCTCGAGCTCAAGAGCCCCAAGAACGACTTCACCATCGGCATCGTGGACGATGTCACCTTCAAGAGCCTTCCTACCAAGGGAGAAATCTCCATCGTGAAGCCCGGCACCACCGAGTGCAAGTTCTTCGGTCTCGGTTCCGACGGTACCGTGGGTGCCAACAAGAACACCATCAAGATCATCGGTTCCCATACCGACCTGTATTCCCAGGCTTACTTCGATTACGACTCCAAGAAGTCCGGCGGATACACCTGCTCTCACCTCCGTTTCGGCAAGGAGCCCATCCGTGCCCCTTATCTCGTGTCCACCCCCGACTTCGTCGCCTGCCACGTTCCTTCCTATCTCGAGAAGTATGACGTGCTCAAGGGCATCAAGGAAGGCGGCAGCCTCCTTCTCAACTCCCTCTGGGATGAGGCGGAGACCCTCGAGCGCATCCCCGACAACGTGAAGAGCGTCATCGGCAAGAAGCACATCAAGCTCTACATAATCAACGCCACCAAGATCGCGGCCGAAATCGGCCTCGGCGGGCGTACCAACACCATACTCCAGAGCGCATTCTTCCGCATCACCGGCATCATCCCCGCAGAGGATGCAGTGAAATATATGAAGGATGCCGCCCTCAAGAGCTACGGCAAGAAGGGCGAGAATGTAGTCAATATGAACTATGCCGCTATCGACCGCGGTGGCGAGTACATCGAGGTCAAGGTCCCTGCAGAATGGGCCAACATCAGCGCCAAGTTCGAGAATCCCGGCAAGAACCGCCTGGCACCTTCCTTCGTGAAGGAAATCGCCGACGTGGTGAATGCCCAGGAAGGTGACACGCTGCCCGTCAGCGCATTCCTCCCCTATGCCGACGGCACTATGCCCGCAGGCACTTCCGCATACGAGAAGCGCGGCGTCGCCGTCAGCGTCCCTGTATGGAACGGGGAGACCTGTATCCAGTGCAACAACTGCGCATTCGTCTGCCCTCACGCAGCCATCCGTCCTTTCCTTCTCAGCGCAGAAGAGGCCGAGGCCGCAGAGGCAGCCGGCGTCAAGTTCGTCGAAGGCAAGGCCAACCTCAAGGACTACAAGTTCGTGATGGGAGTTTCCGTAGCCGACTGTACCGGTTGCGGCAACTGCGTGGATGTCTGCCCTACCAAGCCCGAGAAGAGCCTCAGTATGAAGCCTTACATCGACCACGTGGCCGATCAGGAAGTTTACGACTACCTGAACACCAAGGTCGGTTACAAGACCCCGCTCGATCCTAAGAGCAACCTCAAGGCCGCCCAGTTCAGCCAGCCTCTGTTCGAGTTCTCCGGTGCCTGCGCAGGTTGCGGCGAGACCCCTTACATCAAGAACATCACCCAGCTCTTCGGCGACCATATGATGATTGCCAACGCTACCGGATGCTCTTCGATCTACGGTGCCTCCTTCCCCGCATCCCCTTACTGCACCAACGACAAGGGTCACGGCCCCGCCTGGGCCAACTCCTTGTTCGAGGACTTCTGCGAGTTCGGCCTCGGTATGCACCTCGGTTCCGACCGCATCCGCGAGACCGTCGCCGCCCTTATGGAGAAGGCCCTCGAGTGCGAGAGCTGCTCCGAGGAAATGAAGGCCCTTATGAAAGAGTGGCTCGCCGACCGCAACAGCTACGCCGTCACCCGCAAGGTTGCCGACGAGCTCGTTCCTATGATGGAGAAGTGCGGCTGCGACTGCTGCAAGAAGATACTCGAGCTCAAGAACTACATTCCTTCCCGCAGCCAGTGGATCATCGGCGGTGACGGTGCCTCCTACGACATCGGTTACGGCGGACTCGACCACGTGCTTGCCAGCGGCGAGAATGTGAACATACTCGTGCTCGACACCGAGGTTTACTCCAACACCGGCGGCCAGTCCTCCAAGGCCACCCCGGCAGGAGCAA
>CAMJJO010000171.1 GCA_946406095.1 uncultured Bacteroidales bacterium | reverse complement strand
GCTCATCCGCATCCGGATTGAAGAACGGAGGCTGCAGGATGGCTGCGGGGAAGCATATCTCGTTGGTGGTGGGGTTGTAGTAGGCGTTCACGGTCTGGGGAGACATGCCCCATTCGGTCTTGTCCGTGGGTTTGCCGAGCTTGGAGAGATTGTCTGCCACATACCAGCGGCTGGCGGCGCGGAGGTTCTCGTAGTAGCTCTTTTCGGGATCCACCTCGAGGGTGCTGTAGTCTTTCCACTTGTCGGGATAGCCGATCTTGATGATGAAGTTGTCGAGTTTCTCGTGGGCCTTGGCCTTGGTCTCGTCGCCCATCCAGTCGAGGCTGTCGATGTGCTCGCCGAGGGCGGCCTGGAGGTTCTTCACGAGCTTCAGCATCTGCTTCTTGGAAGACTCGGGGAAGTAGCGCTCGACATACATCTTGCCCACGGCCTCGCCGAGCACTCCGTTAGGCACTGCCATTGCCCTCTTCCAACGGGGCTTGTGCTCCTGGATGCCGGCCATCTGGCGGGAATAGAAGTCGAAGTTGGCTGCATAGAAATCATCGCTCAGGGAGCCGCAGCCGCCGCTTACGAGGTGTGCGGTGAGATAATCCTTGAGAATCTCGACGTCGGTAGCTGCCACATAGTCGCTGAATGCCTTGAAGAAGGAAGGCTCGGCCACTATGATCTTGTCCTGTGCGGGGATGCCGCCAGCCTCGAAGAATCCTGCAAAGTCGAATCCGGGATAGGCTGCCACGATCTGCTCCGTGCTCATGGGGTTGTAGAGCTTGGGGATATCGCGTTCCTGCTCGCGGGTCCAGGAGTTCTGGGCAAGGTATTCTTCTACTGCAACCGTGTTGTCGGCCACCGCCTGGGCGTTCTCGACACCTGCAAGGGCAAGGACTTTGCTCAGGAAAAGCCTGTAGCCTTCCTTGATGGCGGCATTCTCGGGCTTCACATAATAGTCGCGGTCCCCGATTCCGAGGCCGCCTTGGCCGATGTAGAGGATCTGGTTGTTGCTGTCCATAAGGTCGGCTTCCACATATGCGCCGAAGAATCCGCCTTCGCCCTCGAGCTGCATCTTGCCAAGGGCCTTTGCGAGTTCGCTCTTATCTTTGATTTGCCGTATCTCGGCGATATACTTCTGCAGGGGGGCCGCACCCTCGCTATTGAGACGGGTGGAGTCGAGGCCCTGCTTGTAGAGGTCGACTATCTTCTGCTCGATGCTGCCTTTCTTGGTGTCCATGGTGGCCATGGAGGCGAACAGGTCGTTCAGGCGGGTTACGTTGTTCTCGCGGAGCTGGTCGAAGGAGCCGAAGCGGCTGTATTCAGCGCCGAGAGGGTTTGCGACCTGCCATCCGTGGGTGGCGTATTTATAAAAATCCTGACCGGGAGCAACGGAGGTGTCCAGGTTGTTCAGGTCGATGGCAGGGACTTTCTCTGCGGTGCCTTTGTTCTGGCATGCTGCCAGCATCATCACTGGAATCATAAAAAGAATCAACTTTTTCATACTTATACTGTTAACGTTTGTTTTTCTTTCTTTCGATTATGGCGAGGTTGGCCTTCGCGGTCTCGTCGCCGGGATTGAGTTTAAGGACCTTCTTGTAGTACTTCGCCGCTTTTTTGTCGTCACGTTTCGCCACCTGCCAGTACGCGCCCAGATTGTTCAGGAAAAGGGCGTTTTTGGGGTTGGCCTTGAGCATCCTCTCCGACAGTATGCGGAAAGATTCGTAGGAGTTTTCGCTGCCCGTCTTGTAGAACAGGAAGCAGTATTCCTGCACGGCGGCTTCGAAATCCTCGCGAGTGACCGCTTCCCCGCCGAAGGTCCAGGCCGGATGGGCGGAGGCGTCGTAGTCTATCAGGTCCAGCATCGCCGTGGCGGCCATGTCCGGGCTCTCCTTCTCGTAGGAGGCGAGGGCGGTAATCTTGTCGAAACGGTAATCCAGCGCCTGCGGGACAAGCTCTATCGCCCTGTCTATGCTCTTCTGGCTGATGCGGAAGAGGGAATCGCTGAACTGGGGCACCACGAAGTAGTTGACGCTCTTCCCGAGCGAATCCTTCAGGGTGAGCACAGGTTTCTGGCCGAGGTAGCGGGAGGCGTCCATCGGCTTGATCTCCTCGGAGCGGGATTTGGCCAGATAGTAGTTGAAGCGGGCCTCCAGCATGTCGCAATCTTCCGGGAAAGCGGCCGCCCACCTGTTCAGGATGTACTCCACACCCACTCCGTCCGGGCCGACGCTGCGCACCTGCCTCTGGTATTTGTCTTTGAACTGCTCCGAAGTCTGGGCCTGGGATGCCAGGCACAGGCAGAACAGTGCTATCGTGAGTATCTTTTTCATACGTCCATACGTATCCTGCGGCCCTTGGGATACAGGTTGTTGCACCTCGGGCCGAGGTTCTTGACATACCCGAGGGGATGCGAGCGGTAGCATACCACCAGCATTCCGAGGGGGGCGCCCGGCAGGGGGAAACTGTCCCCGTGCAGGTACTTCAGACTTTGCTGCAAATCCAGTTCCACTTTGGGCTCGGGCCCGTCAAAAATTTGGATTCTGCTCTCCAGAGGCCTCAGGTCCGCGAGTCTGCATCTGGCCTGCGGGGCCCCGGAGGTCTTGCGCAGCGCTCCGGCCCACTGCCCTTCGCCTGGCACTTCGCCCGCTTTCAGCAGGCTGCCGTGGCGGGTCAGGCGCACTCCGTATTCCGGGAATTCATCTTCCGGAGGGATGATCTCTCCCCCGAGTTCGCGGGCGGCCCATTCCAGGTTCGCATCGTTCTCGCAGTCCTCGTACGTGCACGTGGAATAGATAAGGAGGCCACCCTCCTTCAGGGCAGGCCAGGCATCCGCCAGGATACGTTTCTGGCGCGCGGCGCAGATGCCGGGGAGCTGCGGGGTCCATTCCTCGACGGCGCGGGGGTCCTTGCGGAACATTCCCTCGCCGCTGCAGGGCACATCCGCCACTATCACATCGTAGTAGCCTTTCATGGTGCGGCCGATGACAGCCGGGTCGACGCTGGTGACGGTGACGGCCGGGTCTCCCCATGCGGCGACGTTCCCCGCAAGGATATTCGCGCGGGCCTTGATGACCTCGTTCGCGGTCAGTTCGAAGGCGTCGCCAAGGGC
>CAMJJO010000170.1 GCA_946406095.1 uncultured Bacteroidales bacterium | reverse complement strand
CCCGGACACGGGCAGGGGGAGGGGCCCATCGCAGATGGGAGGGGCCGGAGCGAGCAAAGCGAGCGGAGTTCCGCCAGGGGCAGTGCCTGGCAGACCTCCGTACTAAAGGACTACTTTATGCTGACCGGCAGACAAGCGAAGTTGGCGGCCGCGAGTGTCGGTGACAACTGCCGCAGTGCCTTCAGGAACGCTGATTGCGGCATTGATGCGGCGGCCCTTGCGGTCCAGCACCACCTCTATCATGCCATAGGCAGTATCTACCCCGCACTCGATATGCTTCAGCGAAGCCATCTGCGGACGTACGGAAAACTCCCTGAAACCAGGCTTGAGAGGCTCGATTCCCGCTAGGCGCTGGCTCATATGGATGATACCGTGGCCTGTCCAGGCGTGATTGCTGGACCCTTTATGCCCACGATGCTCCCAGAGAGTGCTGTAATCTTCTTTCATCACCTGGGGAATATACTCGCGAAGCCTTTGCAGAGCCTTCTCGGGGTGTCCCATGATGAAGTATGCATCGATGATGTAGCGCATGAAGTAGGTCTCTGCCTCACGGCGCTCGTCGAGAACCTTCATTATGGCATCGTACTTCTCGGGGCCTGCCAGTCCGGCCACTACAGCCAGTGCCTGTGCGCGGTCATCCGCCGGGCCATCGTAACCAGGAGTCTTGTAGCAGCTGCCCGTCCAGTAGAAGCGGTTGAATGACTCCTTGAGCCTGTCGATTGCACTCTCGTCGGCTCCGGCGGTGTCGATATCCCCGTTCTCTCCGGCAAAGGCCTGCTCACCCCTGAGGGCCAGGCAGTACCAGGAGGGGAGAATGGCGGTCTTGTCGATATCACGCCCGGCATCTGCCCAGTTCCAGCCGTTGGTGCGCTCTACGGGCAGGTCGTTGTCGTCCACCTGCCAGGTCTTGTGCAGATATTTCTTGAGGGCGGGATAGACTTCGTCGATGAAGGAATCGTCCCCGCTGTAGAACCAATAGTCCCGGAAACCGAACCATCCTGCCGCAGCCAGGCTCTGCTGAGCCAGTTCCCTATACCAGTTGGAGCAGGGGACAGGAGCGTAAAAACCTCCGTCCGGGGCTGCCCAGTTGACGAATTCCAGGAATCCCTTGCGCGCCAGGGCAGATGAAGACGGGCTCAGGGCGTAGAACGCCTCCATCATCTCGTGGACCTCGTCGCCAATCCACTGAGCACGCTCGCGGTCCGGGCAGTCCATCCAGGTGTCGCGCATGCAGATATAAAGAGTGCGCTGGGCCTTCTGCCAGAACTCGTTCAGCAGGGGATCGTCGCAGCGGAAATATCCGGAAAAGGAGGTGTCGTACCCGGTCTCGCGGAACTGCACCTTGCTGACGGTAACTCCCTCAGGCACAATGTAGTACATATATTCGCCATTCAGCCATGGCAGATGCTCGTAGGCCTGATGCCCGCCCTTGGTGATATACTCGCCATGGACGCATTTCTCGCTGCCCACCGCATCGTGGTCGGTAATCAGCCGCACGGTCTTGCCTGCCGGGGCATCCAGCTCCATCCAGGGAGAGAACTGCGCATTGTAGGGGAGATGGCAGATGAGGGTGTCCCCGCTGCGGCGGATTTCGTCATAGTCCTTGAGCCCGTAGTCTTTCCAAAGGGGAATGGGGCGGGGGAGGAGCCTGCCGAAAGGGGCCTTTCCGGGTTCGATGGCAATCTCGAAGGCGCTGCCCATCTTTTTGGAAACGCCCTTGAACCAGTCCGGATTGAACTTGCGGGCATCGTAGCGCACGCTGCTCTCGCTGAGGCGGTAGTTGGGGGCTTTTCCGGATGCGGTGCCGTAGGCGAAATGCTCCACGGCATCCCAGCTGGAATCGGAAAGGATGTCCACTCCTCCGCCGTGGGCCTCGAAGAGGAGAGCAGCCATGCCGCTGCCCATGTGGCTGAAGCCGTTGCGGCCGAAATACCACACGAGCACGGAAATCACGTTCTGCCCGCTCTTCAGGAAGGGAGCGATGTCTACGGTGTCGTAGTAGCCGTCTCCGGGGGCAGGGCCGCGCTTCAGGCCTCCCTCGAACACCACCATCTCGCCGTTGATCCAAAGCCAGTACTTACTGTCGGCAGCGATGCGGGCTGGCAGTTCGGCCGGAACCGTTTCGATATCCACCTTCTTCTGGAAAGCCAGCCAGGTGTTGCCCATGCCGGCGGCATAGGCGCGGGAAATCCACTTTGCCTGCCATTCGGCTCCAGACAATTGCAGCGCCGCCAGTAGCAGCGCTGCAATGATGATGATCCTTTTCATTTAGTCGCGGGTATCGGTGAAGCAACCGTCGACTTTAACGTCGCTGTTCACGGCCTCATAGAACTTGCCGGGAGTGGCGGGATTGCGATACAGGAACTTCACAAGCTTGATGTTCTTGCAATCCTTGAAGTAGAGGAGGGTGGGAACAGGGGTGGCATCGGTGATGTAGCCCTTGGCTTTCTGGTCGTTGTAGCTCTTCATCACCAGGTCTGCACGGCCGTCGATGACGCCGTTTCCACGGGTGGCGAAGATCCTCACGTTCTCGACTCCGATGGCATTGAAGATAGCCTTCTGGCCCTTGTAGCCGTAGATATTGTCGGTGCCGATGATATCGGCAGCGGCATCCAGGCGGATGTTCACGTTGCTCTTGAGATATACTGCGCCGGTGACGTAACGCCCCACGGAGAAGGTGAGGGTGCCGCCGCCATGCTCGGCGATGTAGTCGATGGCTTTCTGGATGCTGGTGGTATTATCGATGATACCGTTGCTCTTGATGCCGAAGAACGATGCAAGATATTCCTTGCCCTGTGCGAATCCGCTGAGAGTGATAAGAGCGGCTGCCGCTATTGCTATGATCTTTTTCATTATTTCTTATTCTTGAATTTCTTGACGTTGTTGGTTATGATCTGCTTCTTTTTCTTGTCGGCAGAAGGCTGGTCGATCTTGACCCCCTGGAAGTTGAGCCCGATCACATCGTCGGCGACGATTGCGGGACGGTAGTCTTCGCCGGCCACGGAAATCTTCACGTTCTTGAAGGTGACACCTTCGGCATGACGGATGTAGAAGCCCCAGGCGGGGAGTTCCTTCCAGTTGGAGAATTCGGGATAGCTCTTCTCCAGTTCGGGGATGGCCTCGAGCTC
>CAMJJO010000169.1 GCA_946406095.1 uncultured Bacteroidales bacterium | reverse complement strand
TTAATTATGTGGTTAGATGAGTTGTTGCCCGTGAGGGTCACAGCTCATTTTTTTTGTGTATATTCGCGCTGTAAATAAAAAAGACTATGGACGAGAATAACGAAAAGAAGTTGAATCTGAATCTGGATAATGCTATTGCAAGCGGTTCCTACGCCAATCTGGCCATCATTTCCCACTCCCGCAGCGAGTTCGTGATCGACTTCGCCAGCACCCTTCCCGGGATGCCCGGCCCCAAGATCAACAACCGCATCATCATGAGCCCGGAGCACACCAAGCGCCTGCTTAACGCTCTGATGGAGAATGTGGGCAAATACGAGTCCCAGTTCGGCCCCATCCTTCTCGAGGGTGCCGCCAAAGGCAATACTTTCAATCTGGCAGACATGATGCCCAACGGCAATACGAAATCGTAGGGATGAACAAGTGGAAGAAGATCAAGGCCATCACTTTCGATGTGGATGGCGTTCTGACCGACGGCAGTCTTCTGGCTTATGACAGCCACGAGATGGTGCGGGTATTCAATGCAAAAGACAGTTTCGCCATCCGGGTTGCCCTCATGCGGGGCTACCATCTCGCCGTATTCACGGGAGGGGAGACCGAGGGCGTGCGCAATCGATTCACCACCTGCGGAATGCCCCCCGAGGACATCTACATGCAGTGCCGCGGCAAGATTTCGGCTCTGGATGATTTCTGCTCCCGGCATGGCCTGGACCGCTCCGAAGTGCTTTATATCGGGGACGACGTGCCCGACGTGCCGGTGATCAAGGCCGCAGGGATAGGTGCCGTTCCGGCAGATGCCTCGAGAGACGCCATGAAGGAAGCGGATTATATCTGCGATCTTCCGGGCGGCAAGGGCTGCCTCCGCGAACTGATCGAGTACGTCCTCCGCGAGCAGGGCAAGTGGTACTTCGAGGACGATGACTACGTGAAGGTATTCTGACGATGGATCTAAAGGGCAAGAAGGTCATACTGGCGAGCGGATCTCCCCGCAGGCGCGAGCTGCTCGCAGGCCTGGACATAGATTTCACGGTCGACACCGGGAACAGTTTCGAAGAGAGCTTCAGCCCGGACACGCCCCATTCCGAGGTGCCCGCGCTCATGTCCGAGGGCAAATCCCGGGGCTTCCACCGTCCTCTGGAGGCGGACGAAATCCTTATCACCTCAGACACCATGGTGCTGCTGGACGGCTTCATCATGGGCAAGCCGCACGATAGGGAAGAGGCCCTGCGGATGCTCCGCACCCTTTCCGGGCGCACCCACGAGGTCATCACCGCGGTCACGGTCCGGGATATCTCCCGCTGCGAAACCGTCACCGACTCCACCCTGGTGCACTTCCGCGAGCTGACGGACGACGAAATAGATTACTACCTGGACAAATACCGCCCCTACGACAAGGCTGGCGCTTACGGGATCCAGGAATGGATAGGATATGCCGCCATCACCGGCATCGATGGCTCTTTTTATAATGTGATGGGCTTCCCCGTACATAAAGTTTACGAGGAATTGATTAAATTTGCAGGTTAACTTGTTTTAAGATGGAACTGAACGCGAAATACAATCCCGCAGAAGTCGAGGATAAGTGGTATTCTTATTGGATCAACAACCGGTGCTTCCACTCGGAGCCGGATTCCCGCGAGCCCTACACCGTGGTAATCCCGCCGCCGAACGTGACCGGCATCCTTCATATGGGACATGTGCTCAACAACACGCTCAACGACGTGCTGGTGCGCAAGGCACGTATGGACGGCAAGAACGCCTGCTGGGTGCCCGGCACCGACCATGCCTCCATAGCTACCGAAAGCAAGGTGGTGGCCAAACTCAAGGGCATGGGCATCTCCAAGGAGGATATCACCCGCGAGGAGTTCCTGAAATATGCCTGGGAGTGGAAAGAGGAGCACGGCGGCATCATCCTGCAGCAGCTCCGCAAGCTGGGTGCATCCTGCGACTGGGACCGCACCAAGTTCACAATGGATCCGGACCTTTCCCGCGCCGTCATCAACACCTTCGTCTATTTCTACAAGAAGGGATGGATCTACAAGGGCGTGCGCATGGTCAACTGGGATCCCGAGGCCCTCACCGCGGTCAGCGACGACGAGGTCATCCATAAAGACACCAAGAGCCACTTCTATCACCTTAAATATTATATTTCCGACGGCGCCGGCAATCCTACCGAAGACTATCTGGTGATTGCCACCACCCGCCCGGAAACCATCATGGCGGATGCCGCCATCTGCGTCAATCCCAAGGACGAGAGGCACTTCCACCTGCATGGCAAGAAAGTGCTTATCCCTCTCATCAACAGGGAGATACCCGTCATCGAGGATGACTATGTCGAGATGGACTTCGGCACCGGTTGCCTGAAGGTCACCCCCGCGCACGACGTGCACGACTACGAGATCGGCCTCCGCCACAATCTGCCCGTGCTCGAGATCATCGACGACCACGGCCGCCTGAACGAGAAGGCCCAGATCCTGGTCGGCGAAGACCGCTTCGTGGCCCGCAAGAAGATAGTGAAGATGCTGGAAGAGTCCGGCAATCTCCTCAAGATAGAAGACTACACCAGCCCCGTCGGCTACAGCGAGCGCACGGACGCCGTTATCGAGCCCAAGCTCAGCGCCCAGTGGTTCCTGAAGATGGACGAGATGGCCGCACAGGCACTCGAATCTGTGGAGAGCGGCAAGGTCAAGCTTATCCCGGACAAATACCGCAATACCTACCGCCACTGGATGGAGAACGTGCACGACTGGTGCATCTCCCGCCAGCTCTGGTGGGGCCAGCAGATCCCCGCATATTATCTGCCGGACGGCACCACTATCGTGGAGGCGACGCCCGAAGAGGCCCTCAAGGCCGCCCAGGCCATCAATCCCGCCTATACCGCCGCCGACCTCAGGCAGGACGACGACGTGCTGGACACCTGGTTCAGCAGCTGGCTCTGGCCCATCAGCGTGTTCGACGCCGAACGCCCCGGTCATCCGGAGCACAAGCCCAACAGGGACCTCGGCTACTACTATCCCACCAATGACCTGGTCACCGGCCCGGACATCCTCTTCTTCTGGGTTGCCCGAATGATAATGGCAGGCGGCGAGTTCATGGGGGATGTGCCCTTCCGCAATGTCTATCTCACTGGTATAGTGAGAGATAAGCTCGGCCGCAAGATGAGCAAGACCCTCGGCAACAGCCCGGATCCGCTGGACCTCATCGCCAAATACGGAGCGGACGCGGTGCGTATCGGCATGCTGCTTTGCTCCAGCGCCGGCAACGATATCTTCTACGACGAGAGCCAGGTGGAGCAGGGGCGTAACTTCTGCGCCAAGATATGGAACGCCTGGAGGCTGATCAACGGCTGGAGCGTAGACACCAAGGCCGAGCAGCCGAATTCCGCCCTGGTGGCTGTAAAATGGTTCGACAACCT
>CAMJJO010000168.1 GCA_946406095.1 uncultured Bacteroidales bacterium | reverse complement strand
GAGAAGTCGCAGGTGTGACGGGGCCACATCCAGTTGTCGGTCTCGCCGCCGAACTTGCCCATCGATGCGGGCGGGGCGCCCACGAAACGTATATCCTTATAGACTTGATAAACAATCAGATACCAGACATTGTCGCTGTAGAAGGATGTTACTCTTGCGGTGCATCCTGGATTTGCCTTGACTGCGGCATCCTCGATCTCTTTGCTCTGGGCCTTGAATGCATCCCCTTCGAGCTTGGCCAGCTTGTCGGTCACGTCCTTCATGTATTTCATGAATGTAACCTTGAGGCCGGGAACGGGGATTTCCTCGTCCAGGCTCTTGGCAAAGAAACCATCCTCCAGATAGTTCTTTTCGGGGGTGGAGAGGCGCTGGATGCTGCTGTAGCCGCAGTGGTGGTTGGTGGAAACCAGGCCCTGCTGCGAGATGACCTCGCCGGTGCATCCGCCGCCGAACTGCACGATCGCGTCCTTGAGCGAAGCGTGGTTGATGTTGTAGATGTCTTCGGCGGTCAGGCGGCAGCCGATGTTGCGCATTGCTTCTTCGTTGAACTTCTGCAGCATGGGCAGGAGCCACATGCCTTCGTCTGCCCAGGCGGAAAGGGCGCCGAGGATGCAGGCAAGGGATAGGAATATCTTTTTCATATTTGCGTGATTTCTATAAATCCTACAAATATAATAAAGAATTGCCGATATTAAAAGAGGCTTGGCTCGAGCGCTGCGGGGTGGAAGGATTTGCGGTGTTCGGGGGTGTAGCCGAGGCGGCGGATTGCCTCGATATGTTCAGGGGTTGGATAGCCCATATTCCGCTCCCAGCCATAGCCCGGATACTGCTGTGCGAGCTCTCGCATACGCTCGTCCCGGTAGGTTTTTGCGAGCACGGATGCCGCCGCGATGGAGGCGTATGTGGCATCCCCGTGAATCACGGTTTTATAGGCGTCTCGGCCGTAGCCATCGAAGGGCCGGAACTTGTTTCCGTCGATGAGAAGGAAGTCCGGTTTTACGGATAGTCCGAGCACGGCGCGTTGCATGCCGGTGACGGATGCCCAAAGTATGTTGAGGCGGTCGATTTCCTCTGCCTGCACGGCCTCCACCTTCCATGCAACCGCCTCACGCTCAATCACTTCGCGAAGCTCGTTCCGGGCCTTTTCGCTCATCTGCTTGGAGTCGTTCAGAAGGGGGTGACGGAAGTCAGGAGGGAGGATGACGGCTGCCGCATAGACCGGCCCGGCGAGGGGCCCGCGGCCCGCCTCGTCGCAGCCTGCTTCCAGGCGCCCTTCCTGTAGGAATGGAAGAAGATTCGGTGTGTGTGGCATCGCCACAAAGTTAATCTTTTTTGCCGGAAGGGTGCTCGTAGAACTCTATTAGTTTCCTTTGGGTCTTTGCCGTTTCCTGGAGCAGTGCATACAGTTCTTCTTTTTGCTTCAGTTCCTCGTTCTTTGCAGCCAGGCGTTCTTCATATTCATCGACTGTCTGCCTGAGTTTTTCTTTATATTGGGCGTCTTCCTGGAGCAAGGTGCTGCAATATTCAGGATAGCAGGCCTGAATCACCTCCAATAGGGAAATCCCGCTGGCCTGACAAAATCTCAGTACGCTGTCGGTCACGATCTGGGTCTTGCCGGATTCGAGGTTGATGTACGTTCCTCTCGTAACACCCATCCTTCCAGCCATTTCTTCCTGCGAATAATGCATCTCCTTGCGGATTTTCTTGAAAAATGAACCGTCTTTCATGTTTCTGTACATTTTGAACAGGACAAATCTATTTAGCAGAAAAAGACTGTGCCATCCATTGAAAATGCACAAAGTACAGTGATGATATACAAAATACCCCCGCAAACTTAAATTTTGAATTTTACCCCCTGGTCGTACCTACTGAAATGTTGCAAATACCGCACAGCAGTATTATGTTTGCCTTGACAAAAATGAACGCTTATGAAGACACTCTCTGCCATTTATCTGAACTTTTCGCAAATGTTGCTGGAAGACCGCATCTACGAGGATCCGGATGTCACCTTCTACGATCTTTGTGCGGCTTTGCGCGTATCCCCGTCGGACCTGGATGAAATTCTTTTTGAGGAAATGGGAATGAAAGGCCCCGAAATTTTGCAATCCTTTCAAAAGTTATTAACTTTGTAGGCTATCACACATACGCGCGAAAATTTTAAATAACATTATACCCAAAATGAAAGATTACTCAACCAAAGACATCCGCAATGTGGTTCTCCTGGGCAGTTCCAAGTCCGGCAAGACCACACTCTCTGAAGCTATGCTCTTCGAAGGCAAGGTTATCGACCGCCGCGGCACAGTAGAAGACAAGAACACAGTCTCCGACAACACCGAGTTCGAGCAGGCCAACCAGAAGTCCGTTTTCGCTTCAGCTCTCTATGCCGAATTCAAGAACACCAAGTTCAACATCATCGACGCTCCCGGTTCCGACGATTTCATCGGCGGCGCAGTAGAGGCATTCAAGGTCTGTGAGACCGGTATCCTCCTCGTGAACGGCACCCAGGGCGTGGAAGTGGGCACCGAGATTTTCGCCCGCCAGGCTGCAAAATACAATGTTCCCCTGCTCCTCGCAGTCAACCAGCTCGACCATGAGAAGGCCAACTGGGACCAGACCCACGACAGCATCAAGTCCGCATTCGGCAGCAAGGCGGCATTCGTGCAGTTCCCTGTGAACCCCGGTGCAGGCTTCGAGGGATTCATCGACGTGGTGGACATGAAGTACTATCACGCTCAGGATGCCAATGGCAAGTTCGAGGTCGCAGAGATTCCCGCACAGTATGCCGATGAGGCAGAGGAACTCCGCATGGCCCTTATGGAGAAGGCTGCAGAGGCCGACGATGAACTTATGATGAAATATCTGGACGAGCTCACCCTCAGCGAAGAGGAGTTCGCCACCGGTCTCAAGCTCGGCATCGCCAAGGGAGAGATCATGCCCGTCTTCTGCATCTCCGCAAAGAAGAACATCGGCGTCAACAAGCTGATGGACTTCTGCGTGAAAGCAACCCACAGCCCCGAGGGCACCGTCAACAAGACTCTCTCCGGCAAGGAAGTCGTCTGCAAGGAGGCCGCTCCCGTCAGCATCTTCATCTTCAAGACCAGCGTGGAGCAGCACCTCGGTGACGTTTCCTACTTCAAGGTGATGAGCGGTGTGCTCAAGGAAGGCGCAGACCTTACCAACCCCGAGAACGGCAATAGCGAGCGTCTTTCCGCCATATATGCCGTGGCAGGTTCCAAGAAAGAGAAGGTTCCCGTGCTCCGCGCAGGCGACATCGGATGCGTCATGAAACTCAAGGCCGGCAAGACCGACGTTACCCTGGCAGAGAACGGATGCGAGGCTTACGAGCACATCCAGTTCCCCGAGCCCAAGTACCGCTGCGCCATCAAGCCCGTCGACAAGAACGACGAGGC
>CAMJJO010000167.1 GCA_946406095.1 uncultured Bacteroidales bacterium | reverse complement strand
GGCTCCCCATGTGCGCGGATAAGGAGAACCGGATGGTCTCCCTGCATTCCCGGGGAATGCAGGGAGACCAGCGTGCGCAAACCCTTCTGCCGAAGCCGCGCCAATTCAGCCTCGTTATGCACTATGGCACCAAGAGAATACAGGACACCGCCCTCCGCAAGAAGCTTCTCCGCACCATTGATGGCCCGGATAACACCCCCGCAGAAACCGGAATTGCCGTCTATCTCGACAGTCATCAGCCAAGAATGCCGAACTTGCCCTGAATCAGGCCCTGGATCCAAACCAGCTCCTCGTGCAAGTTCATATCGGAATTATCGAGTTCGAACGCATCCTCGGCACGCCTGAGAGGCGAAGTCTCGCGATGCGAATCGATGTAGTCGCGCTCCTTGAGGTTCTTCATCACCTCTTCCATAGTGGCGGGAGTTCCCTTCTGCACGAGCTCGTCGAAGCGGCGCTGAGCACGCACCTCGTCGCTGGCAGTCATAAAAATCTTTAGCTCAGCCGCAGGGAACACGGTGGTGCCGATATCGCGCCCGTCCATGATCACACGCCCCTTTACGCTGAAAGCATGCAGGCGCTCATCCACCCAACTGCGCACGAAAGCCACGGCCGAAATGGGGCTGACATAGGAAGACACCTCCATCGTGCGGATCTCCTTTTCGATATCCCGTTCTCCACTGTAAAGACGCGTAGAACCGTCGCCGGGGCGCTCGAAATGCAGGTCAAACCCCGCATCCAGTGCTTTCTTGAGGCCGGGCTCATCAATACCTTCGGGGCCGATCAGGCCCTTCTCCATGGCCAGGAGAGTAACTCCGCGGTACATGGCACCAGAATCGAGATACAAGAAACCAAAATGCTTCGCCACAAGCTTGGCGAAAGTGCTTTTGCCGGTGGAGGACCATCCATCCACGGCGATGATTATGTCGGGTACTGCTATCATACGAAATCAGTTACATCTTTTGCAGAAACAGGGTTGCCTCCCAGGATGAGGAGGCGCTCCACCACATTGCGGAGTTCGCGGATGTTGCCGGGCCAGTGACGCGCCTGCAGCAGTTTGATGGCTTCGTCGCTGAAGGCCACCACGCTCTTGCCGTTCTCGGAGCAGATCTGCTCCACGAAATACTTCACCAGCTCGGGGATATCCTCCTTACGCTCGTCCAGGGTAGGAACTTTGATGAGGATGACACTCAGGCGATGGTAAAGGTCTTCGCGGAAACGCTTCTCCTCAATTTCCTTCAACAGGTCTTTGTTGGTTGCGGCTATCACGCGCACATCCACCTGGATATCCTTGTCGGAGCCCACGCGGGAGAGCTTTTTCTCTTGCAGCACTCGCAGCACCTTTGCCTGGGCGGCCAGCGACATATCCCCTATCTCGTCGAGGAATAGGGTGCCGCCATCGGCCTGCTCGAACTTGCCCTTATGCTGCTTGATGGCAGATGTGAAAGAACCCTTCTCGTGCCCGAACAACTCGCTCTCTATCAGCTCGGAAGGGATGGCGGCGCAGTTCACTTCGATATAAGGCATTGCACTGCGTTCGCTCTGCTGATGAAGGCTGCGCGCAACGAGTTCCTTGCCGGTGCCGTTGGCTCCGGTGATCAACACCCGCGCATCGGTGGGAGCCACCTTCGCGATCATATCCCTTATCTGCTGCAAAGCGGCGGAAGAGCCCACCATCTGCTGCCCGTAAACCTTCTTCTTCAGCACCTTGTTGTCCTTCACGAGGGTGGTGCGTTCAGAAGCATTCTTTACGGTTATGAGGATGCGGTTGAGATCGAGAGGCTTGGGGATATAGTCGAACGCCCCGCGCTTTATGCAGTCGATGGCGGTGTCCAGGTCTCCGTGGCCCGTAATCATCACCATCGCGGAATCGATTCCCTCATCGCGCACGAAATCCAGCACCTCGTTGCCATCTTTCACGGGCATCTTGATGTCGCAGAACACCACGTCGTAGTGCCCTTTGGACAAAAGGTCTATCCCCTGTGCGCCGTCTTCTGCCAGATCCACGTCATAGCCTTCGTCGGCGAGTATCTCCTTGAGCGAATTGCGTATCGCACGCTCGTCGTCTATTACCAGAATTTTCATAGTTCTTTCTCCTTTTTCAACAGCTCCTCATGCTCCCTCTGAGCCCTCTCCACCGAGACGGAACGCTTCAGCACGAAGCCGGAGCCAAGGTATTTAGTGCGGACGTCTTCATCCCCGGCGAGAGATTCCGGTGTGCCCTGCTGCAGAATGGTGCCTTCGTAGAGGAGATAGGCGCGGTCCGTGATTGCCAGGGTTTCACCCACGTTGTGGTCGGTGATGATGACTCCGATATTGCGGTATTTCAGTTTTGCGATGATGTATTGGATGTCTTCAACGGCAATCGGGTCCACTCCGGCGAAGGGTTCGTCCAGCAGTATGAACTTGGGGTCGATGGCAAGCGCGCGTGCAATCTCACAGCGGCGCCGCTCACCTCCGGAGAGCTGGATACCCAGGCTCTTGCGGACTTTCGAGAGGTTGAATTCATCGATCAGCCGCTCCATCCGTTCCAGCCTCTCGGCCTTGTGCATTCCAGTCATCTCCATAACGGAAAGGATATTATCCTCGACACTCATACGGCGGAAAACGGATGCTTCCTGCGGAAGATAACCCACACCTTTCTGGGCACGCTTATACATGGGCAGCCCGGTGAGTTCTTCGTCATCCAGGAAGATGCGCCCCTCATTCGGGACTATCTGCCCGGTAATCATATAGAAGCTGGTGGTCTTGCCGGCGCCGTTCGGGCCGAGGAAACCGACGATTTCGCCTTGGTTTACCTCCATCGAAACGCCCTTCACGACGGTGCGGACGCCATATTTCTTAACAAGGTTTTCGCAACGAAGTTTCATATTGTTCTAATTGGCATCGAGGCCCAGATCCTTGACAAGATGCAGGACCTCGGGGTTGCTGTTCATCAATTCTTGTGCCTTTTCGGCAGGCATATAGACTTTTTTCTCTATTTCTTCAGACGGTTTCACCGTGATGCCCAGACGCACCTTCCCGCTTCCGAGGATTCGGGCGAAACTGTTCTCCATAGTGCGGAGCAGACCATTTTCTATCCATTTCTTCTGGGCTTCGTTGGTCACCTCAAAATATACGGTCTTATAGCCGTCACCATCCTCGAAACTCAAGGCGGCGTTCGAAAGGGCATTCTCGAGGCGAGGCTTGCCATCAGCGCACTCTTTTACAAGTTCGGGCCATTTTTCGCGGATTGTATCATCGGAGGGGAGTTGGTCTGCGGCGGGGGGATCACCTGCCTCCGCGTTGCTTCGCAACCCTGTACGGGAGAATGCTCCGTCAGGTGATTCCCCGGCCGCAGCATCTTCGCCTGCCAGCAGCCCGGACATCACGGCCTTGGCCCTCGATGCCCGCTTTTTTGCCGGCTCGGGTGCCGGGGC
>CAMJJO010000166.1 GCA_946406095.1 uncultured Bacteroidales bacterium | reverse complement strand
TTTTGTATCTTTGAATACCTTAAACCACAGGTCCATGTTCAAGATCCTAGAAAAGAAAATGCTGAACCCGACCATCTGCAAGATGGTGGTGGAGGCTCCGCGCATCGCAAAGGCCGCCCTTCCGGGGCAGTTCCTGATCGTGCGTGCAGATGAGCCCGGGGAGCGCATTCCGCTGACAATCAGCGATTACGACCGTGCCGCCGGCACCGTCACCATAGTAATCCAGCCCATCGGCGCATCCACCCGCAGTATGGTGAATGACTTCGAGGCTGGGGACAGCTTCGCCGACGTGGCGGGGCCCCTCGGGAATCCTTCGGAGTTCGTGAAAATGAGCCCGGAGGAGCTGCGTGCCCAGCGCGTGGTTTTCATCGCCGGAGGCCTCGGCACCGCGCCCGTCTATCCCCAGGCCAAATGGCTGCACGAGCACGGGGTTCCAGTGGACGTGATCATCGGCGCGCGCACCAAGGACCTGCTCATCTACGAGGAGGAGTTCAAGCCCGTGGTGGATAACCTCTATATGTGCACGGACGACGGCTCCTATGGTTTCAAGGGAGTGGGCACGGCGCGCCTCGAGGCTCTGGTGGCAGAAGGCAGGTCCTACACCCGGGCGGTGGCGATCGGCCCCATGATAATGATGAAGTTTTCGGTGCTGACCTGCAAGAAGCTGGGCATCCCTATCTGGGTGAGTATGAACACTTTGATGGTGGATGGCACCGGGATGTGCGGGGCCTGCCGGCTGAGTGTCGGCGGAGTCACCAAGTTCGCTTGCGTGGACGGCCCCGAGTTCGATGGTTATCTGGTAGATTTCGACGAAGCTATGAGGCGTTCCGCCCAGTATAAGGCCGAGGAGGGCCTCGCAAATGGCAAATAGAATTCCGCGTGTTCCCGTGCGCGAGCAGGATCCGAAGGTGCGTGCGCACAATTTCGATGAGGTTTGCTACGGATATAATAAAGAAGAGGCGATGCTGGAGGCTTCCCGCTGCCTGCATTGCAAGAATCCGCGCTGCGTTGCTGCCTGCCCGGTGGGTGTGAAAATTCCGGATTTCATCGAGCGGGTTGCTGCCGGGGATTTCGCCGGTGCCGCCGCCAAGATTGCGGAGGATTCTTCGCTGCCGGCCGTCTGCGGCCGCGTGTGCCCTCAGGAGACTCAGTGCGAGGGTAGCTGCGTTCTTGGTGTCAAGTTCGAGCCGGTGTCGATAGGCAAACTCGAACGTTTCGTCGCGGATTGGAGTGCGGATAGGGCGTCCGAAGCGGACACCGCCGCCTCCGCTCGCATTTCCAGCCCAGCAACTACAGGGCCCCGTAAGGTGGCGATTATCGGCAGCGGGCCGGCGGGGTTGGCGTGCGCTTCCGATCTGGCGAAAGCCGGCTACGACGTGACCATCTTCGAGGCGCTCCATAAGGCCGGCGGCGTGCTGGAATACGGCATCCCCGAGTTCCGTCTCCCCAAGGAGAAGGTTCTCAAGCGGGAGCTGGATGCGGTCCGCGCCCTGGGAGTGAAGATCGAGACCGACGTCATCATCGGCCGCACCGTCACCATCGACTCCCTGATGGACGACGAGGGCTTCGAGGCGGTGTTCGTGGGCACCGGGGCAGGCCTTCCCAAATTCATGGGCATCCCCGGCGAGAACCTGAACGGGGTCTTCTCCGCCAACGAATTCCTCACCCGCAATAACCTGATGAAGGCTTTCCGCGAGGATTATCGCACCCCCATCCATGCCGGCGGCAAGGTCTGCGTGGTAGGAGGGGGTAACGTTGCGATGGATGCCGCCCGCACGGCCCTGCGCCTCGGAGCGGATACCACCATAGTTTACCGTCGTACCGAGGTGGAACTTCCTGCCCGCAAGGAGGAAGTGCATCACGCCAAGGAGGAAGGTATCGATTTCCAGATGCTTACGAATCCAGTGGAGATTCTGGGGGACGAGCGCGGCTGGGTGCGTGCGCTGAAGTGCGTGCGGATGGAGCTGGGCGAGCCGGATGAAAGTGGCCGCCGCAGCCCCGTGGTGATTCCCGGATCCGAGTTCGAGATTCCTACCGAGACCGTGATCATGGCCCTCGGCACCTCGCCCAATCCGCTGATCGCCCGCACCACTCCCGGCCTGGAGACTACCCGTCGCGGTGGCTTGGTGGCCGATGAGGCCGGTGCCACCACGCGGCCCGGCGTATTTGCCGGCGGTGATGCCGTCACCGGTGCCGCCACCGTCATTCTCGCTATGGGAGCCGGCCGCCGCGCCGCTGCCGCCATCGATGAGTACCTGCGGAACAAATGACTCCTGGTGGATAACTTGCTGATTAACAGTCTTTTGCTGAAAACAAATCGGTCAAATTCGCCGATTTGTTTTTCGGGAAGTCATTGATTACCAGCCACATAGTAATTTTTAAGTCAATTGTTACCAGTTTGATCGGAACAAACCCTGGTCTCCAATCTATCATTCTGTACAAGGTGGAATTGTATGTGCCGGACTTTGTACGCGATTCGGCTTTCTATAGGGTTCTGTTGTTCAAGGTCCCCGGCCTAAAGTTCCACCTTGTACAAAATTGGGGAAGGTATCGCTCTTTTGCCCTGGACCTTCCCCAATTCCGAACATTTTCGGGGAAGGTCATAAGAAATGGGGATTGGTGGTGTGGGGGGAATTCCGTATATTTGTTGAGATGGATAATTACAAGATTATTAAGCCGGAGGCGGCGGGTGATTTTGCCGGGGCGTTGGAGAGTGTTGTCAGGCAGATGGGGGAGTTCCTGGCCGCGGAAGAGGTGGCCGGGCGCCGTCCGGTGTATGTGCGATTCTTCCTCAGCGATGCGCAGAATCAGGCTGCCGCGCTGCATAATCGGTTGACATTGGATGCTGTAGAGGAGGTGCCGGGTGTGCAGCATTTTCCCGGAACGGGTTGCGAAGCAACGCGGAGCACCCGGCACCCCCTCTACAGCCGAATCTCCGTTGTGGAACAGCCGCCGCTTGACGGCAGCCGCATCGCCGCACTCGTGCGCACATCTTCCGAAGCGGACAAGTACCTGTTCCACAGCCTGCGCCTTACAGAAGAGGAAGCCGCCGGCAAGACCAGCTACGAGCAGAGCCGGCTGCTGTTCGACAAATATCTGGCTATCATCAAGCCCCTCGGCCTCGAACTCAAGACCCAATGCGTCCGCACCTGGATCTACGTGCGGGACATCGACTCCAACTACGCCGGCCTGGTGAAGGCGCGTAACGATGTGTTTGCAGAAGAGGGCTTAAGCTTTGATACTCACTACATTGCCAGCACTGGAATCGGCGGGGCCAACGAATGCCGGTCTGCCGTGGTGGCGATAGATTTCCTTACTCAGCCGGGTATCTGCGAAGCAGACAAAACCTATCTCAAGGCCCTTTCGCATCTGAGTCCGACTCACGAATATGGCGTTGCGTTCGAGCGCGGTGTCCTGGTGAAGGATCACGTCTACATCAGCGGCACCGCCAGCATCGA
>CAMJJO010000165.1 GCA_946406095.1 uncultured Bacteroidales bacterium | reverse complement strand
CGGTGCCCGGTAGCAGTGCTGTCGAAATAGGTCTGCAACTTGTCCCCTATCCCCACGTCCAGCTTGGAAACCGCAGCTTCAGCTGCCCATGGCTGGAGGCGGATGAAGATTTTGTTGTCCAGATCCGTAAGGCCCAGGGTATCTTTGGATGCGGTGGGGTGGTAATTGAATACATCATCATACAAAGCCCGGCCGACCACGTCCGAGGTGGAGATGTTGTCGGTATAAAGCCGGCTGTAACGGGTCCATTCCGTGCTGTGCCCTATGAACGCGGTGGTGATGTCTTCGGTGGAATCGGGGACGAAGGTGGAATCCCGCTTCATCCTCCAGTCGTTGATGAAGGTGAAGGGGATGCGGTATTGCTGGTTCAGGAAGAGGGTGCGCTTGCGTGTTTCGGAATTCGCCTTGGCCAGAGTCACACGCATCTCCCTGGCGTCTATGGTGGTGTCCCGCACATCGGCGACATCCACCAGGCCGCCGTTTTCGCTGCGGATTATCCTGTTGGTAATCAGCCCCGCGTGCATCAGATAGCGCTCGCCGAGGTAGTTTGTGCCTACCGCCGTGGTTTTGTTTTTGGTCGTTTCGGAATTCAGCATCCCGCCGCCGCCCCAGCGGTCGTAAAGCAGGGAGAAGTTCCACTCCGGCAGGATATTCTGGGTGGTGAAGATATGCAGATTGTCCGATTCCTTCTCGTCCCCGGCCATCAGCGTGCCCCAATAGGCCAGCTCCGTGTAGGGAGTCTTGGTATTGAACATTGGCATGTTCCGGGCAGAGAAGGTCCAGGGCTCGTAGGGCGCAAAGAAATCAGGGCTCTCTCCAAAGCTGCGCTTGAAATAATTGTAGGTCTGCACCGGGGATCCGGCCACTCCCAGCCAGGTGGCGTTCACGTCTTCGCGTCGGAAGGCATAATCGTAGAAGTAGTGGTTGTAGGTGGTGTCCGGCACCCGGGCCTTCACGTCGTGGAAGTCCTGGTCCACGGGCCAGGTGATGATGCGCTTGTATTGAAGGGAATCCGGAATTGCGAAAGTCATCAGCACCCGGGGAGTATTCTCCCGGATACTGTCCCTAATTGCCTGCTTCTCTTCCTTGATGGTTTTGAGGGAATCGGCAATCGCCATCTTGCGCTTGACCTTCTGCTCGTAGTCGTATTTCTTGCGCTCCTCCTTGCTGAGGCCGTTGTACCAGGCAAGGAAGGCCTCCCGGGCGCGGATGGTGGAATCCCGGTAGTAGAGGGAGTCCAGCATATAGCGGTCGGCGGAGTCCAGACGGGCCTGGAGGGTATCCAGCGCCACCATCAGGCTGTCGTAAGACTTGCGCAGGGAGTCGCTGACTATCCTGTGCGTGAGGGAATCTATCAGGGCGACGTAGTACTTGTAGCGGAAGGGATCTATCTCCCGGAGGGAATCCGGGACCACCATGGTATCCCTGGCGAATATGCGGGGGATGGTGTCGTCTTCGTCGAAGGTCAGGGTGATGCCAAGGGCCTTCAGCACGCTGTCGGGGAGGGATGCGGCGTCGAAGTTGCCGCGCCGGCGGAGTTTGTAGGCGCCGAGGGGATATTTGACGGTGTCCTGGAGGGGAGAGGAGGCCTCGGAATGATAGGCAACGGTGTATGTGCTTTCCACGGGATCGGTGGTTGCCACGGTGGCGGCGATGGCGAGGGACACCACCGCTGCAGGGAACCACATTCTGGAAAGCATTGACATAGTCTGCAAATTTAGTAAAAATTTGTCACTTCACCCGGACGGTGTCTGCCGGATCCACCTTGGCTATGAACAGGGACGGAATCAGCAGAAGCAGCATAATGGCTGCGAAGGCGATGGCATTCACCCCCAGTATCTGCAGCCAGTCCACGTTCACAGGCACGAAAGAGACAAAGTAATTGTCCGGATTGAGGCGGATGAAATGAGTCAGGCCCTGCACCAGGCAGAAGAGAAGCGCCAGAGCATTGCCCAGCAGCATACCCTTCAGCACCGCCTTGGCGGACACCCGCAGGAACACCCCGGCGATGCCGCGGTCCCCCATCCCGAGGGCCTTCAGGGTGCCTATGGTGGAGATGTTGCGGAAGAGGAAGATGAGCAGGCCGGAGATCATGTTGAAGCCCGCCACCAGGACCATCAGTATCAGGATGACCAGGACGTTGAAGTCGATGAGGTCCAGCCAGTCGAAGAGGTTGTAGTATTTGTCGGCAGATGCCACGGCGAGGGTGGGATCGTCGTCATCCTCCCTGCTGCCATAGGCGAAGCCGGCCAGTTCCACCGCCTTCTGCTTCTGCGCCCCCCTCTCCCGGAAGCGCTCGGAAAGGGTGATTTCCAGGGCGGATGCCTTCCCTTCTTCCCATCCGTTCACCCGGCGGATATCCTCGAATGATGCCAGCACCACGGGGCTGCCGGAATTGTCTGCAAGGCCCTCGTAGATGCTTCGGACGGTGAATTTGCGCACCTGCACCCTCTCCCCGATGAAATACCCGCGCACCTGGTCCCCTTCGGAAATGCGGAGGGTGCGTGCCAGGCTGCGGGGGATGCTGATCTGAAGGGGGATGCTGTCGTTCGAAGGAACTGCCTTGAAGAGCACTCCCTGCAAGTCTTCGCCGTTCTGGATTATGCCGGCGCGATAGATGGCCGGAGTGACGGCCTCGACCCCCTTGCGGGCGCGGAGAGCCTCCATGAACCCGGGATCGGCGTTGATGCAGACGTCGCTGCTGTAGTTGTTGGAAGATGGGGAGGTGAGCTGGATGTCGCCGGTGAGCGAAGACACTCCCCCGCGGATCTCTTTCCGGAATCCGGAGGAGATGGCGAGGGAGAGTACTATCACAAAAAAGGAGACAGCGATGGAAATCACTGCCAGCCTCCCCTTGAAACGGAGTCTGGATGCTATGAAACTACCAGATGTGGACACGCTCTGCTTCGGGACGGAACATGGGATCTCCTTCCTTGATGCCGAAGGCCTCGAAGAAGGTCTCGAAGTTGCGCAGCGACACGTTCACCCTGTTCTCGGCAAGGGAGTGAGGGTCGACGTTTGTCAGGCGCGCCTTCTCTTCGTCGGTGATGTTCTGTGCCCAGACGGTGGCATAGCCGATATAGAAGCGCTGGGCGGGGGTGAAGCCGTCGATCAGCTCGGTCTTCTTGCCTTTCAGGGCATTCTCCATGGCGGTGTAGGCGATGCTGAGTCCGCCGTGGTCGCCGATGTTCTCACCGAGGGTGAAGTGGCCGTTGGCGTGCACTCCGGGCAGGATCTCGACTGCGTCGAACTGGGCTGCGAGCACCTCCGCCTTTGCACGGAACTTGGCATCGTCCTCGTCGGTCCACCAGTTGATCATGTTGCCGTCCTTGTCGAAGAGGCGGCCCTGGTCGTCGAAGCCGTGGCTCATTTCGTGGCCTATGACCACTCCGATTGCGCCGTAGTTGACTGGCTCATCCGCATCCGGATTGAAGAACGGAGGCTGCAGGATGGCTGCGGGGAAGCA
>CAMJJO010000164.1 GCA_946406095.1 uncultured Bacteroidales bacterium | reverse complement strand
CGCTCAATAAGAAACGGGCTAAAAGGCTAACTATTTGATTATCAAATCAATATTCCTCCTCGTTAAAGAAAAAGTCTTCTTTGGTGGGATAGTCGGGCCAGATGTCTTCGATGGTTTCGTAGATCTCGCCGTCGTCTTCAAGTTCCTGCAGGTTTTCTATAACCTCTTCGGGGGCGCCGGAGCGGTTTGCGTAGTCTATAAGTTCATCTTTTGTTGCCGGCCATGGAGCATCGTCCAGGCTGCTGGCTAGTTCGAGTGTCCAAAACATAGTACCAGTTTTTTTTCGAATTCCGCGCAAATATAGACTTTTTTTTGATATTCAAACATATATTTTTCAGCTATTTATCAACAAGTTTTCCAATGGTCAATCATCATTTATTATGAGCCCCGCCAGAACCCTGCGCAGAATGCCTTAAATTCGCTGTCAGAAAACAAAACGCTTATGGCACACGAACATCACGAACATAATCACGAGCATCATCACGAAGACCACGAGCTTCGGGAGACTATCATCAAACTGGTGGCCGCGGCCGTCCTGCTTGTCGGTTGCATCTTTATTGAAAAACACACGGCGTGGAAGACATGGCAGTACCTGCTGATTTACCTCATACCTTATCTGATAGTTGGTTGGGAAACCCTCTGCGAGGGCGCAGAAAAGCTGCTGGAAGGGGAGGCCCTGGATGAAGATTTCCTGATGGGGGTCGCGACTCTGGGAGCCCTCGCCATCGGTTTTCTTCCCGGTGCGCAGAGCCAGTTTCCGGAGGCGGTCTTCGTAATGCTTTTCTTCCAGCTCGGAGAGCTCTTCGAGGGCATCGCCGAGGGGCGCAGCCGCAAGAGCATATCCGCTTTGATGGACATCCGGCCGGACAGTGCCAACCTGGAGACGGAGGAGGGGCTTAAGACAGTCCGCCCTGAAGATGTGCGGGTAGGCGATGTCATCGTCGTAAAACCCGGGGAGAGAGTGCCATTGGACGGCACGGTCATAGAGGGCAGGTCCTCACTGGACACAAAGGCGCTTACAGGCGAAAGCGTGCCCAGAGGCGTTTCTGAAGGGGATCCTATTGCCTCTGGATGCATCAATTTGAGCGGTGTGCTGCGAGTGAAAGTGGAGAAGGTGTTCGGGGAATCCACCGCCAGCCGCATACTGGAACTCGTGGAACACGCTGCCGACCATAAGTCGAAGAGCGAATCCTTCATTACCCGCTTTGCCAAGGTATATACGCCAATAGTTGTAGGCGCCGCAGTGCTGCTGGCAGTCATTCCTCCAGTGTTCTTCGGAGGAAGTTTTGCCACCTGGCTCTACCGTGCACTCACGTTCCTGATCGTGTCCTGCCCCTGCGCACTGGTGATATCGGTGCCGCTGAGCTTCTTCGGGGGCATAGGTGGAGCATCCCGCAAGGGCATCCTTGTGAAGGGATCCAACTGGCTCGAGGCGCTCTCGAGGCTCAATACCGTGGTGTTTGACAAGACCGGCACTCTGACAGAGGGCGTGTTCGAGGTGACCGCGGTGCATCCGGAGATGATAGGGGAGAGGGACTTGCTGCATCTGGCAGCACACGTGGAAAGGCTCTCCACCCATCCCATCGCCGAGGCGCTGCGCAGGGCTTATGCCGATGAGAAGGATGAGTGCGAAGTGGCGGATATAGAGGAAGTGGCCGGTAAGGGCGTTAAGGCCCGTGTGAATGGCCAGACCGTGTGCGCAGGTAACCTGAAACTCATGGAAGATCTTGGAATAGAGGTGCATGAGTGTGGCAGGGGAGAGCACTCCGGCACGGTCGTGCATGTGTCTATAGACGGCGTCTATGCCGGCCATATAGTGATCTCCGACAGGGTGAAGAGCGGCGCAAAAGAGGCCCTGAAAGCGCTGAAGGATGCCGGTGTCGGGAAGGCTATGATGCTGACCGGCGACAGCGCCAAGGTGGCATCGTCCGTGGCTGCGGAGCTTGGTCTGGATGAGTTCCGGGCGGATCTTCTGCCGGACGGGAAAGTGGCTGAAATGGAGAAGATTCTCTCCTCCAAACAGGGGACGGTGGCCTTTGTGGGCGACGGCATAAACGATGCGCCGGTGCTTGCCCGGGCGGATGTCGGAATAGCCATGGGAGCCCTTGGTTCCGATGCCGCGATCGAGGCGGCGGATGTAGTGCTGATGGATGACGATCCCGGAAAGATTGCTGCCGCGGTGAAGATCGCCCGCAGGACTGTTGGCATCGCCCGCCAGAACATCTGGTTCGCAATAATAGTGAAAATGGTGGTGCTCGTGCTGGCTGCAATCGGCCTGGCTCCTATGTGGCTGGCGGTCTTCGCCGATGTGGGCGTGACGGTCCTGGCCGTTCTGAATGCAATGAGGACGCTCGCTTGAGCGCCCTCATTATTTTACTTGCGGCTGAACTTCGGTTCGGGATCGCCCCTGCGCTGAAGCACATATTTGCTTGGAGCACCTCCTGCTTCGGCGTCCAGAGCCAGCTTGCGAAGGTCGCCTATGCCTGGCTCGGTCTGGCCCTTGTCTATGATCAGGCCTACACGCATGCCGGGGAAGGATGTGAGCATGGAGTAATCTCCGTTGCTGTCGCCGCCCACGAGAACAGGATCGCGGCCGTCGTATTTGGGAGTCGTGTAGGTGCGGATGGCTTCCGTCTTGCCGGTTTTGTAGGGCTGCACATAGCCGGGCAGATAATCCTGCGAGATGAGCCACGATTCACCCTTCACCAGACGGAGAGAAAATACCTGGGAGGTATCCAGGCCCAGATACTTCGGGTCGCAGGCCATGGCTTCTACAACCGCCTCCATCGAAGCTGAATAGACGTACACGTCGATGCCGTTCTCGGGAAGGGCCTTGTAGAGGTTGCGCATCTCCTGGCTGAGTGCGAGGCCGTCGGGTATGACGTATGAGACTTTTCCGGCCTGACCCATCTCCGGGCTTTCCCAGACAACATTTCCGAGGCGCCCCTTGGCCACCTGTGCGGCGATGCCTTCTTTCATCAGGGCATCCACTTCGGGATAGCTCATGCCATAGAACATGCCCATCAGCACGGGGAAACTCTCGTGGTAGCTGAAGGTGAAGAACAGCCCTTCGTAAAGACACCATATTTTTGCGCGGATATCCAGGAATTCGGGCATCTGCTGAAGTTTGGCAAGTTGCTCCGCATTAAGCTCCCAACCGCAATTCACTCCGGCGGCATCCATCAGGGTGCGGTAGTCGGAAGCGATGTCGGCTATGAGCATCTTTGAACTGATGCCTTCCACATCTATTCCGGTGAGGGCTTTGTCGGTGTCCGGGATGCTATAGGAAAAGAGGCCCTCCACCTGGTCCGGCGTAAACTTGAAACGGAGATTCTCTATCTGCCAAGCCGTGCAGGCAAGCTCCACATCCTGCAGGACCGTGGTATTGTCGTAGTCGAAGATGGCGTAATTCACATTGTGCCCGGCAGCATCGGCCTCAGCCTTGCATTCTTTCATCAGCTGGCACAG
>CAMJJO010000163.1 GCA_946406095.1 uncultured Bacteroidales bacterium | reverse complement strand
AGAACGCCTTTGTATGCAGTAGAGGCCGCATGTAAGCGAGCTTACGCGGCCTCTACTGCATACAAAATGCCGCACTTGCGTGCGGCACCTGCAATTGATTGCTCTGGGCGGTGGGGACGAGATTCGAACTCGTGGTACGGTTACCCGTACGGCAGTTTAGCAAACTGCTGGTTTCAGCCACTCACCCACCCCACCGGAAGGTCTTTTGCTGAACCATTCCCAACCCCTTTCGGCAATTGGGACTGCAAATATACGAATTATTATCTAACTTCCAACACCTTCCCGTGTTCGGATTCTGCGACGGCTTTGCGCCAGGCTTCGACATAGGGGACATTCTTGATGCCCTTGGGTGTGCCGGAGTGGTATTCGCTGCAAACGAAGGAGCCGTCTTCGTTCTGGGCTTTGATATTGCCATCTAGATACTTAAGCAAGAGCAGTTCTTCAAGTTTGACCCACTTTTCAAACTGGGCCTGGGCAGTGCCAATGGTGTATTTCGTCATTAGGCGGCGGGCTTTGCGCAGCCTTCCGCGGGAAACCAGCTTCGCCAGTTTCTCATCCATCGAGGGTACCTCGCCCATCATCTGCTCCTGCTCGAAGGAATCGATCGCACAACGCACCGTCGGGGCCATCTGGTTATACATCTTATAGCATGCCTGAGCTATGCGGTTGCTGATCCAGAACTGCGAGGTGGGCGAATAATGCAGCATGTCGCCATTGCCTACGCGGAGGCATTCGGGCACCTGCTTGGTGGCCACATAAATAGGTGTAAGATAGGATGTTGCAGCGTCGTCGGTGCCAAACCATACCAGGGCCCCGACCTCGTCCGGCAACCAGCCGCGTGCTTGCGCGACGAACCAGAAACCAGTCTGTTGGGTGGCGATGGCACGCTCGTTGGCATACTCCTTCCCATTCCACCAGAAGTGCATCGGACGCCAGCGGTAAGGAAGGGCGTTTCCGCCCGCACCGATGTCCTGGGTCATATCCAGCGGAGTGCCCTCGAAGTGGTCTCTCATCACATCCGCCACGTCCTTCGCGGTAATCTTGCGGGAGGGCTTCACAAACAGCGGCATCTCTCCGGTCAGGTCGTGCCCGAGGATGTATTCCGTCCAGTCCAGGGCGGGACGGGAAATCTCCACTCCATTCTCTTCCCACACGAAAACCCCGTCGCAAAGGGTGTTGAAGGCACTCCAGGCACGGCCGTCGCAACCGCGGGCCCCGCCGAAATCGAGGGGATTGTAGGCATCCCGGAAGGAGAAGTCCTCATCCGCACCGCTGAACCAACCCTTTTCGCGGGCGAAGGAAATCACGTCCGGCGCATAGAGGCAGTTCTCGGGGTCGTTCAGGGGGAAGCGGGTGATGCGTGCCTGATTTGCATGCGAGCAGATATATCCGTCCGGAATGCGGCGGGCCACCCACACTATGCCCTTGTTGTCCGGGCCCTTGCCCACGATGTCCATTATCCAGGCCTCGTCCTTGTCGGCGATGGAGAAGGTTTCGCCCTCGGAAGGATAGCCGTAGCGGTTTGCGAGGGAAACAATGGTGTCGATAGCGGCACGGGCGGTGGCAGCCCTTTGGAGGGTAACGTAAATCAGTGAGCCATAATCCATTATGCCGGTGGAGTCGGCCTGCTCCTCACGCCCGCCCCAGGTGGTTTCGCCGATTATCAGCTGCTTCTCGTTCATGTTCCCCACGGTCTTGTAGGTGCGTGGGATCTGATGGATCTGCCCGAGGGGTTTGTAGGTGTCCCACTCGATGATATCCAGCTTCGCACCCTTGCGGAAACGGCCGGCAGGAGTGAAATACAGCTCCCCGTAGAGCACGTGGGAATCCGCCGCATAAGACACCATGCAGGACCCGTCCGCGCTGGCACCGCGGGTGATGATAACATTGGTACAGGCCTCTGCGCGGGCCCCGGCGAGAAGGATTGCGGCAAGGGCCGCAAGGCACAATGATTGTACTTTCATACTTTGAATGATACTTTGTTACAAATATATTGATTATTTTTGCAAGTTATGAAAACAAAGCGCATACTCATCGTTCTCGCCTGCCTGCTGGCATCCGTGCTCGCCAAAGCGCAGCAGCAGCAAATGACTCCGGAGCAGGAAGAGAAAAAAATACGCGAGAATATCGAACAGATGGTTCTCAAATACGAAGAGAGCCTTAACCTCGAGGTCTGGCAGACCTTTTACGTGGATTCCATCCTCACCCACAACTATACTTCCTTGATGGAAGAGAGCCGCGCGCTCGCCGCCAATAAAGTCGAGAACTACGATCTCTATCAGATCATCTCGGATAAATGGGAAGAGAACACTTATAACGCGTTCCAGAAGGTTCTGGACGAGGAGCAGTGGAAGAAATATCTCAAACAGGGAGCCGCCAGGGCCAAAAAGAACCGGGACGTGAGGGCTGCCAAGAGGGAGAAAAAGAAATAAGACTATGACAATCGAAATTATAGAGAAGGTGTTCGGCGAGTTGAACGCCCTCAAATGCAAGACAGAGAAAGAAGTGGAAGAAGCGCGCGTGCGTTTCCTGGGCAAGAAAGGAGAAATCACGGCGCTCTTCGAGGAGTTCCGCAGCGTGGACGGGGATCAGAAACGTGCTTTCGGCCGCCCCCTGAACGAGCTCAAGCAGGCCGCGCTGGCCAAGATCGAAGAACTGCGCTCCAGCGCACAGGCTTCCGATGCCGCCGAGGGGAGCGGGGACGATCTCTCCCTTCCCGGAGAGCAGTATGAGCTCGGCAGCCGCCATCCCGTGAGCATAGTGCGCCAGCAGATAGTGGATATCTTCCGCAAGTTCGGATACGACGTGGCGGAAGGCCCTGAAATCGAAGACGACTACCACGTGTTCGAGGCCCTAAACTTCCCTCCGAACCACCCCGCCCGCGACATGCAGGACACTTTCTTCGTCTCCGCAGGGCACCTCAACCCGCTGCTTCTCCGCACCCACACATCCTCCGTGCAGGTGCGTACGATGGAGAAATATCCCCTCCCGATCCGCGTGATCTGCCCCGGACGCGTGTTCCGCAACGAAGCGATTTCCGCGCGCGCCCACTGCATCTTCCATCAGGTGGAAGGCCTCTATATAGATGAGAACGTCACCTTTGCGGACCTCAAGCAGGCCATCCTGCTCTTCGCCCGCGAGATGTTCGGCGCCGATGCACAGATCCGCATGCGCCCGTCCTTCTTCCCCTTTACCGAGCCTTCGGCAGAGGTGGACGTGAGCTGCAACATCTGCCACGGAAAGGGATGCAACATCTGCAAGGGCACCGGCTGGCTGGAGATTCTCGGCTGCGGAATGGTGGATCCCAACGTGCTGGAAGCCTCCGGAATCGACAGCAAGAAATACAGCGGATTCGCCTTCGGCATGGGCATCGAACGAATTGCGATGCTCAAGTGGCAGGTGAACGACCTACGCCACTATTTCGAGAACGATCTCCGTTTCCTGAAGGAGTTCGAAGGAGCTACCGAGGTATAAAAAAAGCCCGCCAGCC
>CAMJJO010000162.1 GCA_946406095.1 uncultured Bacteroidales bacterium | reverse complement strand
CGTTCTTGAAGTTGAAGTAATCGAACACTGCGCCGAAAGGCAGGGTCTTGGCCTCCTCGAGGAGGGCGAGCTTCTGGAAGCCCTTGCCTTCTGCCTCGTATTCGCGGAGCTTTGCGAGGGGTTCGAGCAGGGCGCTGAGGATGCACTTCTGCGTAGCACGGGTGCCGATGATGTAGGCGCCGATGCGGTTGATGGAGGCGTCGAAGTAGTCGAGGCCTACGTGTGCGCGGTGCAGACCGTCTGCACGCACGAGCTCCTTGAAGAAGTCCAGGGTCATATCGTTCATAATGGTCACGTGGTCGGAATCCCAGCGGACGGGACGGCTCACGTGGAGCATCAGCTCAGGCACATAAAGCAGCAGGGAGCTGACTTTGTCCGCAACATTCTCGGTGGGCTCGTAGTGGCCGGTGTCGAGGGTGTAGATGACCTTGCGGGATGCGCAGTAGCCTTCGAAGAAATCCATCGAACCGACGGTGTAGCTCTCCAGGCCGATGCCGAAGAGTTTCGCCTCGACGCAGCTCTTCATGCCGGGCATATCCTCCTTCAGGATGGTGTCGAGGGACTCGGCAAGGATCTCGCGGTACTTCTTGCGGTTGACGGTGTAATCCTTCTGGCCGTCGTGCACCCAGATGTTCATTATGCAGGGGTCGTTCTGGGCCTTGCCCATAGCGTCCGCGATCTTGCGGCAGCGGATGGTATGGTCGATCCAGAAATCGCGGATGGCCTTGTCGGGGTTGGCGAGAGAAAGATCTCCGCTCTTGGGATGGCCGAATGAAGTGGAGTTGAAGTCCAGCTTGAAGTTGTTGGCCTTCGCCCAGTCGATCCAGCTCTGGAAATGCTCTACGCCGACTTCATTACGATCGACGAACTTGCCGCCGAAGTCTCCGTAGATCTCGTGGAGGTTCACGCGGTGATTGCCGGCGAGAAGGGTCTTCACGAATTCGAGGTCTGCACGCACCTCATCGATGTTGCGGGCGCGGCCGGGATAGTTACCGGTGGTCTGGATGCCTCCGGAAAGACCGGCTTTACTTTCGAATCCCATAACATCGTCGGTCTGCCAGCAATGTAGGGAAATCTGCTGCTTCTCAAGTTCGGCGATTGCCTTGTCGGTATCCACACCAATCGCAGCGTAGCGCTCTTTCGCGTTTGCGTAGGCGCTCAGGATGTTTGCTTCTTTCATATCTGGAATGTTTTAACTTTGAATTCTCTGGAAATAATCTCCCGCATCTCCCAACGGTCTTTCACTATACCCGCGGCCTTGGCCTGCATCATCAGGTTGCCGATCGCGGTGGCCTCGGTGGGGCCTGCCACCACCTTTACGCCGGTGGCCTGAGCGGTGAGGCGGCTCATGGTGTCGTTCGCCGATCCACCGCCGATCACATGCAGGGTGTCGATTGTGAAGGACGCCTGCGCACGCAGGATTTCAAGCACCTCGTGATACTTCTTGGCAAGGCTGCAGTAGATACAGCGGATCATCTCGGCGTCGTTGACAGGGATGGGCTGGTTCGACTCCCACAGGAGTTTGCTGATGGCCTTCGGCATATTGCCGGGATTGGCCAGGCTGGGATCGTCCGGATCGATGGTGCCCGTGTAGCCGGAGGCCTCGTTCGCCATCTTCTCGATCTCGGCGTAGTTGTAGTTTCTGCCTTCGGAAGCCCATATCTTGCGGCTCTGCTCGAGCAGCCACATTCCGGTGATGTTCTTGAGGAAGCGGGTAGTGCCCTCGATTCCGCCTTCGTTGGTAAAGTTCAGGCGGCAGGTCTCATCCGAAATGAGGGGTTTGGGGGATTCGATACCCATCAGGCTCCAGGTGCCGCTGCTGAGGTAGGCAAAATGAGGATTGGCGGCTGGAACCGCGGCGATTGCAGATGCCGTGTCGTGCCCTGCGACCGCAATGACCGGAATCTGCGGCAGACCGGCCTCGCGGGCGATTTCCTCTTTCAAAACTCCAACTTTTGTCCCGGGCTGAACGATTTCCGGCAGGATTCCGGTATTGATGCCCAGACGCTCCAGGAACGGTTTCTCGAACTGGCGGGTGTTCTGGTTCATCATCCCGGAAGTGGATGCATCGGTGTATTCGCACACCATATTCCCGGTTAGCAGGTAAGACAGAAGGTCCGGCATGAACAGGATCTTATCTGCTTTGAGCATAGGCCCGTAGCTTGCCTTCTTCTGAGCATAGAGCTGGAAGATAGTGTTGAAGTTCATTATCTGGATGCCGGTGACTCCATAGAGCTCTTCGCGGGGGATGATGCCGAAGACTTCCTCGGGGATGCCTTCGGTGTAAGGGTCGCGGTATGCACGCGGCCAGGCTAGAAGTTTGCCGTCCGCTCCGATGCAGCCGAAATCCACTCCCCAGGTGTCGATTCCTATCGATTCTATCTCATAGCCCAACTCCGCGGCCTTCTTCAGGCCGGCTTTGAGATGGCCGAAAAGCTCGTCGGTATTCCAGTGGAAACGCCCGTCGATTTCCTGCACGCCGTTGGGGAAACGGTATATCTCCTCCATTGCGAAACGCCCGTCGGAGAAGCCTCCGACAATGGCACGGCCGCTGGTGGCGCCCAGGTCAAAAGCAAGGAATTTATGTTCTGTGATCATAATTGATTATTATAGTGTTCTCAAAGGTATTTATAATAAAAGTTTTTATAACTTTGTGGAGCGACCACAAAACTTTGAAAAATGACCTCAATTCACCTGAAATACCTCGCAGTTACCACGGTCGATCTCGAATGGGGGCTTGCCGTGAATTCCGTCGGGCGCCAGGAAATAGCCGCCGGAGCGTTTTATCCTCCGTCCAACCACCCGACCAGGTACCTGTTCTCTACCGGCAAGGGGCGCATTCTCAGCGAGTATCAGCTTCTGTATATCACAGATGGCCGCGGAACGTTCTCCTGCGATACTCTTGGGCGGGAGAAGAAGATACCCGTGGAAGCCGGCAATATGATCCTGCTCTTCCCCGGGGAGTGGCATAACTACAAACCTCTGGAAGAAACCGGATGGACAGAGTACTGGATAGGTTTCAACGGCCCGGAGATGGACAATCTGGTGAAGAAGGGCTTTTTCAGCCGCACCCGTCCGCTGCTGGACGTGTCGTTCCACGATGAGCTGACGGAGATGTATTCGAGGGCTATCGAGATAGCGGAAAATCAGCAGTCCGGCTTCCAGCAGGCTCTTTCCGGCACGGTGAGTTCGCTGCTGGGGATGGCATATTTCTACGACCGCAACGAATCCTTCCTCGAGAGCAACGCCGACAAGATGATCGCCCGCGCGAAAATCCTCATCAACGAGCAGCTCTTCTCCATCGACCCCAAGAACCTTGCAGATTCCCTTTGCGTCAGCTATTCTTCCTTCCGCCGCACATTCAAGGAATACACCGGCTTCTCACCGGCGAAATATATCCTCAACGTCAAGATAAACCAGGCCAAGGAACTCCTGACCAATTCTTCGGTAGAAATAAAGGAAATCGCCTACAACCTCGGTTTCGAGAACACCGACTACTTCTT
>CAMJJO010000161.1 GCA_946406095.1 uncultured Bacteroidales bacterium | reverse complement strand
GGCGGAGAGCCGCATTATTGCTTTATTCTTCGGCCAGGGCTTTGTTGAAGCACTCGCGGCAGAGGGGCTCGTAGATATCCTTTTCGCCGAGCACGACCAGTTTGCGGCTCTTGCTCAGGCGGTGTGAATGGTTGGCGAGGCCGCCGCATTTCACGCAGATGGCGTGCACTTTCTGCACGTCTTCGGCTATGGCCATGAGGGCCGGGATGGGGCCGAAGGGCTTTCCAAGATAGTCGGTGTCCAGGCCTGCGGCAATCACGCGGACTCCGCGGTTGGCCAGGGCCTGGCAGACCGCTGCAAGATTCTCTCCGAAAAACTGCGCTTCGTCAATACCGACGACCTGCACCTCGGGGCCGATCTTGAGCATCTCGGCAGCATCCTTGATGGGCTTGCTGGTGATGCTGTGGGAGTCGTGCGAAACCACTTCCACATCGGAATAGCGATTGTCCACCGAAGGTTTGAAAATGGCTATCACCTGATTTGCAAACTGGGCCCTGCGGAGCCTGCGGATTAGTTCTTCTGTTTTCCCGGAGAACATAGAGCCGCATACGACTTCGATGCAGCCGCTCTTTTTGGTATTGTTTTCTGCGTACATTTTGGTTAAATTTGTCGTCGACTTGTTGTGCAAAGATAGCAATAAGTCCCGTTTTATGAAAGGAAAACTTTACATTGTGCCAACCCCGGTAGGGAACCTGGAAGACATCACCTTCCGGGCTGTGGAGGTTTTGAAGGAGGCGGATCTGATCCTGGCCGAGGATACCCGTACAAGTTCCGTTCTCCTGGATCATTACGGTGTGCATAAGCCACTGCTTTCGCACCACAAATTCAACGAGCATCAGACGACCGGCCGCATCAAGGAAATCATCGCTTCCGGCAAGAATGTGGCTTTGATCAGCGATGCCGGCACCCCGGGCATTTCGGATCCCGGCTTCCTGCTTGCACGCAGCTGCGCGGATGAGGGTATCGAGGTGCAGACGCTTCCCGGTGCCACTGCCTGCATCCCGGCCATCGTTTCTTCCGGCCTGCCTTGCGACCGTTTCTGCTTCGAGGGATTCCTCCCGCAGAAAAAGGGCCGCCAGACCCTGCTCCAGTCCCTGGCTTCCGAGCCTCGGACCATGGTCTTTTATGAATCCCCGCGCCGTCTGGTGAAGACTCTGGAGCAGTTTGCCGAGGTCTTCGGGCCGGAACGCCCGTGCAGCGTCGCGCGTGAGATATCCAAGCTCCACGAAGAGCACGTCCGCGGCACTCTGGCAGAGGTCCTGGAGCATTTCCGCGCTTCTGAGCCTAAGGGCGAAATAGTCATCGTTGTGGGCGGGGCCGTCATCGAAAAAGGAGAGCATAAGAATAAATATAAGGAGTAGGAGGGTTGTGGCATGAAGGCTTCTTTCAAAACGGGGGCAATCGCCCTCGCTTTTCTCGTCCTTGGTTTCGAGTTGGCGCTGTTTGTGCATCGGGCGGCCGTGGAACGCGTGGTTGCCAACCGCGACCGGCCGGATACGGTATATGTTTACTCTTCGGCGCGTGGGGATGTTCCCTCACCGACCGTCTCGTCTGGCACCCCCACAAGTCCACCCACACTCGACCCCACCGCTGACGCGGTCCCCCCTCTAAGCCGAGGGTGGCGCGGGTCATCCGGCCAGTCGCACTTGGCCGGGGAGGGAGATCAGATAGTCGTTGGAAGGAAGGGCAGCCATGGGGCGGCGGCGAGGGCGATGTATGAGAAGGCGCCACAAAGGCGGGTGGAGAGTTTCCGCTTCAATCCGAATACCGTCACTCTGGAGGAGTTGGTGAGGCTGGGGTTCAGCGAGAAGCAGGCGCAGTCGATAATCAACTATCGCGAGAAGGGCGGCCGCTTCCGGCGGAAGAGCGATTTTGCCAAGAGTTTCGTGGTGGCGGATTCGGTGTTCAAGCGTCTGGCGCCGTTCATCGACATCCCCAAGATCGATATCAATAAAGCAGATTCCGCAGCGTTCGATGCCCTGCCTGGAATCGGCGGTTGGTTCGCGCACAGGATGGTGGAGTACCGGGAGCAGCTCCGGGGCTACAGTTGCCCGGAACAACTGATGGAGATCTGGCATTTCGACCAGGAGAAATATGACGGGCTGAAGGACCTTATAACGTGCTCACCTTCAGAGCCTTATCCTTTCTGGTCCGGCAGCGTGGAGGATATCCGCAACCACCCCCACATCCGTAATTGGCAGACTGCCCGGGACATCGTTTTCTATCGTGATCACAATCCGCCGGAAAACTTCACGGTCGATGGCTTGCTGCAGGCTGGAATAATCACCGAGGAACAGACAGAACGTCTCCGCCGTTGCCGGCTGAAATAGCGCATGGCGGATATAGCGCTGATAATCAGCATATTAAATATAAGCCTCCCCCCGAAATTAAGAGGGGAGGCTTGTGATTAAATGGTTGAAATTCAGTTAGTTGACCGCCACGGCCCAGAAACCAAGGCCCGTAAGCGCTACGAAATGCCACGGCTCTACTTTTTCCATCGGAAGTACTTCCTGATCTGCCAGTCCTGAGCCGAGGTTTCATAAAACAGCCGACGCGCCAGATCTTCCTGATCGGAGGGAGACAAATGAAAAATGTCTTTGACATTCTTCAGGCCAAACTCTTTAAGAAGTGTTGAGGATATAGCTGTATAGACTTTATGGCTTCCGCGTTCGAAGACTTCGTCGATGTCGTACTCGCTTCCCTGATTGGAAGCGAAGGCAAGACACATTTTGTCGTAACTGCCATAGTAGGAAATCAGCCTGTCATAATCGATGCAGTTATATTTTGAGATTATGTAGTCTGTCAACTGGTTCTTTTCCTTGTTTTCCAGATCACGAAACAGTCTTTCAAGAATAACATAAGTCAACGGTTTATCCTGTTTTCGGAAACAATCGACTTCTTTCAATGCCCGGCGCAATGGCCTGGAAGCCTTACTCAATACGATTTTCTCAGAAAACGGATGGTCAGAAACAGCATATGCCAGAAATGTCCATCGATAATCTTGTGATCTTTTGCAAAGACCCTTTTCACCGGGATTATTGTAAAGATATGAACACGCTGTCCGTATACTCTTGTCGCCGGTTTTCACAGCACATCCGAAACCAGGATTAAAAACAGCCCCGGAATGATCAATGGTCTGATTGAAAAGAGTTGAATATTGTCGTGTATAGTCACCTATGAAACCAGAAACACTCTTACGTGATTCTTCTTCAAATAAGCCATGCAGATGGTCGAACATAGGACAGGTTCCTAAAACGGTAACCCGGTGTTTCCTCGCCGAAACACAGAATACCGTAAAGTAGACAAGAAAGTCGGATACCGTATAGAATAAAAGACTTCCTTCAGGGGTATTTTGATAGATATGGAGCACCTTGCGGTCTCCTGCAGGGTTCTTCATGACATATGACGATGGCGGCTAAAAGCCTGGCCATCAGTGTTTTAGCTATAAGCCTCCCCTGAAAAACTAGAGGGGAGGCATGTGGTTAAATGGTTGAAATTCAGTTAGTTGACCGCCACGGCCCGGAAGCGCCACAATCAGCCACGGCCCGGAAGCTACCTATACTTCTCGCTCTGTTCGGCGATGAGTTCGTCC
>CAMJJO010000160.1 GCA_946406095.1 uncultured Bacteroidales bacterium | reverse complement strand
TCCAATCACGTTACCGTGGTTCTTGATGTCAAAAAAGCTCAGGAGGAGAAATAATATGGGACAGAAAACTAATCCTATCAGCAACAGAATCGGTATCACCCGTGGTTGGGATTCCAACTGGTGTGGTGGTAACTACGCAGAGAAGATCGCCGAAGACTTCGAAATCCGCAAGTACTTGGGCAACCGCCTTGCAAAGGCCGGCCTCAGCAGGATCGTCATCGAGCGTACTCTCAAGCTCATCACTGTCACCATCTATGCAGCCCGTCCCGGTTTCATCATCGGCAAAGGCGGCACCGAGGTCGACAAACTCAAGGAAGAGCTGAAGAAGGTCACCAACAAAGAGGTGCAGATCAACATCTATGAGGTGAAGCGCCCCGAGGTTGATGCCCGCATCGTTTCCGACTCCATTGCCCGTCAGATCGAGGGCCGCGTGTCTTACAGGCGCGCCATCAAGATGGCCATCGCCAATGCAATGCGCGTTGGTGCAGAAGGCATCAAGGTCCAGATCGCAGGACGCGTGGGTGGTGCTGAAATCGCCCGCAGCGAAATGTTCAAAGAGGGTAGGACTCCTCTGCACACTTTCCGTGCCGACATCGACTATGCTCTTGCAGTTGCACGCACCCAGATGGGTACCATGGGTATCAAGGTCTGGATCTGCAACGGAGAGAAGTACGGCAGGCAGGATCTGACTCCCGCTGCTCTCGCAGCTGCCAACGCCCAGGCCGCAGGCCAGCGCAGTGGCGGACGTGGCGAGCGCCGTGGACCCCGTCGCGACGGTGACCGCCGCGGTGGGCGCAGGGATGCGAAGTAATCCCGAGTTCATAACGAAAGGCCCGATGCATATGCGTCGGGTCTTTTTTATTATCTTTGTGTCCGTATGGATGTCCGCGAGAAAATAAGGCTTCTGCCCCACAGCCCCGGCGTGTACCGTTACTACAATGCCGACGGCGAGGTGATATATGTGGGCAAGGCAAAGGATCTCCATAAGCGGGTGGCACAGTACTTCGTGCCGCCGGAAAGGCTGAACACCAAGACGCGCATCCTGGTCAGCAAGATAGCGGACCTGCAATATAGCGTAGTGGACACCGAGGCCGACGCCTTGCTGCTCGAGAACAACCTCATCAAGCAATATAAACCCCGCTACAATATCCTCCTCAAGGACTCCAAGACCTATCCCTGGATATGCGTCACTTCCGAACCCTATCCCAGGGTGTTCCTTACCAGGCGGGTAGAGAAGAACGGCTCCCGTTACTTCGGGCCCTACAGCACGGTGATGCACGCCCGCTACCTGCTGGAGTTCTTCGAAAAGACCTATCCGCTCCGCAACTGCCGGCACAAGATAGATTCCGAGACCATCCTCCGGAAGAAGATACGCCCTTGCCTGGAATTCCACATCGGCAGGTGCAAAGGATGCTGCATAGGCGCGGTATCCACCGACGAGTATCAAGGCTGGGTGGAGGAAATAGTAACCCTTCTCAAGGGTGGAGTCGGGGCGATAGTGAAAGAGTATGAGATGCGGATGCACGCGGCTGCGGATGCCCTCGATTTCGAGCAGGCCCAGGTGTGGAAAGACCGCATCGACGCCCTTCAGGCCCATTATTCCCGCAGTATCGTCAGCTCCGTCCGGGACCTGGAGGCGGATGTGTTCGCCCTGGTATTCGACGGGCCGGATGCATTCGGCAGCTTCCTCCGGATCCGGGGCGGCGCCATCGTGCAGAGCCTGAACCTGGGCTTCCGGATGAATATCGAAGAGGAGCAGGCGGCGGTGCTCAGCGAATTCATCGCGGAGATAGAAAGCAAATTCGGAACCCTCTCCAGGGAGCTGGTGGTGCCCTTCCTCCCGGACGTGCAGATGCCGGACGTGAAATACACCGTGCCCGTGAAGGGAGACAAGCTCTCCCTGCTGGAGCTGGCGGCGAAGAATGCGCGCGAGTATCACTTCAATACCTTAAAGCAACGCGAGCATACCGACCCGGACGAATTCCGCAGGAGTGTCCTGGAAGAACTTCGAAAGGCCCTGGGAATGAACGAACTGCCGGTGCATATGGAGTGTTTCGACAACTCCAACATCCAGGGCACGAACCCGGTTGCGAGCTGCGTGGTGTTCCGGGACGGCCGTCCGTCGAAAAAGGATTACCGCAAGTTCAAAATCAAGACGGTGGTAGGTGCCAACGACTATGCCTCCATGAAGGAGGTCGTGAACCGCCGCTATTCCCGTATGCTGGAAGAAGCGCCGGACGACCTGCCGCAGCTGATAGTGATCGACGGTGGAAAGGGCCAGCTGGAGTTCGCCTGGCAGGCTTTGGCGGAGCTTGGGCTCACCGACAAGCTGACCGTGGTAGGTCTTGCGAAGAGGCTGGAGGAGGTCATACGCGTGGGAGATCCGTATCCGCTGTTCATAGACCGCAACTCCCAGGCGCTGAAGCTGCTGCAGCAAATCCGGGACGAGGCGCACCGCTTCGGCATCACCTTCCACCGCTCGCTCCGGAGCAAGGCTGCCATCCAGTCCGCTCTGACTTCTATAAAAGGTGTGGGCAAACAGACCGAAGAACGCCTGCTGCTTCACTATGGGTCAGTTGCGCGTATTGCCGCCGCGGATCCCGCCGACCTGGCCTCCTTCGTCGGCCCGGCCCTGGCCGCCAGAATACTGGAAACCCTGAATCAATAGCCACCTGTAGAGAAAAACGGGCAAAACCTCTACAGGTCGCGCAAACAAAAGGCAAACAACCGGAGTTTTAGTGTTATATTTGCAGCCCGATCGATAAAACTATGAACGAAAAGACATTCAACAAGGTTTTCAACGCATTCATCCTGATAGGGATGGCGGTTTGCGTGATCATATCCTGCATATTCAAAATCCAGGAACCCGGTGCCAGGACGGCGCTGCTGATAGTTTCCACTTTCGGCGCATTGATGGGAGTCGTGAGCGTGGTGCTCAGCGCCAACGGCAGCATCTGGACCTTCGTATTCGGGCTAGTGGACGTGCTTATATATTCATACATCCTCTACGACAGCAAGATGCCATCGCAGTTGCTGCTGTATGTGGGTTACTTCATCCCTATGGAGTTCATCGGCTTTTTCCAGTGGCGGAAGCGAGGTGCCGATGCCAAGAAGAAGGTGCAGGCGCAGCGGATGAACGGGCGTACCTGGGCGAAGTTCGCAGGTATATTCGTTGCCGTATTCGGCGCCGCCCTTGCCATATCCTGGTTTGCCACATCCCGTTCCGGAGAAGATCTGATCTGGCGCAAGATGGTCCTTGACGCGCTGATTACCACTGCGAACATCACAGCCCTTATCATGATGGCGATGGCTTTTACCGAGCAATGGTATATATGGACGCTTGTGAACCTTACTGCCATTATCCAATGGGCGATTACCCTTGCAACGGTGCCGGATGCCGGATATGCAATCGTGCCGCTGATCAAGTACAGCTTCTACCTCCTCAACGGCCTGAACGCCATACGTATCTGGATGAAACTCAGCGAGAAAGAGCCGGTTTTGGAAGAATCAAAATAATTAGTAACTTTGTAGTCGCTTTTAGAAAAAGGATGTACTAATAATAAATCTAAATAACCCAATTATGACTAACGAAGAAATCGTAAA
>CAMJJO010000159.1 GCA_946406095.1 uncultured Bacteroidales bacterium | reverse complement strand
TTCCCTTCTGGTTCGGAGGGCGACGTCGATATACTCACCATCCTCCGCGGCGGCCTCAACTACCCGGTGGAGGAGGCTTGCCACAAGGTGGGCATACGAGTGAGGGATATCCATTTCCTTTCCTGCGAAAGGATAATAGAAGAGCACGTCATCACCGGGCTCGACATCAAGTACGAGAAACTCCGCGTGACGAAGGACCGCACCCTGGTGATCGGGGATATAATCGCTACCGGCGATACCCTCCGGCTGTGCCTGGACCAGGTGGTGGACCGCTTCCGCCGCAAAGGGGGCAGCATCCGCAAGATCATCTTCTTCACCATCGGCGGCACCCGCGCCATTTCCTTGATGGAGAGGATGGCCGAACGCATCAGCGCATACTTCCCGGAGTTCGAAGGTTTCGAGTGCTTCTTCTACGAGGGAATCTTCTCCGTATATAGAGATAAAGGAGTGAGCGGTATCAACGTGCCGGATATAGATTTCGGATGGAACGACGGAATCGTTTCTCCTGAATTCCGCAATTACGTGATGGACCATCAGGATGCCCTGTTCGAGAAGTGCATAATCTACGATGGCGGAGCCCGCCGATACGAGATCCCCGTGCACTTCGAGGAGGTATTCGAGTACTGGGAAGGAATCCTTGAGCGTGCGGGCCAGATAGATTCTGTGGCGCTGGTGAATGAGAAACTTGGCTATGAGGGCCCCCTGGACTATGCCGTATGGCTGCTGGTGACTCACCTGGGAACCTTGGAAAATGAGGGCCTCCGGGAATTGTGGGCCAAGGAACAGGATCTTTGCAAGCGTGCCGCCCAGCTTTCTATCAAAGAGATAGCAGAAAGAAGAATATCACAAATCCATATTATTTCCAACAGTTATGAGTAAAAAGAATAGTTTTGACGTCGATTACACGACTCAAGCAGTAGATCGCGCAGGGCGCAAGAGCACCCTCAGCATGTTCATGGTGATGCTTGGCTTCACCTTCTTCAGCGCCAGCATGTGGGTTGGACAGCAGCTCGCAGCAGGTTTGAACTTTTGGGGCTATGTCTGGGCACTCCTCCTCGGCGGCCTCATCCTTGCGGCATATACCGGATCCCTCGGATGGATCGGTGCTGAAAGCGGACTCTCCCTGGACATGCTTGCCCGCAAGAGCTTCGGAAAGAAGGGCAGCTGGCTCCCCAGCGCGATGATCAGTTTCACCCAGATCGGCTGGTTCGGCGTGGGCCTTGCGATGTTCGCCATCCCTGTGGCAAAGGAACTCCTCGGCCTTGACGTCACCCCCGACCACATGCCTTGGCAGGGCTACCTCTTCGTACTGATTGCAGGTATCCTGATGACGGGAAGTGCTTATTACGGCATCAAGAGCCTCACCATCATCAGCTACATCGCCGTTCCTCTGGTAGCCATCCTCGGCACAGTGGCAATGGTGATGGCAGTCAACCGCGGTGACCTCGGCCTCATCGACCAGTTCAATGCCGGCAGCAAGACCCTTGGCATCATCGCCGGCGCAGGCCTTGTGGTAGGAAGCTTCGTTTCCGGCGGCACGGCCACCCCGAACTTTACCCGCTTTGCAAAGAGCGGCAAGGTCGGCCTTTGGACCACCGTGGTGGCGTTCTTCATCGGCAACAGCCTGATGTTCTGCTTCGGCGCCGTGTCCAGCATCTATGTTGGTGGAAACGACATCTTCGAGGTCATGCTCAACCTGAACCTCTTCTATCTTGCAGTTCTCGTGCTCGGCCTTAACATCTGGACCACGAATGACAACGCCCTCTACACCGGCGGTCTCGGCCTCAGCAATATCTTCGGCCTCAGCAAGAAGACTATGGTTCTCATCTCCGGTCTAATCGGCACCGTCGCGGCCGTATGGCTCTATTGGAACTTCTGCGGCTGGCTGAACGTGCTCAACTGCACCCTTCCTCCCGTCGGCATCATCCTCATCCTCGACTACTTCGGCCGCCGCAAGGCATATCTCGACGGCACCGTGGAAGAGAAGCAGGTCAACTGGTTCGCTGTTGCCGGCGTAGTGCTCGGCGCAGTGGTCGCCAACCTCGTGAAGTGGGGCTTCCCCGCCATCAACGGTATGGCAGTTGCGGCAATCTGCTACTTCTGCGGCCGCATGGTTTGCAAAAAATAATGCCCGTTCCCAGTAACGTGTTAATTATTAGTTGGTTAGATAAACAGGGATGCTTGATTTTCAGCATCCCTGTTTACTTAATTATTTGACTGCCAGTTATTTGCCGGGAACGCCGTTAGCATAGAGAATAATCAAAGAATGTCTATATTTGCAACAATGAGCAAGACAGTCCGCCCAGCAGGCAATTCAGACATCCCCTCAATTATGACCGTCCTGGAGGCGGCCAAGGGAATTATGCGTGCATCCGGGAATATGAACCAGTGGGTGAACGGATATCCTTCGGAAGATGTGATTTCGGACGACATCTCCCATGGCTATGGGTTTGTGGTTGAGGATGATGGGGCCTTGGAGGGATACTTCGCGTATATCCCTTCTCCGGAACCGACTTATGCAAAGATTTACGATGGCGCCTGGCTGGATGATGAGAAGCCCTATCACGTGGTTCACCGCATCGGCAGCACACCCGGGTCGCACGGAGTGTTCGAAGCGATAATGGACTTTTGCTTTTCTCACGACCCGAATATCCGCATCGACACCCATCGGGACAATCACATTATGCAGCATTGCATACTGAAGGCCGGCTTCAGCTACTGCGGAATCATTTATCTTGCCTCGGGCGATGAACGCCTGGCTTACCAGCGACTATAGTTTGACATAGGACGCTTGGAAATCTTCCCGGTCCTCTATCTGCTGCGCTCGATCAGCATCCAACGTGGAAAGCCACGCGGAGCTCGTCGATTTCAGAGTCGGTGATGGGGTTGAGTTTGCCGACGGGGGCTGCCATAATCAGTGAACGGGCGCTGAAGTCGGCAACTTCCAGACGGTCGAAGGTGTTGATGAGTTTATCTCCCGTCACTATCACGGAATCGTTCTCCAGCATCACGCAGGGGCGCACCTTGAACTCTTCTGCCAGGGCGTTGAGATTGTCGTACTGGCTGCCGAAGGGGAACTTGGGCACGTCCTGCAGGAAGATCCAGCTCTCGGGGATGGTGCGTACGTCGAACTTCTCTTCCGTGCAGCAGTAACCCATAAGCGAAGGGGTCTGGGTGAGGATGATGGAGTTGATCTTAGGGTTGCGCTTGTAGATCTCGTAATGGAGGGCTACACTGCGGCTGGCGGTCTTGCCGGCCTCGATCATCCCGTCCTTCACCTGAACGATGTCGTTGGGCTCCAGATCCCAGCGCTGCACGTTCGCGGGAGTGATGAGGAAGTCATCTCCGCGCCAGCGTATGGATGCCGTGCCGTAGGAAGAACTCATCAGCCCCTGGCGGCAGGCACGGCGCACAACTTCGCAGATTTCCGTGCGGATTGCGCGTTCGTCCGAAGGGTGCTCCACGTTCATAAAGTGCTGGAAGCTGTTGTGGATGGCCTGGGTATGGTGCTGGATCTGCTTTTCGTTCAGATAGCGGGGTGTGCCAAGGGTGTTCGCGTTCAGTATGGTGCGGGCGCAGAGCTCGAGGGTCTCGAAGCGCTGGTAGGCA
>CAMJJO010000158.1 GCA_946406095.1 uncultured Bacteroidales bacterium | reverse complement strand
GAAACCCTTTTTCCGGATTGAACTCTATATCCCGGATTCCGAACCTGACGCTGGTTCGTTCAGATAGGAGGCCATCGTAATAGAGGGAAACTTCGCATGTGTACAGATAAGGGTCTTCCAGGCTCCAGCGTCGCTCCGGCTTGGAAACCTGCTTCCCGGAAGCATCCAGTATGTGCACTTCGCTGCGAATCTTTTTCATGTCCACTTCCGGCCCCGATGTCTTTATCGCGAACCGGGGTTTTCCGTTGTTTACATTGAGGGAATAGGGCACGATCGATATCGGCCCGGCCTTGTGCAGCCAGACGTTGCGGTAGATGCCGGCGCCTTCGTAGTACCATCCTTCCTCCGTGGAAGCATCGCAGCGCACGGTAATCACGTTGTCACCTCCGTAGTTGAGGTAGGGAGAAAGATCGTACGAGCTCTGGGTATATCCACTTTGCTCTCCGCCCAGATAACACCCGTTGCAGAAAACCTGACTGTTCCGGAAAATGCCCTCGAACTCTATCCATATCTGTTTTCCTTCATCTTCTGCAGGAATCTCCAGATGCTTGCGGTACCATCCCACGGAATTGCCGGGATACTTCCATCCTATGCATTTGTAGCCATGGGAGTGGCTGGCCTCCGCGCTGTAAGGGAGGTCCACCGCCCAGTCGTGGGGGAGACTTATCTTCTGCCAGGCGGAATCGTCGAATTCAGGCATGATGGGCGCGTGGCTGTGGTTGGCGCTCATCACCTTGCTGTAGTATGTGAAGTACTCCGTGCCGTGGGTGAAATCACGCTCCATACTGGAAGCGTCTCCAAGCGAGAAACTCCAGTTATTGTTGAGCAGGATGGCTGCAAGAAGAATAAGTATTTTCATATCTGCAAGATACGGATTTTTTCTTAAATTTGTAAAGAACCAAATATCAATTCTATGAACCGGTACCTTTGTTTTGCAGGGATTGCCTCGATGCTTATTCTCGCGGCTTGCAATAAGGATTATTCCCGAAAGGGGAATGTGGTTACGGCTAACGGAATCGCCTTGCAGGTGGAGGGAGAAAAGATAATCCGCGTTTCCAAGGGAGATATCTCCCGGGAGAGCCTGGTGGTGCTGCCGCAGAAGGGGAGGGTAAGGTTCAAGGTTAAAAGCGGCAATGGAACCGTGACCGTCAGCACTTCGGAGATCAGCGCATCCGTGAGCCCCGGAGGGGGCATCTCCTTTGCCGATAAAGACGGCAACCTGCTGCTTGGCGGGGGCGGCATCACTCTCTCGCCCAAAGAGGTGGAGGGCAAGGCCGGCTATGAAGTCCGCACTGTTTTCGACAGCCAGGAAGGGGAGTCTTTCTATGGCCTCGGGCAGCATCAGACGGGGGAATTCGACCGCCGCGGCACCGATGAAGAACTGTATCAATACAATACCAAAGTCAGCGTCCCCTTCGTGGTCAGCACCCGCGGATACGGGCTTCTTTTCGATGCTTATTCCTACAGCCGCTGGGGTAATCCTGCAGGCTATGTGCAGTTGGGAGAGCAACTTGGGCTTTACGACAAAAACGGCGCCCCGGGTGCCCTGACCGGCACCTACACTGCAAAGGACGGCAGGCGTCTTGTCCGCCGCGAAGACAGCCTATACTTCGAAAACGAGTGGGCTATAAAGAATCTCCCCGACTTCCCCCTTAACGGAAGCAAGGTCGTTTATGAAGGATATCTGGAAGCCCCGCGGGCAGGGGAGTACAGGTTTACACAGTACTATGCCGGCTTCCAGCGCACTCTGGTGGGCGGGAAGGAAGTGATGTCCCGCCGCTGGCGTCCGGCCTGGAACCCGAACAGCTGCAAGTTCCCGGTGAACCTGGAAGCCGGGGTCCGCACCCCCGTCCGCATAGAGTGGGAGCCGGATGGCGATGTGTCCTATATCGGCCTCAGGGTGGCCCCTCTGCAGAGCCCGGAAGAGCAGGCAAAGCTCAGTTTCTGGTCGGAATTCGAGCCTGGGGCGGATTTCTACTTCATCGCCGGCTCTGGCTACGACGAAGTCATACATGGCTACCGTACCCTCACCGGCAAGGCCCAGGTGCTGCCCAAATGGGCGATGGGATTCTGGCAGAGCCGGGAGCGTTATTCCACCCAGGAAGACCTTGTAGGCACCTTGCAGGAGTTCCGCCGCCGCGGCATTCCGGTCGACAACATAGTGCAGGACTGGCAGTACTGGAAAGACGACCAGTGGGGCTCCCACGACTTCGACGAAACACGCTATCCCGATCCGGAAAAGATGCTGGACGACGTACACTCCCTCCACGGCCGATTCATGATCAGCGTCTGGCCCAAATTCTATACCAATACCGACAATTACAAGGCCCTTCGAGATGCCGGTTACACTTACGAGAATGCCGTGCGCGATTCCGTGAAGGACTGGCTGGGGCATCTCCAGACGTTCTATGATGCCTATGCCGAGGGTGGCCGCAGGCTCTTCTGGGAGCAGATGGACTCTCATCTCTACAGCAAGTACGGCCGCAAGATAGATGCATGGTGGATGGATGCGAGCGAGCCCAATCTGCGGGACTGCCTGCCCAAGGAATATATGCAGTGGTTGCTTACTCCCACGGCTCTGGGGCCTGCCACCGAATACTACAATGCATATGCTCTGGTGAACGCACAGGCCATATATGAAGGCCAGCGGGGGGTGGATCCCGACAAGCGGGTGTTCCTCCTAACGCGCAACGGCTTCTCCGGCCTGCAACGCTACTCCACCGCCACCTGGAGCGGGGACATAGGCACGTCGTGGACGGACATGCAGATGCAGATTACCGCGGGCCTGGGCTATTCCATGGCCGGTCTTCCTTTCTGGGGGATGGATATCGGCGGATTCAGCGTGATGGGCAAGTTCAACGACCCTGCAAATCTTGCCGAATGGCAGGAACTCCAGGCACGCTGGCATCAGTTCGGCGCGTTCGTGCCCCTCTTCCGCACCCACGGGCAGTGGCCCCGCCGCGAACTTTGGAACATTGCCGAGCCCGGTTCACCCGCCTACGAAAGCATCCTCTACTATATGAAACTGCGCTACCGCCTGATGCCTTATCTGTATTCCCTCGCGGGGATGGTGCATTTCGAGGATTACACCATGATGCGCGGCCTGCCGATGGATTTTCCGGATGATCCTACGGCGCGGCTGGTGGCCGACCAATGGATGTTCGGTCCTGCTCTGATGCCTTGTCCGGTATGCGAGTACAAGGCCCGCAGCCGCGATGTATATCTGCCTGCTGGCATCTGGTATGATTTCTATACCGAAGAGGCTCTGGACGGCGACCAGCCCATCGAGGCCGATGCCCCTTACGGGAGGATTCCGCTGTTCGCGAGGGGAGGATCCATCCTTCCGCTCGGTCCCGAAATGCAGTGGAGCGACGAGAAGCCTGCGGATCCGCTGGAAATAGTGGTCTATCCCGGGGCAGATGCCGTATTTACCCTATATGAAGACGATGGCCTTACCTATGCCTACGAGAAGGGAGAGTGTTCGATGATTCCTCTGCTATGGGATGATGCTTCCGGCACGCTTACCATAGGCGAGCGCAGCGGCTCCTATCCCGGAATGCTGGCAGAACGGACTTTCGTTATCCGTCTTGCCGGAACAAAGGAAGAATGTAAAGAGATCTATAAAGGAGAGAAG
>CAMJJO010000157.1 GCA_946406095.1 uncultured Bacteroidales bacterium | reverse complement strand
TCCAGCACCTTGCTGCGGTCCCGGTACCATCCTTCGATGGAAGCCACTTCCATAGGGTCGTAATTATCCCATAGCCCACCGTTGTCGCGGTAGGTCCCCAGGCCGGACTCGGCGCTCACGCCGGCTCCGGTAAGAACAGCTATCCTCTTTTTCATTCGTCTTTCATTTTAAAGTAATACTTCCTCAGCCAATACTCGAACAGGGGGTCCAGCACCACCGGGTCGTCGTTCTCGTCGAAGGTGATTATCTCCTTCTTGCAGAGGGCGTCCTTGAGCCGGCGCACGTTGGCGGAGGAGTGGAGATGGTAGCGCTCGATCACTTCCGCGGAGCTGAAACGCTTGCATCCGTCCAGGGTGGCCTTGAGCAACGACACCTGGAAGCCGGTGAGGTCGGAGACCATCTCTTTGAAACGTGGCTCGTGGATGGAAATGAGCATGTCCAGCGCCTCCTGGAGAGTGGTGTCGGTGATGTATCCTTTGGTGAGATGGTCGCAGATGGACGCGAAGTGGTTGATGTACCAGATGTTGTTCTTGAAGCGCCTGGCCACGCTCATCATCAGGTCGCGGTCGATCACCTTGCCGCTGGTGAGGAAACCGCGCACTATGTGGTCGGTGATTTCCCGGGAGTCTATCTCGCTGACACTCACGTGGTTGACCAAGCGGTGGAAGAACACTTTCTCTTCGAATACATACTTCATCGCATTCACCGCGGAACCCAGGAAAACGAAGCTGCAAAGCCCGCTCTGGTTGGCGCGGATGGTGTCTTCGAAAAGCTTGAGGAATCTCTCCCAGTTTTCGAGGAAGGTGATGTTCTGGAACTCCTCCAGGATAAGGTAAATCCTCTTCCCGCCGGCCGCGGCGATGCGCCAGGGGAAACCTAGCATCGAGCGGATGTCGTTCTCGTCCAGGCTCCAGGAAAGGGAAAGCACTTCATCGGCCGAAGCATAACGGTCAGGGTCGAAGACGAAGTGCGTGTCAGCCAGGCAGTTGGCCACTATTCCGGCGTACTCGTCCGGGGTGGTGGCAAGGGCGCGGAGGATGGCGGATCCGAAGGTGAGAAGGAACTCCTCGGTGCTGCGGACCTGCATCATCGGCACCTCGGCGGTGATGAACTGCTTGCCGGAGATGCGCATATTGTAGAAAGTCTGCTGCATCAGCGACTTCTTTCCGGTCTTTTCGGGCTCGTAGATGACTACGTTCTCGCCCTGGTCCAACAGGTTCGAAACCGTCGTCTGCTCGCTTCTGCGGCCGATATTGTTCTTGCCGGTGACGGGCTTGTAGTAGATGAAAGCGGTATCCATTCCGTAACAACTTTGTTCCGAGGACAAAAATAATAAATTATTTTGCGGAATTACGAAAAATTGCTACTTTTGCAGTCCCAAATTTTTAGAAGACTGTCGAGCCAAGTATGAAGAGTTGCTTAGAGAGCAACCGCTTGCAGCCAAAACTTTAAAAAGTTTTTTTGTTTTATGTACGCAATTGTAGACATTGCAGGCAGCCAGTTCAAGGTTGAGGCCGGAAACGAGATTTTCGTACCCCGCCTTCCTCAGGCCAAGGATTCTGAAGTAGAGTTTGACAAGGTCCTTCTCGTAGATGCAGAGGGCAAGGTCAAAGTCGGTGCTCCCTACGTAAAGGGTGCCGTGGTGAAGGCTACGGTTCTCGCAGACGATGTAAAGGCAGACAAGGTGCTTGTTTTCAAGAAGATCCGCCGCAAGGGCTTCCAGACCCTGAACGGCCATCGCCAGAAGCTCACCAAGATTAAAATTAACGAAATCGCTTAAGTATTATGGCACACAAAAAAGGTCAATCCAGTTCCAAGAACGGTCGTGAGTCGCATAGCAAGCGTCTCGGCCTCAAGAAGTTCGGCGGCGAGGTCGTTAAGGCCGGCAACATCATCGTACGCCAGCGCGGCACCGTGCACAATCCCGACAAGAACGTCGGAATGGGCAAGGACCACACTCTGTATGCTCTCGTGGACGGAACCGTAAAGTTCAGCCGCAAGAGAGAAGACAAATCCTATGTTTCGGTAATACCTTTTGAGAACTAATCTCAGATGCTTACACTGAAATCGCTTCGCGAAGACCCTCAGGCAGTCATCGACCGCTTGAGGGTCAAGAATTTTGACGCCAAGCCTATCGTAGACAAAGTCCTCGAACTTGACGCCAAGCGCCGCGCCCTCCAGATGGAGAGCGACGCCCTGCTTGCAGAGCAGAAAAAGAAGGCCGCGGAAATCGGCGGTCTGATGAAACAGGGCTTGAAAGATGCGGCCGAGGCTGCCAAGGCGGCTGTCGCAGCTCTCAAGGAGAAGAGTTCCGCCCTTCTTGTCCAGGGTGAACAGGTTGCCGCGGACCTCGAGAACCAGCTGGTCCTCCTGCCCAACACTCCCTGCGCACTCGTCCCCGAAGGAAAGGACGCCTCCGACAACCTGGTGGTGAAGGAAGGCGGCCCCGATGTCAAGCTCCCCGAAGGAGCACTGCCTCACTGGGAACTCGCAAAGAAATACGACATCATCGATTTCGACCTCGGAGTGAAGATCACCGGAGCCGGATTCCCCGTCTATAAGGGAAAAGGCGCCCGCCTGCAGAGGGCTCTGATCAATTTCTTCCTTGACGAAAACACCAAGGCAGGATACCAGGAGACCGAGCCTCCGGTGGTGGTGAACGCCGCCTCCGGTTTCGGCACCGGCCAGCTCCCGGACAAGGAAGCCCAGATGTACTATGTGGGTCTGGACAACTTCTACCTCGTGCCCACCGCCGAGGTGCCTGTCACCAATATCTTCCGGGATGTGATTCTCACCAACGACCAGCTTCCCCAGAAACTGACCGCCTACACTCCCTGCTTCCGCCGCGAGGCCGGATCATACGGCAAGGACGTGCGCGGGCTCAACCGCCTGCATCAGTTCGACAAGGTGGAGATCGTGCGTGTGGAGAAACCCGAAGATTCCTACAAGGCCCTCGATGAGATGGTCGCCCACGTGGAAGGGCTCGTGCAGAAGCTCGGGCTCAAGTATCATATCCTCCGTCTCTGCGGCGGCGATATGTCCTTCACTTCCGCAATAACCTACGATTTTGAGCTCTGGAGCGCCGCCCAGGGCCGCTGGCTGGAGATTTCGTCCGTTTCCAACTTCGAATCCTTCCAGGCCAACAGGCTCCATCTGCGCTACCGCGACGCTGATGGCAAGACCCAGCTCGCCCATACGCTCAATGGTTCTTCCCTGGCACTTCCCCGTGTGGTCGCCGCCCTCCTCGAGGACAATCAGACCCCGGACGGCATAGTGATTCCCGAAGTACTGCGTCCCTACACAGGCTTCGACATCATTGACTAAGGCAAGGACTATACTCGGCATCGATCCCGGAACCAACCTGCTTGGTTTCGGGATTGTGCGTGTAGATGAGGCCGGGCATCCCTCCTTCGTGGATATGGGCGTGCTGGACCTCCGCAAGATTGCAGACCCCTACGACAAACTGGAGTGCATCCACGCCAAGGTTTCTGCGCTCTGCGATCTGCATCATCCCACCGACCTCGCAATCGAATCTCCCTTTTATGGCAAGAACGCTCAGGTGGTGCTGAAACTCGGGCGTGCGCAGGGGAGTGCCATGATTGCGGCCATCTCCCACGGGGTAAGCGTCTGCGAATACGCCCCCCGCAAGGCCAAGATGGTCATCTGCGGCAACGGTGCCGCTTCCAAGGAGCAGGTGGCGCTTATGGTGGAGCGCACCCTCGGCATCAATATCGAGAGCAAGTATCTGGATGCCAC
>CAMJJO010000156.1 GCA_946406095.1 uncultured Bacteroidales bacterium | reverse complement strand
GCAGGGAAGAAGATCGTTTCGCCGCTTCCGGGCGTGATCATCGAGGTCTGCGTCAAGGAAGGCGAGGCAGTGAAGCGCGGCCAGAAGATCGCCGTCATCGAGGCAATGAAGATGGAGAATGACATCCTCGCCGAATGCGATGGCACCATCTCCGCCATCTATGTCAAAAAGAGCGACTCCGTACTTGAGGGAGCCGATATCGCCAGCATAGCATAAGGATGGGTAACACTATCATAGACAGCCTCCAGCAATTCTGGAGCTTCACCGGATTCGCCAATGCGACCTGGGGCCATCTCACCATGATCGTGATAGGCCTGATATTCATCACCTTGGGTATCAGGAAGCATTGGGAGCCCCTTTTGCTGGTCCCTATCGGATTCGGTATAATCATTGGTAACATCCCCCTCTTCTTCGACCCCGCTACAGGCGAAGGTCTGCGCATAGGCGTATATGAAGAAGGATCGGTACTGAACATACTCTATCAGGGTGTGCGCCAGGGATGGTATCCCCCGCTGATATTCCTGGGAATCGGTGCAATGACCGATTTCAGCGCCCTAATCTCCCAGCCCAGGCTGGTACTTATCGGCGCTGCCGCACAGATGGGCATCTTCGGAGCATATCTGCTTGCACTGCTTCTCGGATTTACTCCTAACGAAGCCGGTGCAATCGGCATAATCGGCGGAGCTGACGGTCCCACCGCCATCTTCCTAAGCGGAAAGCTGGCTCCGGAACTTATGGGCGCCATCGCGGTTTCCGCCTATTCGTATATGGCCCTTGTCCCGGTTATCCAGAAGCCTATAATGCTGCTGCTGACCTCCAAGAAGGAGCGCTGCATCCATATGGCCAAGCCTCGCGTGGTAAGCCAGAGGGAAAAGATAATCTTCCCTATCGTGGGATTCATCTGCACCGCATTCATAGTCCCCTCGGGCCTTCCGCTGCTTGGAATGCTCTTCTTCGGCAACCTGCTCAAGGAATCCGGCGTGACCCGCCGCCTTGCAGAGACCGCACGTGGACCGCTGATCGACGTCGTAACTACGCTGATAGGCCTCACCGTGGGTGCATCTACCCAGGCAGATGTGTTCCTGAACTCCCGTTCGGTAATGATCTTCGGGCTCGGTCTGCTGTCGTTTATTATCGCAACCATCTGCGGAGTATGCTTCGTGAAGATAATGAATCTCTTCTGCCGCGAAGGCCATAAGATCAATCCCCTCATCGGCAATGCCGGAGTAAGCGCGGTGCCCGACAGCGCCCGCGTATCAGAATCCGTAGGCCTCGAATGCGATCCGTCCAACCACCTGCTGATGCATGCTATGGCGCCCAATGTTGCCGGCGTGATCGGCTCTGCTGTTGCCGCAGGTATCCTGCTCGGATTCCTCGGGTAGCTCCGTGGCGGCTAATTAGTTGAAACACAACAGTTAAACATAAAGTCTCCCCCTTGAAAACGAGGGGGAGACTTTGTGTTATCTACCTGTCACACAGGCATTTAAGCGCCACGCTATTTCAACACCCCAAGTTCCTTACCGACCTTGATGAAGGCGGCGATGGCCTTGTCGAGGTGCTGCTTTTCGTGGGCAGCGGAAATCTGAACGCGGATACGGGCCTGGCCCTTGGGAACCACAGGATAGTAGAAGCCGGTGACGAAGATTCCCTCTTCCGCCATACGGGCGGCGAACTTTTGGCTGAGGGGCGCATCGTAGAGCATTACGGCCAGGATTGCGCTCTGTGTAGGCTTGCAGTCGAAGCCGGCGGCGAGCATCTTCTCGCGGAAATACTTCACGTTCTCCTGCTGCTTGGTGTGCAGTTCGTCAGACTCCTCGAGCATCTTGAAGAGTTCGATTCCGGCGCCGCAGATCATAGGAGGCAACGAATTGGAGAAGAGATAAGGCCTTGACCGCTGACGCAGCATATCAATGATTTCCTGGCGACCGGTGGTAAATCCGCCCACTGCGCCGCCGAAGCTCTTTCCAAGGGTGCCGGTATGGATATCGATACGGCCGTAAAGATTGAATTCTTCGGCCACTCCATGGCCAGTCTTGCCGACCACGCCGGCGGAGTGGCTCTCGTCCACCATCACGAGGGCGTCATATTTCTCGGCCAGCTCGCAGATCTTGTCCATAGGGGCGACATTGCCGTCCATGCTGAATACGCCGTCGGTGACGATGATGCGGAACCTCTGGGCCTGGGCCTCTTTAAGACAGCGCTCCAGATCGGCCATATCTGCATTAGCATAGCGGTAGCGCACGGCCTTGCAAAGGCGTACGCCGTCGATGATGGATGCGTGGTTGAGAGCATCGGAAATTATGGCGTCTTCTGCCGTTAGCAGAGGCTCGAATACTCCGCCGTTGGCATCGAAGCAGGCAGCGTAGAGGATGGTATCGTCGGTATGGAAATACTTGGCGATGGCTTTTTCCAGCTGACGGTGGATGTCCTGGGCTCCGCAGATGAAACGAACGGAAGACATTCCGTAGCCGCGCTCATCCATAGCCTTTTTGGCGGCTGCTATCAGGCGGGGATTGTCCGAAAGGCCGAGGTAGTTGTTGGCGCAGAAATTCAGTGCCTTGCTACCGTCTTCCAGAGTGATTTCAGCCCCCTGCGGGGAGCAGATATTACGTTCGCGTTTGTAGAGCCCGGCCTCTTCGATGGCCTTGAGCTCATCCTTCAGATATTGCTGAAATTTGCCGTACATAATTATGATTATTAATTTAGGTTCATTATTACGACAAAAATAGTAAATTTGTCATTGATTTAGTGACACTGAAATGAAAAATGTACTTGTAATCGGTTCAACTGGTCAGATCGGCTCCGAGCTGACAATGAAACTCAGGAAGCAATATCATCAGGGAACCATCGTAGCCGGCTACATCCCCGGCGCGGAACCTAAGGGAGAACTACTCGAAAGCGGGCCGTCCGAAATCGTGAACGTGTGCATGGCCCATCAGATTGCCGAAGCCGTCGACAAGTACGACATCGACACCATCTACAATCTAGCCGCACTGCTTTCAGCGACCGCCGAGCGTCTTCCGCTCAAGGCCTGGGACATACAGATGAACGGCCTGCTTAACATACTGGAAGTCGCCCGCGAAAAGCACTGCGCAGTGTTCACCCCCAGTTCCATCGGTTCTTTCGGCCCCGACACGCCCCGCGACAATACCCCGCAGGATACCATCCAGAGGCCTACATCGATGTACGGTGTCACCAAGGTCGCCACTGAATTGCTTAGCGATTATTATTTCCATAAATTCGGAGTGGATACCCGCTCGGTACGTTTCCCCGGACTGATCTCCTATACGACCCTGCCCGGAGGCGGGACCACCGACTATGCAGTAGAGATCTACTATGCTGCCGTCAAGGGCGAAGAGTTCGTCTGCCCCATTGCGGCCGGCACATATATGGACATGATGTATATGCCGGATGCCCTGAACGCCGCAGTGAATATAATGGAAGCCGATCCTAGGTATCTAATCCACCGCAATTCCTTCAACATAGCCTCGATGAGTTTCGATCCTGAAGAGGTTTACAGGGCTATCAAGAAGCATTATCCCAACTTCAAGATGCGCTATGAAGTCGATCCCATACGCCAGGCCATAGCCGATAGCTGGCCCAACAAGATGGACGACATCTGCGCCCGCAAGGAATGGGGATGGACGCCGCGCTACAATCTTGAGAAGATGACTGCGGATATGATCCACAATCTTAAAATAAAGCTTGGGGTGTTAAAATAGCGTGGCACTTAAATGCCTGTATGACAGGTAGATAAACAAAGTCTCCCCCTCG
>CAMJJO010000155.1 GCA_946406095.1 uncultured Bacteroidales bacterium | reverse complement strand
CGGACATTTCGAGGATGCCTCGCGCGAGTATGTGATTACCCGCCCGGACACTCCGTGGCCTTGGATAAACTATATGGGCACGGGAGACTTTTTCTCCCTGATTTCCAACACTGCCGGCGGCTACTGCTTCTGCAAGGATGCAAAGTTCCGCAGGATCCTCCGCTACCGCTACAACGGTGTGCCGATGGATGCCGGCGGACGCTACTTCTACATAAAGGATGGAAATAGCGTCTGGAATCCCGGATGGAAGCCTTGCAAGGCGGCCCTCGACTCCTATGAGTGCCGTCACGGAATGGGTTATACCCGCATCAGCGGCGAGAAGGCCGGACTGCATGCGGAAGCCCTCTTCTTCGTGCCTTTGGATGGCCGCTGCGAGATCCACCGTGTCCGTCTGACCAACAGGAGCGCGGAGCGGAAATCCTTCCAGCTGTATTCTTTTGTGGAGTGGTGCCTTTGGAATGCATCCACCGATATGGAGAACTTCCAGCGCAACCTTTCCACCGGAGAGGTGGAGGTCGAGCCGGATGCCATCTATCACAAGACCGAATACCGCGAGCGCCGCAACCACTATGCCTTCTATGGGGTGAACCGCCCTTTCGACGGGTATGATACCGACCGGGAATCCTTCCTGGGGATGTATAACGGATTCGATGCCCCGCAGCAGGTGCTTTCCGGTACATCCGGCAATTCAGTGGCTCACGGCTGGAGTCCGGTGGCCTCGCATCGTTTCGACCTCACTCTCGATCCCGGCGCCACAGAAGAACTGATCTTCGTCCTGGGTTACGTAGAGAATCCGGAGGACGCCAAGTTCGAAAGACCCGGCGTCATCGACAAGAAAGCTGCCCGTGCGATGCTGGAACGCTATGGTTCCTCCGAAGGCGCAGATGCCGCTTTTTCGGCCCTCAAGGCATTCTGGGATGAGCTTCTGGGGCGTTTCCGCATCGAATCTTCCGTGCCGGAACTGGACCGGACCGTGAATATCTGGAACCAGTACCAGTGCATGATAACTTTCTTCATGAGCCGCAGCGCGAGCTATTTCGAGAGCGGAATCGGCCGCGGAATGGGATTCAGGGATTCCAACCAGGACCTTGCCGGCATAGTGCACCTGATCCCGGAGCGCGCCCGGCAGCGTATACTTGACATCGCGGCCACCCAGTTCCCGGACGGCGGCTGCTACCATCAGTACCAGCCACTCACCAAACGGGGGAACAACGACATTGGCGGCGGATTCGGCGATGATCCCCTCTGGCTGATTTTCGGCACCGTCACCTACATCAAGGAAACCGGAGACTTCGGAATTCTCCAGGAGAAAGTGCCCTTTGACAATAAGCCGGGCACGGAAGTCAGCCTGCTCGAGCACTTGAAGATAAGTTTCAATCACGTTACCGACAACCTCGGCCCTCACGGCCTGCCGCTGATCGGGCGGGCCGACTGGAACGACTGCCTCAACCTTAACTGTTTCTCCGACAATCCGGATGAGTCTTTCCAGACCACCGAAAACAAAACCGAGGGAAGCAAGGCGGAGTCTCTGATGATTGCCGGGCTGTATGTTGCTGAAGGAAAGGATTTTGCAGAGTTGCTCGCACGCGTAGGGGATGCGTCGGCGCCGGATGTGCTCCTCTCGGTCGCCGCTATGGAAAAGGCCGTGCGCGAGCATGGTTGGGACGGAGAATGGTTCCTGCGCGCATACGACTACTTCGGGCGTAAGATCGGATCTTCCGAAAACAAGGAAGGAAAGATATTCATCGAGAGCCAGGGCTGGTGCGCAATGGCCCGGATCGGTGCCGATGAAGGCCTCTGCGACAAGGCTCTGGACTCGGTCGTCAAGCACCTTGAGTGCGATTACGGAATTGTGCTGAACACGCCTGCATATTCCGGATTCATTCCCGATTATGGCGAAATCAGCAGTTATCCCGAGGGCTACAAGGAGAACGCCGGCATATTCTGCCACAACAATCCCTGGGTGATTATCGCCGAGGCAATGGCAGGCCGTGCGGAAGATGTCTGGCGCCATTACCGCAAGATCGCCCCGGCATTCTGCAAGGACCAGACCCTCCGAAAGGTCGAGCCTTACGTTTTCTGCCAGATGGTGGCCGGACGCGATGCCGCCCGTCCCGGAGAGGGTAAGAACAGCTGGCTGACCGGCACCGCGGCGTGGACCTGGAAGTGCGTCAGCGAATTCATCCTGGGCATCAAGCCGCAATACGACGGCCTCCTCATAGAGCCGTGCATGCCCCTGAACCAAGGCACATACCGTGTGCACCGCCGCTTCCGCGATGCGGAATACGACATTACCATACACTGTTCAGGGAAGTCTGCCAGCAGGTTCGTGCCCTACAGCCCCGGAAAGCACAGTTTGGAAATCACCTTATGACGCCCCGGCAGGCTACCTGATCTCCAGAGTCAGCCGCTGTGTGCCCACGTAGACCGTAGCCGTGCCGGAAGAGCCCTGAAGGCTGCGGACCAGCACCTGTGCGCGGCCGGAAAAGGGGCGTATGAAGAAATCGCCGTCATCCCCCGGACGCGGACGCTCCACCTCCTTGAATCCTGGGTCACCGTTACCCCATCCCAGCAGTTCTGCGTTTTCCACGCGGACTTGGAGGCGTTCTTCTTCCGAAATGATGTCCAGCACCGCCACATCCTGCCCGTCGTTGCGGAGAGCCGTTTTCGAAACGCTCACCGAAGTGCCGCTGATGGCCTCCGGCCAGATGTCTTCGGTCACTTTCTTGCCACCGGAGTAGCCGAGGGCTCTGAACTTGCGGGCAGATGCTGGAACTTTCCAGACCAGATGCCCGTCTTCCGGCATGGCCTTCCTTCCAAGCGACTTGCCGTCGGCATACAGTTTCACGGAACTGCAGTTGGAATAAACCCAGACTTCTCCGTCGAAGGGCCCGCAGATATGCACCATGGGTTCGTCGGTCCAGACGGATTTCAGGTAGAAGGCTTCGTCCTTGGGGAAGCAGCAGTAGTCCAGGATGCCGAACTGCGAGCCGGTCGCCGGCCATACCATGGGGTTCGGTTCCCCGCGGTAATCCTGCCCGGTCCAATAGAAGATGCCTGCGCGCCAGGGCTCTGCCTTATAATACTTCCATCCGTGCTCGATGACATTGATGCGCCCTACAGTGTCCCGTCGGTTCAGGGGAGCCATCCAGCCCTTTTCGGGAACGGTCTCATACTTGCCGCGGGTGCCTGCCCCGGAGGTCTCCTCGGTGCCGACCGCCAGCTTCTGCGGCCAGCTCCCGTGATACTCGTCGATGGGGTTCTGCACTATGTAATTGTATCCGAACACGTCCACCCCCTTCACCAGAGTGCGCCCTCCGGCGTTGCCGTAGGTGCAGAGCCGGGTGGGATCCAGCCTGTGCGCTTCCTCGCACATCAGTCTGGCCAGCTTTTCGCCCTTGGGGCTGTGCTCCATCGCCCACTCTTCGTTTCCTATGCTCCAGAGTATGATGCAGGGATGGTTGAGGTCGCGGGCGATCATTTTCTGAAGCTGGTAGAACTGGTCGTTGATGCCCATCTGACGGTTCTCGTCGATTACCAGCATGCCGAGCTCGTCGCAGAGGTCCAGCATGGCGGGAGATGCGGGATTGTGTGAACTGCGAATGGCGTTGAAGCCATATTTCTTGAGCTGGAGAATGCGGTATCGCCAAAGTTCGTCCGGCACGGCGACACCCACTCCGGCATGGTCCAGATGCAGGTTGCAGCCTTTCAGCTTTACCGCTTCCCCGTTCAGCAGAAACCCTTTTTCCGGATTGAACTCTATATCCCGGATTCCGAACCTGACGCTGGT
>CAMJJO010000154.1 GCA_946406095.1 uncultured Bacteroidales bacterium | reverse complement strand
GGACAGTTTTGTATCCAGCACGAGCTTCCCGCTAGGCTGCCTTTCCGCCCCCAGCACTTCGGTCTTGGAGATGATGGCGCTGCGCGAGATGCGGAAAAACATCAGCGGGTCCAGGCTGCCGGACAGCTCGTCCAGGGAAGGATTCACGGCATAGCGGGAGCCATCCTTGCAGATGATGTAAGTCCCTTTGTTTTCGGAGATTACGCAAGCGATTTCGCTGGTTTGCCGCGGTATTATCTTGTCTCCCACCCGCACCAGGAACCTCTCTTTATAGATAGGGTGCGTCTGCGCATCGCGCACGCTGCGTGCGATAAAAACCACGTCTGCCACAAACAACAGCAGGGCGATGGAGTTGCCTATGATCTCCCCGCGGGAACCCTCGCCGCTGGAGTAGAGATCCAGCAGAACCCTTGCTACATAGATGATTGCGATGGCGATGATGAGCACCGTCATCTGCTTGTCTTCCACTATCAGGCCCGTGCCCCTTCCGAGGGATGCAACCCGGGAACGCGCCACAAGCATGAGCACCCATCCGATGAGTTCGGTGGTGAGGAAGGTGGCAAGCCCGGCACGAAGGGTTGCGTCCGCCGATATGAAATCGAAAAGCGCCGCAAGCCCTACCCCGGCGAAATAACCTACCACGTTCACCAGCACTATGGCCAACGCTGTGAATTCCAACGACAAACGCTCGCGGGCGCAGAGGAGCACCGTGAGCGTCATCGTAAGCATTGTAAGAAGCAATGTGTCGCTCAGCCCGGACTCCTTGCATACGATTGCCGTAAGCAAGTGAAGAAGAGCGAAGATATGTATCAGCCAACCGGCTCTCATTTTACTCATAGTCTTGCAAGATACGAAAAATTCGTCATCAAATAGCTTCATTTCGTCCGCAAAAATCAGCCGTTCGTCAAAATTGCCTTATTTATAAAATAAAAAGAATATAAATTCGCGCAGTTTTAACGCTGAAACAGACCAATCGTATGGCAAATAAAGGCAACTTATCCTTTTGGCAAATGTGGAACCTGAGCTTCGGATTCTTCGGAGTGCAGATAGCCTATGCGCTGCAGAGCGCCAACATCAGCAGGATATTCGCAACGCTCGGTGCGGACCCTCACCAGCTGAGCTTCTTCTGGATACTTCCTCCACTCATGGGAATGCTGGTCCAGCCGCTCATCGGCAAATGGTCCGACCGCACCTGGTGCCGCATGGGACGCCGCAAGCCTTACCTTCTGGTGGGGGCCATAGTGGCCGTTCTGGTTATGATCCTCCTGCCCAATGCCGGCAGCCTGAATCTCAGCACCGCATACGTCTTCCTCGGGCTCAATGCCGCCATGTGGTTCGGTCTTTTCAGCCTTATCTTCCTGGATACCAGCATCAACGTGGCGATGCAGCCCTTCAAGATGATGGTGGGAGATATGGTGAACGAGGAGCAGAAGGCAAAGGCCTACTCCATCCAGAGCTTCCTCTGCAACGCCGGAAGCCTGTTCGGATACCTCTTCCCCATCTTCTTCACCTGGATAGGGCTTGCCAACGAGGCTCCCGAGGGGCAGGTGCCGCCGAGCGTCATCACTTCCTTCTATGTGGGCGCCGCAATCCTAATCATCTGCGTGCTCTACACTTTCATGAAGGTGAAGGAGATGCCCCCGGCAGAATATGCGGAGTTCCACGGAATTGACGCTTCCGCCGACGACAGCAGCAAGAAAGAGGGCCTTCTGACCCTCCTTGCCAAGGCCCCGCGCACCTTCTGGACCGTGGGCCTCGTGCAGTTCTTCTGCTGGGCGGCGTTCCTCTACATGTGGACCTATTCCAACGGCACCCTCGCATTCAACTGCTGGGGCGGAGTCACCGACACCGCTTCCGCCGATTACCAGGCCGCCGGCAACTGGGTGGGCGTGGTATTCGCTGTGCAGGCCGTCGGATCCATCCTCTGGGCAACCATCCTTCCCAAATTCAGGAACATCAAGACCGCTTACGTGGTGAGCCTTCTGATCGGGGCGGTGGGATTCGCATCCCTGCTCTTCATCCACGACAAGTTCCTCGCCTGCGGGGCATACTTCCTCGTCGGAGCCGCCTGGGCGGCGATGCTGGCCCTGCCCTTCACCCTGCTGACCAACGCCCTCGAAGGCAACCCCTATATGGGCAGCTACCTGGGCCTGTTCAACTGCACCATCTGCCTGCCGCAGATTGTGGCTGCGGCAACCGGGGGACTGGTGCTGAAAATTGTGGGTGGAAGCCAAGCAACGATGCTGGGGCTTGCCGGCATCTTATTGGTGCTTGGCGCCCTGGCCGTAAGATTGATTGATACAAAACAAAAATAGTTGAAATGAAAAAATTATTGACCCTTGTGGCTCTGGCAGCATTCAGCCTGCTTTCCACAACAATCTCCGCACAGAACGGCTACACCGTAAAGGGCGTGGTGATCGATCCCCTCGGCCCTGTGTATGGCGCCACCGTGCTCGAGCGGGGCACCAGCAACGGTGTTTCGACCGGGTTGGACGGAGACTTTGTCTTTACCGTTTCCAGCGCGGACGCCATAGTCGAGGTGAGTTGCATCGGATATGCCACTCAAACCTTCAAGGCCAGCGAGGTGCCCGAAACGATCAACCTTACCGACGACACCACCTTCCTCAACGAGGTCGTGGTGATCGGTTATGGCTCACAGAAGAAGAAGGAGGTCACCGGTAGCGTGGCTTCCATCAAGAGCGAAGATTTCAACGCCGGCGTGAAGACCAACCCCATGGGTCTCCTTCAGGGCAAGGTGGCCGGCCTGAACATCATCAAGACAACCTCCGACCCTACCAGCACCGGCTACAACATCCAGATCCGCGGCTTCTCCACCCTCGACAAAGGCACGGGAACCAGCCCGCTGTTCATCGTGGACGGAGTGCCCGTGAGCAATATCGACAATATCTCTCCCGATGAGATTGCCTCGATGGATGTGCTGAAGGACGGTTCAGCCGCCGCCATCTACGGCACCCGCGGCACCAACGGTGTCATCATCATCACCACCAAGCGCGGGGATGCCTTCTCCGACGTGGCCAACACCAGAGTGGAATATTCAGGATACGCCTCCGTATCCGTGCGCAACGCGAGCACCGGCATGGCGACCCCCGAGCAGTTCCGCAACCTTGCCACCCTTTCCGATGGCATGGCGGCCGCCAACATCTACACCGGCCCCAACGGCGAGAGCTACAACACCGACTGGATGTCGGAGGTGTGCCGCCCCGCAGCTATTGCTCACAATCATAACATCGCCATCGTGGGTTCCTCCAGCAAGTTCAACTACCGCGCAGCCATCAACTACAAAAACGCAGAAGGTATCGCAAAGACCACCAACCGCAACGAGCTGATGGCAAAGCTGGCCGCCGGCCAGAAGGCCCTCGACGGTTGGCTGGACCTCCAGTACGACCTCAGCTACATGCGCTACCGCAACGATTATTTCTGCGGCGACTTCAAGAATGCGGCCCTGCTGAACCCTACCTATCCCGTCTATGACGAAACCACCCCCAACGGTTATTTCTGGCGTTCCGAGGAAACCGGATTCGTGAACCCGGTAGAGAACATGAACCAGAAGGAATCCTATGGCGCCGGCAACTACTTCCGCGGCAGCGTAAAGGCCACGGTGAACATCAAACCCGTCCAGGGCCTCAAGGTCAGCGGTTTCGCAGCTGTCGAAGAAGGCGACAACAATAATTACTATTATAGCAGCGTCATCAACACCGATGCTTCCGGCTCCGAAAAGGCCGGCCGCGGAAACAACACTTCTTTCAATAAGCTTTTCGAGCTTACCGCAGATTGGA
>CAMJJO010000153.1 GCA_946406095.1 uncultured Bacteroidales bacterium | reverse complement strand
CCCGACAAGATGGTGGCTATCACCAAGGCGGTGGTGGAGGCAGTAGGCAAGCCCGTGACCGTGAAGACGCGCCTCGGCTGGGACAACGACAGCAAGATAATAGTGGAACTTGCCGAGCGCTTGCAGGATGTTGGAATACAGGCACTTACCATACACGGGCGTACCCGTTGCCAGATGTATAAGGGTGCTGCGGACTGGACCCTTATCGGCGAGGTCAAGAACAATCCGCGCATGCATATCCCCATCATCGGAAACGGAGATATCACCACCCCCCAGCAGGCCCGCGACGCCTTCGACCGCTATGGAGTGGATGGCATAATGATTGGCCGCGCCACCTTCGGGCATCCCTGGCTCTTCAGGGAGATCAAGCATTTCCTTGCCACCGGCGAAGAGCTGCCCCCGCTTTCCATTCAGGAAAAGGTGGCCCTCGCCAAGCGTCAGCTGGAGCTGTCCCTGCAGTACAAGGGCGAACCCCGCGGAATCTACGAGATGCGCAGGCACCTGTCCTGCTATTTCAAGGGCCTGCCGGAATTCAAGGAAACCCGAATGAAGATGGTCACGACCCTGGATTCCGCCGAATTATTCGGGATTCTTGATTATATTTGCGAACGCTATGCTGATACAACGCCTGATTCTTAGCCGCGCCGCCGCATCTTGGCGGAAAGCCCCCGGAGCCGAGGTGCCCACCATCTGCGTGGGGAACATTACCGTGGGCGGCACCGGCAAGACCCCTCACACCGAAATGATCCTGCGTCTGCTGCAGGCCAGCGGCCGGTGGGGGAAGGTCCGGCCGGCCGTGCTTTCGCGCGGATATAAGCGCAAGAGCAAAGGATTCCAACTGGTTCAGACGGACAGCACCGCCGCTTTTGCAGGGGATGAGCCCTTGCAGATAAAGCGCAAGTTCCCCGATGTCACCGTGGCGGTGGACAAGAACAGGGTGGAGGGATGCGCCAGGCTCGTGCAGGACGGCATAGGCATCATAGTGCTGGACGATGCCTTCCAGTATAAGAAGCTTCACGCCACCCTCAACATCGTGCTGGTGAACTGGAAACGGCCCATAGACAAAGACTGCCTGCTGCCTTTCGGCCGTCTGCGTGATCTACCCTCCCGGATTGCTGATGCAGATATGGTGATAGTGACCAAGGGCCCATCCGAAATTGACCCGGAAGACCGTGAAAGGTGGAGGGAGAAAATTGGGTTGAGGCACGACCAGCCCCTGTATTTCACTACGGAGGAGTATGATTCGCCCGTGCCGGTGTTTCCCGCCGAAGCCGACCCTCGTTACAACTATTCGAAGACGGTTATCCTTTTCAGCGGCATCGCGGACGACACGCCCCTGCGGGCGCACCTGAGCGATACATATAAGATAGTCGAGGTGCTGAAGTTCCCCGACCATCACGCCTATTCCGGAATGGATATGGCCCAGATTGCCGGGGCGGTGCGGAGGTATCCCACTGCCGCGCTCCTGACAACAGAAAAGGACGCTGCACGCGTCCTCGACTGTAAGAAAGTTGATGAAAACATACGCAAGCGTCTGTTCGCGGTGCCCGTGAAGGCAAGCTTCGTAGACGAAACCGACCGCGAGGAGTTCGCGCAGAGGCTTTCTACACTGTAAGGATTTCCTTTTCCTTGGCTGCTACGATCTCGTCGACGTTCTTCACGAACTTGTCGGTGATTTTCTGCACCTCGCCTTCGCCTTCTTTCTCGGTATCCTCGCTCATGCCCTCGTTCTTCTGGGCTTTCTTGAGCAGGTCCATTGCGTCGCGGCGGGCATTGCGCACCACCACCTTGGCCTGTTCGCCGGCTGCCTTTGCCTTTTTCACCAGGTCTTTGCGGCGCTCCTCGGTAAGGGCGGGCACCACGCAGCGGATAATCTCACCGTTGTTCTGGGGAGTGAACCCCAGGTTCGCGTCCAGGATGGCCTTCTCGATCACGGGAATCATGTTGCGCTCCCAGGGCTGGATGGCCAGGGTCTTGGCGTCCGGGGTGGTGACGGATGCAACCTGCATCAGCGGGGTGGGGCTTCCATAATAATTAACGGTGACACCGTTGAAGATAGAGGGGCTGGCCTTGCCAACGCGGTAGGTCTTGAGGTCTTCCTCGAGGAAGAGAACGGCTTCCTGCATTTTTTCTTCGGCGCCGTTCAGGATTTCTTTTGCTCTGTCGGTTAACATATCTTTTTCAATTATCAATCATCTAAGCGTGTACCACCGTGCCGATCTTTTCTCCATTGAGAACCCGCAGCAGGCCGCCGGGGGTGTTGATGTCGAACACGACGATGGGCACGGGCCCCTGCTCGCAGAGGGCGTATGCCGTCATGTCCATCACTTTCAGGTGCTTGGTGAGTGCCTCCTGGAACGTGAGCTCGTCGTACTTGACGGCGGTCGGATCCTTCTCGGGATCTGCGGTGTATACTCCATCCACGCGTGTGCCCTTCAGCACTGCATCCGCACCGATCTCAAGGGCGCGCAGGGCGGCTCCGGAATCGGTGGAGAAATAAGGGTTGCCCGTTCCTCCCGATATCAGCGCCACTCCGCCTTTCTCCATCAGCGCGACTGCATTGTCGCGGGTGTATAGCTGGGCGAGCGGGGCCATCTGCGTGGCGGTAAACACTTCTGCCTTGATGCCTTCGGAGCGCAGGGCGCTGCACAGGGCAAGCGAATTGATGACGGTGGCGAGCATTCCCATACGGTCCCCGGTTACGCGGTCGTAGCCTTTCCCGATTCCCTGGATGCCGCGGAAGATGTTCCCGCCGCCATTCACTATGGCTATCTGGTATCCGGCAGCCACTGCCGCCGCTATCTCTTTTGCGAATTTGGAGAGGCTCGCTTCGTCGAGGCCTTTGCCGGCAGGGCCGCCAAGGCTCTCGCCGCTGAGTTTAAGGAGAACTCTTTTGTACATTAGCTTTAATTGTTTATTTGCGGGAAACAAAAATATTGGAAAATTCGCAAACTTGCAAGAAATGACTTATATTTGCAGACCAAAAGTATTTACGAAATGTTCATTTTCAACTCATCCATCGGAAAGAAATTCATACAGTCCATCAGCGGCGCTTTCCTCATCATCTTCCTGCTTCTGCACGGCACCATCAACTTCTTCTCGGTGATCGATACCTTCACCGGCAAGTTCGGAGCGCCCGACGGCCTCTTCCAGAAGGGATGTGACTTCATGGCCCTGCCTATCGTCACCATCATGGTGCCGGTGCTCGCCCTCGGCTTTGTCGTACACATCGGCTACGGCTGCTGGCTCACCTGGCAGAACATGAAGGCCCGCGGAGGTGTCAAGCGTTACGAGGTTGCCAGCAAGGCTGCCACCGACAGCTGGAGCGCCCGCAATATGTTCGTGCTCGGAATCATCATCCTCGGTGCCCTCGGGCTCCATCTTACGGACTTCTGGGCCCATATGCAGCTTCAGGAATTCATGGGTAACGAGGCGGAGAATCCCTACACGCTGCTCACTACCACCTTCGGCCCCTGGTGGCTCACCGGCCTGTATCTGCTTTGGTTCGTCGCCATCTGGTTCCATCTCTGCCACGGTTTCTGGAGTATGTTCCAGACCATCGGATGGAGCGGCCAGAAATGGATGAAGCGCCTCAAGGTAATCGGCATCATCGTTGCGACCCTCATATTCCTGATATTTGCAGCTGTCGCAGTCAACGCATTCATCCAGGCTAATTTCCTGATGGCGTAGCGCCCTATTTTGTTATTAACAAAAATATTCTTATCTTTGCGGCCCCTTATTTTTAAGGGATCGCAATTTTTTTAAGTATAACTATTAAAGATCAAGACAGTGGACACACTCAGTTACAAGACAGTTTCGCTTAACAAAGC
>CAMJJO010000152.1 GCA_946406095.1 uncultured Bacteroidales bacterium | reverse complement strand
ATGGTGCACGACTACACCTATGTAAGCTGGTTCTGGCTCGGTGCCGCCGTCATTTCCTTCATGCTGCCCGTGCTCAACTGGAAGCGTAAACAACAGGTAATTGAATAATCCTTTTCTTATATAATGAAAAAATATCTCATCTATCTAACATGCCTTGCGGTTCTGGCACTTGCTTTTACCGCTTGCGGAAACAAGAAAAAGGCTGCAGAAGAGGCAGAGGCTGCCGAACAGGCTGCAGCAGAACAAGTTAAACAAGATTCAATCAAAGTGGAAAAGAAACTTTCCGACCTGGCCGAAGAGCCGGTCTTCGACATCGTCACCAATTACGGCACGATCAAAATCAAACTCTATGCAGACACTCCTCTGCACAAAACAAACTTTGCGAAACTTGCGCTTTCCGGCTTCTATGACGGGCTGCTCTTCCATCGCGTAATCAACGGATTCATGATCCAGGGTGGAGATCCTCTCACCAAGGATCCGGCGAATGCCGACCGTTTCGGCACCGGCGGCCCTGGATATACCATTCCCGCCGAGTTCGTGCCTGAGCATCGCCATAAGAAAGGCGCTATTGCAGCTGCCCGCCGCGGAGACGCCGCCAACCCCATGAAGGAATCTTCCGGTTCCCAGTTCTACATCGTGCAGAACGAGCAGACCTGCGCACAGCTGGACGGTGCATACACCGTATTCGGCGAAACTATTGAGGGGCTGGACGTTATCGACAAGATTGCGGCCGTCGAGACCGACCGCCGCGACCGCCCCGTAGCCCAGGTGAAAATCGTCAAAATAAAAGCTGAATAATTTTTCGTGCCCGAGCACGTTTGGCACGATATTCGCAATATTCATTAACCGAATAGTTTTTTCATAGGTTAAATTTTAGGTTAGAATTGTGAACGCCTCCCGATGCGATATCGGGAGGCGTTCTAGTTTATTGCAAATCAGTAGATTACAGGGCTCTGTAGTTGTATCCCAGTATCTCCATGATCTTGAAGTGCTTGTCTGTCAGTTTCCGCTCCAGACGCTCGTAGCTGCGTTTTTCGGGAGTGCACCATTGCACTTCGCTGAGGGCCTGAAGACGGGGAATCAGCATGTAGAAGAGTTCCGGATCGTTGTGGATCCACTCCGTCCACATATTCGCCTGCACGCCCAGGATGTGCTTCTCGGCACCGGCCTGGATGCCTGAGAAGGGTTCGTAGGAATAGAGGTTCTTCGCATCGTAGTCACTCTTCTTGGGATACCCCGCGCCTATGGCTAGGTCATCTTCCCGAACGCCTTGCTTATAGTCGAGATAGCAGTAGTTGGTGGGGGACATAATCACGTCGAAGCCCATTGCAGAGGCCTTTTCTCCCCCCTTGGTGCCGCGCCAGCTCATTACGGTCGCACCGGGCCCAAGCTCGCCTTCCAGGATCTCGTCCCAGCCGATTATCTTGCGGCCCTTGGCGGCAAGGTGCTCCTGCACGCGCTTGGTCACATAGTTCTGGAGTTTCTGCCCGCGGGTGCCTTTATCATCTGCCACCAGCCCCAGCTCATTCATCTTTGCCTGGCAAACGGGGCACTTGTCCCACTCTGTCTTGGGGCACTCGTCGCCGCCGATGTGGATGTATTCGCTCGGGAAGAGCTCGCAGATCTCGTCAAGCACGTTGAAGAGGAACTCGAAGGTGCTCTCCTTGCCCACGCAGAGCACCTGGTCGCATACTCCCCAGCGGGTCCAGACCTGGTAGGGGCCGCCGGTGCAGCCAAGCCAGGGGTAGGACGCCAGCGCTCCCAGCATGTGGCCGGGGAGGTCGAGTTCGGGGATGACGGTGATGCCGAGCTTGGCCGCATACGCCACCACATCCTTCACCTGCTCCTGGGTATAATATCCGCCGTAGCGCTTGCCATCGTGCTTGCTGCGGTCGGTGGTGGTCTGCGTGCCGGCGCGGAAGGATCCTATCTCGGTGAGGAGGGGATACTTCTTGATCTCCAGGCGCCAGCCCTGATCTTCGGTCAGATGCCAGTGGAAGCGGTTGATCTTGTACATCGCGCACACGTCCAGCCACTTTTTGACCTCGTCGACACTGAAGAAATGACGAGCGCAGTCAAGCATAATGCCCCTGTAGGCAAAGCGTGGGCTGTCCTGGATGGTGCAGCACGGCACTTTCCAGTTTGCCTTGAGAGCGGGCTTGCCGGCATAAATCTCCACCGGCAGAATCTGCTTGAAGGTGCTTATGGCATAGAGGAATCCGTTATGGTCGGGTGCGGTGATCTTGACCGCATTGGGCGCGATTTCGATCTTGTATTCCTCCGGTTTCAAGGTGGCATCCTTCAGGAAGAAGACACCGTGGAGCGAGGAAATCGGCGTGCCGTAATTGACTCCGGCGGCCACTGCGAGGCTGCTGACTTTGCCGCTGCAGAAGGTGATGCCGTCGGACAGCTCGGCGATTGCCGCCACGGTGGCTGCATCGAGGAAGGAATCGTAGTTGAACTGAGCTCCTTTGACCTTGAAAGTGCCTTTTTCGAAGCTGACACTTTGCGGCTCGGGGATGATGTTAAGGACGGGATCCGCCTTTTTGGCTTCCAGGCCGCAGCCTAAAAGAAGAGCAAGAGTGATGATGGTTAATTTTTTCATATCTAATAGAGTATTAATCCTGCTATGCCACCCGCCACTATCAGGAGGATGGGATTGACTTTGAAGAAGAATGCCGCGACGAAGCTGACCGCCATTATGACCCATGCGCTCCAGTGGCCGAAGTTCTCGGTGAGGACGCTGATCTGCGGCAGCCCGCCTTCGAGGTTGATGCGGAACATCAGGATGAGCGCTGCCGCGCCGATAAGCCCTGCCACCGCCGGGCGCAACCCGGACATGACATCCCCGAAGAGAGAAGTTTGGTGGTATTTGTTGTAAAGCCTGATGATGCCGTAGAAGATGATGAAAGAGGGCAGCACCAGTGCGAATGTCGCCAGGGCGGAACCCGCGACGCCGGCCACCTCGTAGCCGGTGTAGGTGGCGCAGTTGACTCCGATGGGCCCCGGAGTGCACTGGGAGATGGCCACGATGTCGGTGAACTGCCCTTCGGTGAGCCATCCGAATTTGCTCACGACCTGGGTCTGGATCAGCGAAAGCATCGCCGCACCCCCTCCGAAAGTGAAGAGGCCGATCAGGAAGAAGGTGACGAAGAGCTGAATGTAGATCATCGGCGTCCCTCCTTCAGAAAGCTTATGGCCACTGCCGCGGCGATTGTGACCAATATAATATATATAGGGGATACCTTCAGCACTGCCACCGTCACCAGCGATGCCGCCAGCACCAACCATGCCCACCAACTTTTGCAGCCCTTGCGGGCAAGGTTCACGGCGGGGACGAGGATGAGGCCGACTGCCACCGGGCGGATGCCCCGGAAGATGGCCGCGACGATGGGATTGTCCTTTATGCCGGCGAAGAGCATCGCCACCAGAAGGATGATGACAAAAGACGGAAGAACTGCCCCCAGGCTAGCGGCGAGGGCTCCCCGTATGCCTCTGAGGCGGTATCCGGAGTAGATGGCCATATTCACTGCAAGTATTCCGGGGGCGCTTTGAGCCAGCACGATGATGTCTGGCATATCTTCTTCGGAGATCCATCCGCGCTTGAGCATTTCGGCTTCGATCAGGGGAATCATCGCATAACCTCCACCGATGGTGAAGGCGCCTATCTTGGCAAAGATGGCGAAGATGCTCCACAATGAAACCTCAGCTTTTTTCATAGCTCACGAAAATAGCAAAAAAAATGCGAAAAAAGTTTGGTGGTTTCAAAAAAGTGCGTATCTTTGCAGCCCGTTTCGGAAAAAGGATTTTCTAAACGGATTCAGTTCATTGAAAATATTGGAAGAACAAGTACAACAAGTACCGAGAACAA
>CAMJJO010000151.1 GCA_946406095.1 uncultured Bacteroidales bacterium | reverse complement strand
CAGGCCTCCCCGGCAAACTTGCCGACTGCTCCGAGAACGATCCCGAGAAGTGCGAACTCTTCCTCGTCGAGGGAGACTCCGCAGGCGGTACTGCAAAGCAGGGACGCGACCGTCGCTACCAGGCCATCCTGCCGCTGCGAGGCAAGATCCTGAACGTGGAGAAAGCGGCCGAGGGCCGTGCTTTCGATAGCCAGGAAATCCAGAACATCTATACGGCGCTCGGTGTGCGCGTGGCACAGGAGGACGAGACCGGTGAGAAGCACATGGACCTCAGCCGTCTGCGCTACCATAAGGTGGTGATCATGACCGATGCCGATGTCGACGGCAGCCATATCGCCTGCCTCATCCTCACCTTCTTCTTCCGCTATATGCTGGATCTTATCAAGAACGGCTATGTCTATCTGGCAACTCCTCCGCTCTATCTTGTGAAGAAGGGCAAGGAAGAGATCTACTGCTGGACCGAGGAGCAGCGCGAAGAAGCCGCACTCAAGCTTGGAAAGGGCTCCGACAAGGGTTATACCGTGCAGCGCTACAAAGGTCTCGGTGAGATGAGCGACCAGCAGCTCTGGGAGACCACCATGGATCCCGCCAACAGGCGTCTCCGCCAGATCACCATCGAGAACGCCGCCCAGGCAGAGCGCACCTTCTCGATGCTGATGGGTGACGACGTACCGCCTCGCAGGCAGTTCATCGAGGAAAACGCACATTACGCAAATATTGATGCTTAAACCATAAAGACAACTATGTTAGACATTTTCGATCGCATTAACCGCGACTCCGGCGGCCCAATCGGCCAGTATTTCGAACAAGGCTTCGGCTATTACATGTATCCCCGTCTCGAAGGCGAACTTGGGCCTCATATGACATTCAACGGCATACCGGTGCTAAACTGGAGCCTTAACAACTATCTCGGTCTTGCGAACCATCCCGAGGTGCGCAAGGCAGATGCCCAGGCGGCCGCCGACTGGGGGCTTGCCTATCCTATGGGCGCCCGCATGATGTCCGGCCACACACGCTACCATGAGGCTCTGGAGAAGAAGTTCGCTGAGTTCGAGAAGAAGGAGGATGCCTTCCTCTTCAATTTCGGATATCAGGGAATAGTCTCCACCATCGATGCATTGCTCGCACGCCACGATGTAGTGGTCTACGATGCAGAATGCCATGCCTGCCTGCTGGATGGTATCCGCCTCCACATCGGCAGCAAGTATAAATACCGCCACAACAATATGGCCGACTGCGACAAGGTTCTGACCCGTGCCTGCGCAGAGGCTGAGGAAAACGGCGGTGGCGTGCTGCTTATCACCGAAGGCGTCTATGGAATGACAGGCGCGCTCGGCAAACTGGATGAAATTGTCGCCCTGAAGAAGAAGCACAAGTTCCGCATCCTCATCGACGACGCCCACGGTTTCGGACTCCTCGGGGAGCACGGACGCGGCACCTCCGAGCACTTCGGAGTGATGGACGAGATCGACCTCTACATCGGCGCATTCGCAAAGAGCATGGCCAGCATCGGTGGTTTCGTGGCAGGCCCTCACAGCATCATCAACTATCTCCGCGCCAATATGCGCTCCCAGATGTATGCAAAGAGTCTTCCCATGCCTCTCGTGATAGGCAACATGAAGCGTATGGAAATCATCGATTCTCCTGAAGGCGACGAGCTCCGCAAGAAGTGCTGGGCCATCACCCACGCCATCCAGGACGGCTTCAAGAAGGAAGGATTCGATATCGGCGAAGCGGAAGCCTGTGTGACTCCCGTGCATATCAAGGGCGGCATCGCCCAGGCCACCAAGATGGCGAAAGACCTGCGCGAGAACTACAAGATTTTCTGCTCCATGGTCATCTATCCCGTCATCCCCAAGGGAATGATTATTTTCCGTATTGTCTGCACCGCAGCCCATACAATGGAGGATGTCGAGTATACTCTCAAGGCCTTCAAGGAAATCAAGGCAAAACTCGACGCCGGACTTTACGACGGCGACGACATTGCTGCAATGACCGTAAAATAGTGAAAGAATACTTCAAAGACAAAGTGATCATCGTCACCGGGGCCAGTTCCGGAATAGGACTGGCTTCGGCGCGATTGTTCGGCAGCCTTGGCGCAAAGGTCGTGATGGCCGCGCGCAGATTGGATGTGCTCCTGGAGCTGGCCCCGTCGGTCGCTCCGGAAGACCGGGTGCTCTGCGTCAAGTGTGACGTTTCATCCGAAGAGGACTGCAAGGCTCTGGTGGATGCCGCGGTCGGCCGTTTCGGCGGGCTGGACATACTCGTGAACAACGCCGGACTGTCCATGCGTGCGATGTTCAAGGACCTGGATCTCAAGGTGATACATTCTCTTATGGATGTGAATTTCTGGGGAACGGTGAACTGCACCAAGTATGCTCTGCCGTATCTGCTGGAGCGCAAGGGACAGGTGGTGGGAGTAATCAGCATTGCCGGCTATTCGGCACTTCCGGCCCGCACCGGGTACTCATCTTCCAAGTATGCAATCCGGGGATTCCTTGATACGATACGCATAGAGCATCTGAAGGACGGACTGAATGTGCTGGTGTTCGCTCCCGGCTACACGTCTTCCAACGTGCGTAATGCCGCCCTGACGGCCGATGGCTCCGCACAGGGAGAGACCCCGCTGGACGAAGGCAAGCTGATGAGCGCCGAGGAGTGCGCCCTGCACCTCGCAAAGGCTCTCCGCAAGCGCAAGTCCGAATGCATCCTGACGGGCCTTGGAAAAGCGACCGTGATAGCCCACCGGCTGTTTCCCCGCCTTACCGACAAACTGACCTATAAATTCATAGCAAGAGAAGCCAACAGCCCCTTCAAATGAAAAAGTTCATCCCTCTCCTGATAGTCTTTACCATTATCCTTCTGGTGCTGCCGCGCAGTGCCAAGATGAGCTACGAATATAAGAAGGGGGCACCCTGGAAACACGAAACACTGGTCGCCCGCTACGATTTCCCCATCCTCAAGACCGAGGATGAACTCATGGAGGAGAGAAGGCTTGCGGCAGGTGTTTCAGTTCCTTATTACAAGTATCAGGCAGATGTAGTGAACCGCAACATCACGGCGGCGGAGGCACTGGACCTGGGTGCGTGTGCTTCCGCACGCCCCGCGATAGTAGATGCCTTGGAAGACATTTATGAAAGGGGAGTCGTAGGGGACGACGGCATTGCCGGTGCTTCCGACATCATCTATGTGCAGAAAGACAAACGTGCTGCCGCTAAACCTGTCGGGGAAGTCCTTACACTGGCGGAAGCTAGGGAGGCTTTCATGGTCGCGGTGGCTTCAGAATGCCAGGACGTGAATGCGGATTCCCTGCTGAAGGCGGTTTCCGCTGCCGAGCTGGTGGTTCCCAACCTTGTATTCGACCGTGTCGCTACCGAGCAGCTCAGCTCCGAGGCAAGTGTTTCCGTTTCCCCGACATCAGGATATGTCAGCCAGGGGCAACTCATCGTGTCGCAGGGCGAGATAGTCACAGCAGAGATCGCGCAGATGATATATTCCTACGAAAAAGAATATAATGCCAATCTCGGCTCCTCCACGCCGGGCTTCCTTTTCTGGCTCGGGAACGGAGTGATAGCGCTGCTGCTCGTGGCTTTCCTTTACTTTGCCATACGCCTGGTCAATCCCACGGTATTCAGCGACAGCGGCAAATATCTTTATCTCACCTTGATATTCACCGTATTCACCGTGCTGGCCATAGTGATTCCCCGCACTCATCCGGAGTATCTTTGCGCCATCCCGTTCGTGCTCTGCGCTCTCCTGCTGGAGGCGTTCTTCGACGACCGGCTCGTGGCGATGGCATACTGCATATCCATCCTTCCTCTTCTGCTTTTTGCAGAGAGCGGGCGGATGGTATTTACGATGTTTGTCGCCGGCGGAGTGATTTCGATGATAACCTTCAAGCACTTCAATAAAGGTT
>CAMJJO010000150.1 GCA_946406095.1 uncultured Bacteroidales bacterium | reverse complement strand
TTTGTTGAGCAGCTTGGTGTTGACTATGCAGGCGTGGCCGTCGTATTTGACCACCATCACTTCTTTGTCCGGGCAGACTTTGTCCAGCTCCTCGCGGCTGATCAGCCTGCGCTCCTTCACGGAATAGGGGGAAGCGCCGAAGGCAATCAGGGTCTTGGCCTTGCCGCTGAGGGCGTAGAAATCCGCGAGCATAGAGCTGATCTGCTCGTTGGACTCGGCGTCCATCACGTTGAGGCCGGCGTTGAAGATGGCGAAGGATGCGAAATGCATGTGGCTGTCCACGAAGGACGGGGCCATGGCCTTATCGCCAAGATCGATGGTTTCCGCTCCGGCGTACTCCGCAGGCAGTTCGTTGCCGACGAAGACTATCCTGCCGCCGTCTTCCACCAGATAATTGAATACTTCGTCCTTGTCGTTGACGGCGAGTATGGTGCCTTTGTAGATTTTCATTTCCCGTAGTGTTTGTAGGTGGGATCCATCGCAATCAGTTCCTGGAAGGAGTCAATCTCGGTGACGTCGCCTTTCTGGCACTCATGGATCTTGACTTCATAATTATCCTTGCATAGAACCAGCGGGACGAATTCCCAGAATACTTTGCGCCCGCCTTCGCCTCCGTCCCAAACTTCCTGGATATCGGCGCGGAGCCGCTCGCAGTCTTCCGGCGACCAGCAGGAGATGCCATAGCAGTTGAAGCATTCCTCGCCGCCTTTGCGGTAGTTGACAGCCATTCCATCCTTCTCGGACAGACACCAGTCGTCGGTCTGACGGGCAAAGGAGCAGAGGTAGTCCGAGGATGTGTGGTACTTCCGGATCACGTCGGGGTTGTTGATCAGCAGGTCGGCCTCGCAGATGTAGCAGCCGCCTTCGATGAGGTCCAGGGCCGCCATTGCGGAAGAGATGCTGTTGGTGCTTTCGTAAAGGTCGTTGTCCCGGAATTTGAGGGTGGGATACTTCTCGAGTAGCCCCTCGAAGCACTCTTTCTTGTAGCCGCGGACGATGGTAATGTCGTCGATGCCTGCCTCGAGGAGAGCCTCCAGTAGGGTGTCGATGATGCGTGTGCCCTTTACCTCCACGAGAGGCTTGGGTGTGTCCAGAGTAACCGGCACCATGCGGGAACCGAATCCCGCCGCCAGTATAATTGCGCGTTTTGCTTCGTACATCATATGTTGCTTGTTCCCCAGTTATAAACTTTGTCTATTGTCGGAGTCGGCACTCCGTTTTCTTCTGCGAGTTCCTTGATCCACCTCAGCCCGAAGGGGAAATCCTCGGTGAAATAGCGGCTGCGGAAATCGGGTTTCCATCCTCCCTCGACCTCCACCATGGGGCTGGTGATGGCCTGGAATGCGGGGATGGATGATATCTTTCGGGTGAGCGATGCGGCATCCGTGCTTTCGTAGTACTCCAGCAGGGGAGCGATGCCGCTGATGCCCAGCTTGCCAAGCAGGCGGAAGAACTCCTCATCCATATCTATCAGCATCTGCGAGGCCTCGTCCGTCCATTCCCTGTAGAATAGGATATTATGGTCGAAGATATCGTTCTCGCGGCCTTTGAACATGGTGTAGAGGCGGCCGGTGTGCAGTATAGGATTGGAGTTGCTGAGCGATACTTCCAGATAGCTGCCGGCCAGGGCGACCTTGGTGGCGAACAGGTTCTGAAGCGTCCGGTGGAATCCTTCGCGGTCCGGAATGTTCTCGAGCGCGGCCACCAGGCTGTCTTTATAGCCCAGCAGAAGGGCCTTGCTGCCGTATTCCTTCACCCTCGCGATATATGGCACTCTCTGGAAGCCGAAAAGTGCGGCCTCGGGGCCAAGGATGCGGTGGGCGAAGAAGAAAAAGCCGGTGGAAGAGACCACGGAGCCTACTGCGGCACCGCCAATCCATGGCTTGATCGTGGTCAGCGTCCGTTCGATAAGGTATCCGGGCACGGCAAGCAAGATGATATCTTTCCCGGAAACGACTTCGGCAGGGTCGGAAGAAACGGCTTCCAGCGGGCCGGAATACACTTTCCCGTCGGGATCCTCAGCCGAGACGCTCTTCTGCCAGCTGGCCGGATGGCCGGACAGTATGCTGACGGAAACTCCTTCGCGGGAGGCCAGCACTGCCGCGCAGACGTGGCCGAGTGAACCGCCACCACAGATACAGATGCGTATGTTGGAGCCGTACATATTCCTTAATCATACAAATTTAAGAAAATATGTGAATATTCCGTTATTTAAGTTCTATGTCCAGATTAATCTGCGCTCCTCTTTTGACCGGCCCCAGCGGGATGCGGAATTCCTTCTCCATGCCCTGCTGTCTTCCGCGTATCAGCAAGGCCGTGCCCCTGCCCCCGGGGCCGCCGTCATCCTCGTTGGGATAGCACCAGAGAGTTATTCCGGCTTCCTGCGGGCGGCTGCCGATGTCGAATGGGAACTCCCGGAGCATCATCAGTGGATGCCTGAGCCTCTCCGGACTGTCCAGCACGGTGGACGGGTGGAATCCGTCCGTGCGGAGAATCTCCGCCCTGGCGTTTGCGCTCACCAACTGCACTACGGCATCCTCCAGCGGAGCATCCGCCTCGATGCTTATCTTCCCTATGCTGACGGGGCAGAGCAGGGGGAGGATATCCATTTCCGAAGTCCTGCCGCCCTGCAGGGGGCAGCAGCCGGCCAAGAGCGGCGAGTCCGGATCCTCGTCGGCATATTCCATGGTTATCTTTTCCATTGTGTCGAATGTGGCGGGGAAACTGCTGAACTCCGCTCTGGCATTCGCTATCGCCACGGCAATCCGGCTGCCATCGCCGGCGGGGATGTGCAGGGTTGTGCCGCTCCCGGTGCGCATGTGCGTCTGGAGCGCCCGCGTGAGGGTGTCTGCATATATGAAAAGGTCCAGGTGGCCGTAGGGCAGGGGACTGTTTATGTGAAGGGAGAGGGAATCTGATTCCGTGCTTTCACTGTGCAAAGACGGAGCCTGGGTACAGGCACAGATCAGAACCACCACGGCCGTGAAAAGTGTGCAGGCTCCGTAGCCTTGCAAGTGTATGAACCTATGCGACAAATCCATGAAAAGCAACGATGAAATAAGTTTATACCAAGTTTTGTCAGTGTTCGGGCAGATTGCCCTGGGCGGATGCCCCGGAGAAATCGGCTGCCACACAGGTCCGGTTGTTTAGTTGATTGCAAAGCTACGGCAACGGGAATCCGCTCCAAAAGAATTTTCGCAAACTTTTGCATTATTTAAGTTTGCGGGGGTATTTTTATGTTTGCGATACGAAAACCCTCCGGAATCGTATATGTTTCCGGAGGGTCTGGGAGTTTTTACCTACTGTTGCTACCTACTAACCGAAGTTGTCGTAGAGTATGCTTTCGGGAGGTACGCCGAGGCTGTCGAGGAGCCCGTTCACTGCGCCGACCATCATAGGCGGGCCGCACATGAAGTACTTGATATCCTCGGGAGTCTCGTGGTTCTTGAGGTAGGTCTCGTACATCACATTATGCACGAAGCCGGGGGTGTAGGGCACTCCGGCGGCATCTGCCGCAGGATCCGGACGGTCGAGAGCGAGGTGGAACTTGAAGTTCGGGAACTCTTTCTCGATCTCGGCGAAATCTTCAAGATAGAAGGCTTCCACGAGGCTGCGCGCTCCATAGAAGAAGTGCACGGTGCGGTCGGTCTTGAGAGTCTTGAAGAGGTGCATTATGTGGCTGCGCAGAGGGGCCATGCCGGCACCGCCGCCCACGAAGATGTATTCCATGTCCTTGGGGTCGTTCTCCGGGAGGAGGAACTCGCCGAAAGGTCCGCTGATGGTGACTTTGTCGCCGGGCTTGCGGGTGAATACATAAGAGGAGGAGATTCCGGGAGGCACGGGCAGCATCTTGAACACGCCCTTCGGCTGGCTGCGGTCGAAAGGAGGCGTGGCGATACGCACGTTGAGCTTGATGATGTTCTTCTCCGCAGGATAGGAAGCCATCGAGTAGGCGC
>CAMJJO010000149.1 GCA_946406095.1 uncultured Bacteroidales bacterium | reverse complement strand
TTTGTAATATGGACCAACCGAAAATCGAGCGTTTGCTGCGGCTGTTGCGTCTGCTCAGCGGAAATGTGACTTATAGCGTGGATGAGCTGGCAGACAGGCTGGACACGTCGTGGCGCAGTATCTACCGTTATATCGACACCTTGAAATCCGCGGGCTTCGCGGTGGAAAAGGTGTATGGTAACGTCTATCGGCTGGTCTCGATGAAAGACGCTCGCTTCGACCTTTCGAAGGTGGTGATGTTCTCCGACGAAGAAGCTGCAATAGTGAATGGCATGATAGACGGGCTGGATAATACCAACGCCCTCAAGATCGGCCTCAAACGCAAGCTGGCCGCGGTCTACGACAGCACTTCCATCGCCAACTACATAGGCAGCAAGTCCAATGCGGCCAATACCCAGGCGATTGCGGATGCGATCCGCGAGCATCGCAAGGTGGTGCTGAAAGACTATGAGTCTTCCCATTCCGGCCAGGTTCGGGACCGTCTGGTGGAGCCTTTCCAGTTCACTACCAACTATGTGGATGCTTGGTGTTTCGATCTGGAAGACGGCGCCAACAAGCGTTTCAAGATAGCACGCATAGGCGAGGTGGAAATCCTGCCTGAAGAATGGACGGCCGAGGCTTCCCACAAAGCGCAGCCTATGGATGCCTTCCGCATGAACGGCGACAGACCCATCCATATCAAGCTGATTCTCAGCCTGCGGGCGAAGAATCTGCTGGTGGAGGAATATCCGCTGGCAGAGCAGTCCACGCGCGAGGAAAACGGCCGCTGGATATATGAGGGGGACATTTACGCACTGCAGGGCGCCGGCCGCTTCGTGGTCAGCCTCTTCCATGAGATAGAGATTGCGGAAGGAGAGCCGCTCCGGCAGTACGTGCAGGCTTATATCGAAGGAAAAGAAGTATGAAAAGAATCATCATAGCATCCTTTATCCTGTTTCTGGCCTTGACTTCGGCGGATGCCCGGGAAGTGAAGGTGAGAAGTGTGAAAGGCCTCCGGCGTGCCATCGAAAGGGCCGTTCCCGGGGATACGATTGTCCTCGGCAAGGGGACTTATCGCCTGAAAGAGAGCCTTCGGATAGAGGGTAAGACGGACCTTGCCATAATAGGGGATGGCGCTGTCATCAGCGGGGGAGTCCGCATAGGCAGATGGCGCCTTCGCAAAGCCAAAGGGATGGCGGAAGGGGCCAGGCGCCTGAATCTGAAGCGGTATCCGCTTTCCGGCGTGGTGACCAAGGGAGATCCGCATCTGACCGGCCCCTCTTGGTCGGAGTTCTTTGCGGACGGCAGGCCTATGCGCCTCAGCGAGTGGCCGGATGGAGGGCCTCTGCCGCTGGATTCGGTGGTGGTCCGTGGCATGGGGCGTATCAGGAATCAGCCGGGGGAAGGCTTCGGCACAATTGCTTTCAGCAGCGACCGCCCTCTGGAGTGGAAGGATCCCACCCAGGGATGGCTGAGCGGTTGCTTCCGTTATGGCTGGACCAACGAGATGGTGCCTATCGCTGCGATGGGCCCCGGCAAGACCTTCACGGCCGGAGACCTCACCAACTATGGATTCGGCTTCCAGCCGGGGGACCGCTTCCAGCGCTGGAGGGTGCTTAACATCCCGGAAGAAGTCACTCTGCCGGGAGAGTATAGCCTGGATGCATCTTCCAAAACCGCGGTGCTGATGCTGCCGGATGGCTGCAAGCGCCTGGAAATGAGCGTGATGGAAGATCCTATCATAGTGCTTGACGGCTGCGAGAGGCTACTTCTTCAGGGCTTCGAGCTCTGTTGCTCCAGGGGGGATGGAATAGTCATTACGGCCGGCCGTGACGTGCAGGTGAAGGGTTGTGATATCCATGGCCTAGGGCACATTGCGGCAAAGATCGATTCCGCCAGCCTCCGCTGCGGCCTGTCCGGATGCCACCTGTATGACCTTGGTGCCGGTGGGGTGGAACTGGCCGGAGGAGACAGGCGCAATGTTGTGCGCGGGGATAATTATGTAGAGGGCTGCCGCATCCACAACTACAACCGCATAGAGAACCAGTACCGGGTGGGTGTGGTGATGAGCGGTCTCGGCAACCGCATCACTGCCTGCGAGTTCTATGATTCTGCCAGTATGGCAATCCTGATGCTCGGCAACGACCAGACGGTGGAATACTGCAACGTGCATCACGTGTGCATGGATATAGAGGATAACGGGGCCCTGTATTATGGACGGAGCTTCGCGCACAGGGGAGGAGTCATACGGTGGAATTATTTCCACGACATAGACGTTCCTTTCAATGTGAGGGCGGTATATCATGACGATGGTTCAGGTGCGGCGGAGGTCTATGGGAACGTGTTCCAGCGGATCAGCTCGCCGCCTGTGCAGATTGGCGGAGGCAGCTATATCCGTTATCACGACAATCTTTTCATCGACCTGCCATGCGCGGCCATCAAGGTGGACGGACGCCTCAAGACCTGGGGCGCGGACCGAGTGCCGATAATGCTGGATTCGATCCGCCATGCCGACAGCCCCGCCTTCCGCGGGCATTATCCCGAACTGGAGCCGTACCTTAATGGAGATCCGGCGGAACCACAGCACAATACGCTGATAAACAATGTGTTCTGCAATGTGGCCGCGGCTTTCGAAAAGGTGGTCTGGAGCGACCATTTCTATAATAACGACATAGAGGGCCGCGCCAATTTCTTCGACGAAATGCACGGTAACAGCAAGGTGGAAAAACTTCCTGGCGGCCTGGTCCTGCCGGAGCGGGTGCCGCCCACCAGCCAGCACGAACTCCACTTTATCCACGATGCTTTCAACGGTGCCCAGTACGGCATACTTGACGAGAGACATACTGCCGCCAATGGCAATAGTCAATAAAACCGATTGTTATGAGCCCATTGTTGATAATCCTTAGTTTCGTCATCACCTCCTTCGGGGCGGTGAATGACAGCACCCTGGTGCAGACAGAAGCCATCCAGAGGGCTGTCGATGCCGCAGCTGCCGAGGGTGGGACGGTTGTCATCCCCAAGGGGGTATGGCTGTCCGGAGCTCTTTTTTTCAAACCTGGCACACATCTCCTTCTCGAAGAAGGGGCGGTGCTGAAGGGTAGCACCGACGTGGCGGACTTTCCGGATATCCCCGTGCACATCGAGGGCGTGCTGCAGCCATACGTGTCCGCGCTCATCAATGCCGACCACTGCGACGGCTTCACCATCAGCGGCAGCGGCACCCTTGACGGAAACGGCCTGCCTTATTGGAAGGCCTTCTGGGCGCGCAGGAAAGAGAATCCCGCCTGCACCAATCTGGAGGTGCGCCGGCCGAGGATGATTGGGATCAGCAACAGCTCGGATATCACCATAGAAGGGATACACCTGCGCAATTCCGCGTTCTGGAACATACATCTCTACAAGTGCAGGGAAGTGAAGGTTTACGGGGTGGATATCTATGCTCCGGAAAAGCCGGTCAGGGCTCCTTCATCGGATGGCATCGACCTGGATGCCTGTGAGGACGTGCATATCAGGGGCTGCCGTTTCGCCACCTGCGACGACCTCATCGCCATGAAGGGCGGCAAGGGCCCCTGGGCTGATACCGATCCGGACAACGGGCCGGTGCGCAACGTGCTGGTGGAGGACTGCCACTTCGGGCATGGCCCCGGAGTGCTGGTCTTCGGCAGCGAGTGCGTCAGGGCGGAGAATATTGTGCTGCGCAACAGCACGGTGGACGGCACGGACCGTCTGGTATGGCTGAAAATGCGCCCGGACACCCCTCAGCGCTACAGCCATATTACGGTGAAGAATGTAAACGGCAGGGTGAAATACGCCATTTTCGTAAAGCCCTGGACCCAGTTCTTCGATCTCAAGGGCCGTAAAGACATCCCAAAGTCATACGCATCGGACGTGCGCATCAAGAACTGCAAGCTGGATTACAGCGAACTGAGGCACATCGAGGAAGCGCCCGATCAGTTCGAACTGAAAAGAATAGTGTTCAGTAAGATTCGCCGAACATCGAAACCCTGAACTT
>CAMJJO010000148.1 GCA_946406095.1 uncultured Bacteroidales bacterium | reverse complement strand
TCCAGGCCAAGATGAAGGAGACCATCTTCGAGATGTACAAGCTCGCCATCGACCCCGTCATCTCCCCCCGCATGGACCTCGTGAAGGACAACGAGCTCCTGGGCGACATGATGTATTCCAACGGCAGCGTGGATTCCTTCGGCGATGCAAAGCCCGAGGTGAACCACCCGATGGAGGAGAATCCCCGCGTGAAGCAGATCGCAGGCAAGAGCCGCTTCTACCTCGATGCAGAGGGCAAGCCTGTGAGCAGCATGAAGATGTACAACTTCCGCGACGGCGTGTTCGAGGCCGTTGTGGACCGTTTCTATAAGGATTCCAGCCTCGTCGCATACGGCGAGGAGAACCGTGAGTGGGGCGGCGCATTCGCTGTCTATCGCGGGCTTACCGAGGCTCTCCCCTACCACCGTCTGTTCAACAGCCCTATCGCTGAGGCGGCCATCATCGGCACCGCCATCGGTTACGCCATGTGCGGCGGCCGCGTGATCCCCGAGATCATGTACTGCGACTTCCTCGGCTGCTGCGGCGACGAGATCTTCAACCAGCTCCCGAAATGGCAGGCCATGAGCGGCAACATCCTCAAGATGCCTGTGGTAGTGCGTGTGTCCGTCGGAAGCAAATACGGCGCCCAGCACTCTCAGGACTGGACCTCCCTCTGCACCCACATCCCCGGCCTGAAGGTGGTCTTCCCCGTCACGCCTTACGATGCCAAGGGCCTGATGAACAGCGCCCTGCAGGGCACCGACCCTGTCATCTTCTTCGAGAGCCAGCGCCTCTACGGCATAGGCGAGCAGTTCCACGAGGGCGGAGTGCCGGAAGGATACTACGAGATCCCCTTCGGAGAGCCGGATGTCAAGCGCGTGGGTAAGGATGTCACCTTCCTCACAATCGGTGCAACCCTTTACCGCGCCCTGAAGGCGGCAGACGAACTCAAGGAGAAGTATGGACTGGAGGCGGAAGTCATCGACGCCCGCACCCTGGTGCCGTTCAACTACGAGAAGGTTATCGAGAGCGTGAAGAAGACCGGCCGCATCATCATCGCCGGCGACGCTTCCGCCCGCGGATCCTTCCTCAACGACCTTGCGGCCAACATCGCCGACCTCTGCTTCGACTACCTCGACGCAGCGCCCGTAGTGCTCGGCTCGCGCAACTGGATCACCCCTTGCCACGAACTGGAGGAGGCATTCTTCCCTCAGCCCAGCTGGTTCCTGGACGTTATCAACGAGAAGATGGTTCCCCTGCCGGGTTATGTGCCCACCGGGAACTTCACTTCCGCCCAGCAGATTCTTCGTGCAAAGAAAGGTGTCTAGCGTATGGTTGACGTAAACGCCCATCTGCATACCCCCTACTCCTTCAGCGCATTCAACGACATAGACCAGGCTCTGGATATGGCCGCCGCTGAAGGAGTCAAGATAGTGGGAATCAACGACTTCTATTCCACCGACGGATACAAGGAGTGGAATGACGGCTGCGCCAAACGCGGCCTCACTCCCCTATTCGGAATCGAGTTCATTTCGCTTAACGCAGAGGACCAGGCCGCCGGCCTGCGGGTGAACGACCCCAACAATCCGGGGCGCACCTACATCAGCGGCAAGGGCCTGGCCTATCCCGTAGTCCTCAGCGGCGAACCCATGAGGCAATTGCAGGCCGTCCGTGCCGAGTCCAATGCCCAGGTGGAGAGGATGTGTGCCAAGCTGAACGCCCATCTGGCGGCTGTCGGCGTGGATATCAGGCTCGATTTTGCAAAGATAGCCGCTGAGTTGACACGCGGTTCCATCCGCGAACGCCACCTCGCCAAAGCCTTACGCCTGGCGATTGCTGGATCCTCCGCCACTCAAGTGTATGAGAAGATTTTCGGGCAGCCGGCGAAGTCGGATGTGAACGACATCGCAGCCATCGAGAACGAGATCCGCAGCCGCTTGCTGAAGGCTGGAGGCGCGGCGTTCGTGCCGGAAGATCCCAAGGCATTCCTGCCTATGGAGACCGTCCAGCACATCATCGAGGCCGCCGGCGGCATCCCCACCTATCCTTTCCTGGCAGATGATGCCAAGGGGAACTTCACGGATTTCGAGGGCGATCTCCAGAAAGCGGCGGACACGCTGAAGAAGCGTGGATTCCGCAGCGTGGAGTTCATCACCACCCGCAACACCACCGCGGTGCTGGAACAGTACGCCGGATATCTGGAAGACGAAGGATTCATCGTCACTTTCGGCTCGGAGCACAATACTCCCGCCATGGAACCCATCAAACTGCGCACCCGCGATGCGGCAGAGCTCTCAGATAAGCTGAAGGCTATCAACTACCGCGGTGCCTGCGCCATTATCGAACATCAGAAGAAATGAAAGAAATCGATCAATTGATAGAGGTTTCCCGCAGATACGGGGCCGATTCGAGATTTGTTATTGCCGGAGGCGGCAACACTTCGTTCAAGACAGCGGACCGCCTCTGGGTCAAGGCCAGCGGCCATGCCCTCGCCACCATAGGTGAAGATGGATTTGCCGTGCTGGACCGCGCCAAACTCAATCCCATGGGCACAAAGGCCTACAGCGCCGACACTGCCGAGCGTGAGGCCCAGGTGAAGGAAGACCTGGCAGCAGCCTGCATCACCAAGGACCGCCGTCCTTCGGTGGAGACTTCGATGCACAATGCCATTGGTTTCGCCTTCGTGGTGCACCTGCATCCCACTCTGGTGAATGCGCTGATGTGTTCGGTCAATGCCGAAGCCAAGTGCAAGGAGTTGTTTCCGGATGCCCTGTATATCCCCTACTGCGATCCCGGTTATACCCTCTTCAAGAAGGTCTACGACGAGATCCAGGCTTATAAGGATGCCCGCGGTGCCGAACCGCAGGTGATCTTCCTGCAGAATCACGGAATCTTTGTCGGCGCCGACTCTGTTGCCGCAATAGATGCGGTTTACGATGGGATAATGAACACCCTGGCGGCTAACTCACTGAATATCAACGACAAAGCCACATCCCTCCCCTCCGATATTCAAGGGGAAGAAACCAGCGAAAGCGTTGAAAATCAAGCCATTAGCTGCCACGCGATAAGCGAATCCATCCCGGCGATCCGCCAGATATTGAGCCGCGGAGGCCGCGGGCTGAAGACGCTGAAGGTGACCTGCAACGAACTCACAAAGCAGTTCACGGAAAGCGAGGCAGGATTCAAGAAGGTGGCGACTCCGTTCACTCCGGACATCATAGTCTATTGCAAGAGCCACTACATCTGGCTTGAAGATGCCGATATCACCAAGGCGGAAAAAGCCATCGAGGCCTACATCTCCAAATACGGCCACACTCCCAAGGTGCTGCTCATCAAGGGCATAGGCCTGGTGGCAGTGGGCGACAACGCCAAGAATGCAGGCATCATCACCGAGGTGTTCCTCGACGCGATGAAGGTCGCGGCCGGGGCACAGGCATTCGGCGGAGAGCATCCGATGGAGCCCAAGTGGATCGATTTCATCGACAACTGGGAAGTCGAGAACTACCGCCGCAAGGTGTCCGCAGGGGCATCCTCAGGTCGTGCAGAAGGCAAGACCATCATCGTCACCGGAGCCGCACAGGGCTTCGGCGAGGGGATTGCACGCGAACTCGTGAAAGAGGGTGCAAACATTGTGGTCGCAGACCTCAACGAAGTCACCGGCGAGGCGACTGCGGCATCCTTCAACGCAATCTGCAAGAACAACCGCGTCATCTTCGTAAAGACGAACGTGGCCGATATGGACAGTCTGAACAACCTGATAGCCACCACCATAGCCAATTTCGGCGCTCTCGACGCGTTCGTGAGCAACGCTGGTGTTGTGCGCGCAGGAGACCTCGAGGCGATGACTCCCGAGAACATGGAATTCGTCACCAAGATAAACTACAGCGCATACTTCTACTGCGCCAAGGTTGCCCAGCACGTGATGAAACTCCAGACGGCAGTGGATCCAGAGTACTTTGCCGATATCATCCAGATCAACAGCAAGAGCGGTCTGGAAGGCAGCAAGGCCAACTTCGCTTATGCAGGAAGCAAGTTCGGCGGCATAGG
>CAMJJO010000147.1 GCA_946406095.1 uncultured Bacteroidales bacterium | reverse complement strand
GGCAAGACCAAGCTGATCAACCATTTCCTTATCAACGACAGCTGGTATCTGGTGGATCTTCCCGGATATGGCTATGCCAAGATGAGCCGCTCCGCCCGCGAAGAGTTGCAGAAGGTGATCAGCGACTATATCCTCGGCTCCGAAGAGTTGGTGATGCTTTTTGTTCTGGTGGATTCCCGCTACGATATCACCCGCATAGACATCGACTTCATCGCGGAACTGGGGGAGAAGGGAGTGCCGTTTGCCATTATCTTCACAAAGTGTGACAAGCAGGGGCAGGCCGCCACGGCGGCGCAGATCCAGAAGAGCTGCGGCATTCTTCTGCAAGACTGGGAAAGCCTTCCTCCTGTCTTTGCCAGTTCGTCCGAGAAGAAGATGGGTAAAGAAGAGATTTTGAATTATATAGGAACAATTTTATCACAATCTTAACCTATGCAACACGAACACAGAATGCTGGTTTTTAGCTGCAGGGCTTCCCAGGCCTTCGCAGAGCAGGTTGTAAAGTATCTTCAGGAAACCGGAGGAGCCGACGGCGAAGAGGTCGTTCTGGGGGATCTCGAAGTCGATCAGTTCAGCGACGGGGAGTTCCAGCCGTCCTTCAAGGACAGCGTCCGCGGAGCTACGGTGTTCCTTATCCAGAGCACGTTCCCTCCGACCGATCACCTCATGGAGCTTCTGCTCTGCATCGACGCCGCCAAGCGCGCATCTGCAGACAAGGTCATTGCGGTGATTCCTTACTTCGGCTGGGCCCGTCAGGACCGCAAGGACCGCCCCCGCGTGAGCATCGGAGCCAAGCTGGTTGCGAATCTGCTCCGTGCCGCCGGTGCCGACCGTGTCATGACCTGCGACCTCCACGCAGACCAGATCCAGGGGTTCTTCGACATCCCCGTGGACCATATCTACGGCAGCAGCGTGTTCGTAAAAGCGATTTCCGAATCCACCAAGTTCAGGGATCTTGCCATCGCCGCCCCCGATATGGGCGGAGCGAAGCGTGCGAACGCCTACTCCAAGTTTTTCAGCAAGAAGCGTGACTGCCCTGTGATAATCTGCCATAAAACCCGCGAGAAAGCGAACGTGGTGGCCGAAATCAAGGCCATCGGCGAGGTGGAAGGCAAGGATGTGGTGATAGTCGACGACATGATAGATACCGCCGGCACTCTTTGCAAGGCCGCGGATGTGCTCAAGAAGATGGGCGCCAAGAGCGTCCGTGCATGTGCGACTCACGGCGTGCTGTCCGGCGGAGCCGCAAAGCGTATCGCCGATTCTGCGCTGGACGAGGTCTTCATCACCGACACCATCCCTCATCCCGAGCTTGCCGACGATCCCAAGATCAAGATCCTTAGCATCGCGCCTGTATTCGCGACCATCATGCGCCGCGTCTATATGTACGAGCCGGTCAGCACCGAATTCGAGATTAAGTAGATATGAAGGTTTTTCTTGCTGCCGCACTTCTGGTGGGGATCTGCGTCGTGCTCCTCAGCGTGGGCATCCTTATGAAGCGCGGATTCCCCCAGTACGATGTTGGCGGCAACGAAAAGCTGAAGGCGCGCGGAATCACTTGCTACAAGGACGAGGACGCCGCCCTCCACAAACCCTCTGTATGCTCCGGCAATTATTCGGATGCCTGCGCAGATTGCGCTCTGTATGGTACCGGCGCAGACAAAAAGTAGAACGATATGAACGGATTAGTAGCAATAGTAGGCCGGCCGAACGTCGGCAAAAGCACCCTCTTCAACCGCCTGGTAGGTATGCGCCAGGCGATTGTGGACGATACCGCAGGTGTTACCCGGGACCGCCACTATGGCAAGACCGACTGGAACGGGCGCGAGTTTTCGGTGGTGGACACCGGAGGTTATACTTCGAATTCGGATGATGTCTTCGAGGCCGCCATCCGCCGCCAGGTGCAGATAGCCATCGACGAGGCTGATGTGATCCTCTTCATGGTCGAGGCCGCCACCGGCATCACCGACTACGATGCCGAGATCGCCGACGTGCTGCGCCGTTCCCGCAAGCCTGTCATCCTATGCGTCAACAAGGTGGATTCAGGAGAGAAAATGTACGACGCCTACGAGTTCTACAGCCTGGGCCTGGGGGAGGTCTATTCCATCTCCGCCGCCAATGGCAGCGGCACCGGGGACCTGCTGGATGCCGTGGTAAAGGCACTTCCGGCCGAAACGGAGGTCGAGGACCCCTACGCCGATCTTCCTCGTATCGCCATAGTGGGCAAACCCAACGTCGGCAAGAGTTCCATCACCAACGCCCTTCTGGGCGAGGAACGCAACATAGTCACCCCTGTCGCCGGCACCACCAGGGACTCCATCGAAACCCATTACAACAAGTTCGGGCACGAATTCATGCTGGTGGATACCGCCGGCATCCGCAAGAAGGGCAAAGTCAGCGAAGACCTTGAATTCTACTCTGTGATGCGCTCCATCCGCGCCATCGAGCACAGCGACGTCTGCGTGCTGATGATAGATGCCACTACCGGTATGGAGGCTCAGGACATGAACATCTTCAACCTCATCATCCGCAACCGCAAGGCCTGTGTGCTGGTGGTGAACAAGTGGGATTTGTTCGTCAAGGATTCCCAGACTATGAAGGAGTACACCACTGCGCTCCGCTCTCGTCTGGCACCGTTCGACGACGTGCCGGTAATATTCACTTCCGTGGTGAAGATGCAGCGTATCCAGGATGTGCTGAACGCCGTCGCCGAGGTTTATGCGAATTATTCCCAGAAGATTCCTACCGCCCGTCTGAACGAGACGATGCTGCCCATAATAGAAGAGACCCCGCCCCCGGCATGGAAGGGTAAGTACGTGAAGATCAAATACATCACCCAACTGCCCACGAAGTTTCCTTCGTTTGCGTTCTTCTGCAATCTGCCGCAGTATATAAAGGAACCGTACAAGCGTTTTCTGGAGAATCAGTTGCGCAAGAATTTCAATCTGACCGGCTGCCCAGTGCAGATTTACTGCCGGGCGAAGTAGCTACTTGCCCGTGCTGATGATTTCCGTCAGGACCGAGCCGTCGGCGAAGAGTATGTTGAGCCGCTGGCCCGGTTTGAGTTTTGCGGCAGAATTCACTACCACTCCGCTATCGTCGGTCACCAGCGAGTAACCCCTGGTCAGGATGCTCCTCGGGTCTGATGCCTTGATGCGGTGCTCCAGCAGCGCCAGGGCGCTCTCCATTGCGGATAACTTGTTGGAGATGGCCATGCGAAGACGGTTGCTGAAAGTGCTGATTCGCTCGTCTTCCGCCGCAAAACAGTCTATGAACAAATCTGCAAGCGCAGTTGGCGTTTTCACGAAGTCGTAGGCAACCATGTCTGCCACATGATAATCCCGGTCGTGGCCGATTGCCGTGAATACCGGGATGCCGCAATTGGCTATGGCGAACGCGATGCCGTAGTCGTCGAAGCAGGCCAGGTCGAGTACGGAACCGCCACCGCGGAGTATAAGGGCGGCATCATATCCGCCCTCCGCTTCTATCTGCTGCAGTGCATCCACTATACTTTCCGGGGCGGATTCTCCCTGCATGGTGGCGGGGAAGAGGTCCACTTTGAACCTGAATCCATATTCGTTTTCTTGAAGATGCCGGCAGAAGTCGCCGAAGCCTGCCGCATCGGAGGCGGAGATAACTGCCAGAGCATATGGAAGGGCGGGGAGCTCAAGCTCCTTTTGTTTGTCTATAAGCCCTTCTTTCTCAAGGCGTTCTATGGTTTTGCGTTTCTCCAGTTCGGCCGCGCCAAGGGTGAATTCCGGTTCGAGTTCGTCTATCACCAAGGTGAGGCCGTAGAGCTCGCTGTAGCTGGCCTGCACCCGGGCCAGGATCTGCATTCCGGGAGCAAGTTCACTGCCGGTCGCATCCACGAAATATTTGCGCAGAGCGAACCATATTCCTTTCCAGATGACCGCTCTCGCCTTGGCAAGCAGACGCCCGTCTTCCGACTCGCTGAGTTCCAGGTAGCAGTGGCCGTTGCTTTTTGCCTGCACGGACGCAACTTCCGCCTTCACCCATACCTTATCAGGGACGGC
>CAMJJO010000146.1 GCA_946406095.1 uncultured Bacteroidales bacterium | reverse complement strand
AGTTCGATGTATACTACATTCTCAAGCCGCCAGCCGATATTCTCTCCGGCCATCGAGTTCTCCCGATTGTTCTGGAAGCCGGAATCTACGATATAAGCCTTTGGACTGCGTATCCTGTTCTTGCTCTTGAAGGAATGTTTCGCCAGTATCTGTATGAGGAATGCCTGACGAAGATAGTCCGTGTATTTCTTGCAGGTCTTGTCGCTTATGCCGAGGAAACTTGACATATCTTCGTAATTGACCTCTTGGCAGGCGTTGTTTATCAGATGATTTGCGATTTTCCGCAGTGCATCCATATTGCGGATCTTGAAGCGACGTTTTATGTCTTTCTCCAGAATGGCGCCGATAAGGCTCTCGATGTAGCCACGTTTGTTCCGCAGGCTCTGGAGTTCGGGGAATCCTCCCGTGACGATATAGTCCATGAAAGCGCTCTTCCGGGCGGCATCGGCCTTGGTGGTGATGCCGGTCGTGTCAACCTGATGATATGCACAGTATTCGGAGAAAGAGAAGGGGAACAGGCGGATTTCATTGTATCGTCCGGTCAGGTGGGTGGCCAGTTCGCTGCTGAGCAATTTGGCATTGCTGCCTGTCACGAAGATTCTCATTTTGCTTCTGAGGAGTCTGTTGACGAACAGATGCCAGCCATCCACATCCTGAATCTCGTCCAAAAACAGATATGGGACATCGGTACCATAGAGCTGGTATATACAAGAGAGGACGGTATTCAGGTCTTTCGCTTCCATACCCAGCAGGCGGTCATCGTCAAGGTTGACATAACCATACCGGATACCGTGCTCCAGCAGGACTTTGTGGCAGATGGTCGATTTGCCGCTGCGTCGGACGCCAATGACGACCTGGGCCATCGTGCTGTCGAACTCGAACATAGATTCCTCCCGACGGGACACCCACCCGGCAGGATTATAACCGGCGACTTCATCTCTTTGTTCTGCAAGGACTTGCAGGATTATTCTTTCCTCAATCATAGATTTTCTAAATGATTGATACAAAGGTAGTAAAAATATCTGAATTCCGATAAAGTGCAGAAAACATCTTCTTTAAATCCGATAAAATGCAAGTTATGGACTTCTGAAATCCGATAAGATGCATACCGAAAAAGGTGCGGCCTTGCATTGCTGCAGGACCGCACCGGGTGTTAACAATAGAAGTTATTCCCTGTTCTTTGTGTCGATGCAAATGGTTACCGGGCCGTCGTTCAGAAGGGCGACTTTCATATCCGCACCAAACTCTCCGGTCCCCACCGGGCGGCCGAGGGAAGAGGAAAGCGCAGCGCAAAACTGCTCGTAGAGAGGTATGGCCAGCTGATGTCCGGCAGCGCCGATATAAGACGGCCGGTTGCCCTTCTTGGTGGAGGCCATCAGCGTAAACTGGCTCACGACCAAAGCTTCGCCCGCTATATCAATGACACTGCGGTTCATCACTCCGGCGTCATCGTCGAATATGCGCAGCCCGGCTATCTTCTTCACCAGCCACTCAATGTCCTCCGGCCCGTCTTCATTGCCTATGCCAAGCAAAATCAGCAGGCCGGGACCGATTGACGATTTCACCGATCCGTCAATGGTAACGGAAGCGGAAGATACTCTTTGGATTACCGCGCGCATAAAGTCATTAATTGCCGGTTTGTCTTCGGACGGCCTCCCGGTAGAACTCTTTCCGCTGCTCCTGCGTTACAGCATATCGTATCAGCCGGGAGCTTTCCTTGAGCCCGTCGTCCAGATTACACACGTAGAGGTCGTCCACATCGGCCAGATAGAGCCGGTTGTAACGTATGTCCTGATACCTCTGCAGGGATATGGTGTAGTCAAGGGCCTTGAGCGCTTCATTATCCCGAAGATTCTCACGGGAGAAAATGAAAAGTCCCATCTTATCGTAGCGGCCGTAGAAGCCGTTGCCCACTTTGGAGACTTTGCTTTCGATGATACGCCGCAGCGGCAGCGCCATAGACCAGTAGGAGAGCTCCTTTACACCGATATACCGGCCTTCGCGGAGGCCGTACCCATACCCGTGCTCGAGAATCTGGTCTATCTCTTCATCGTGCCCGGCAGGAGTAATGCCGGCAACGTCATTCAAAAGCTCCAGGTGGGCATTTTTGCTTTCCTCCATAGCGCGTGTGACTTCGATGCCCAAGGAGTGCCCGTCCTTGCTTTGCAAATCCGGCCGGTCACGGTTCACAAGGCAGTCGAACTCGCTTCCCAGCAGCGCCGAGAGCGAGATTTGAGCGTACTGTTCAAAGAAGCACGTGCCGAATTTACGAGTTGCCATAACAGATACAAATATACTCAAAAATCTTTTGGCCTGCCTGCGGTCGCCGAAAAATGAGTATCTTTGCGATATGGAATACCTGTCAAAACAACGATACGAAGAGATAGCTGCCGAGTTAAGGCATCTGGTAGGCGAGGTTTACCCCAAAGTGACGGAGGACCTCGCGGAGGCAAGCGCCCAAGGGGACCGGAGCGATAATGCAGGATACCGTGAAGCCAGGCGGATACAGGCGAAGACCATCAGCCGCATACGATTCCTGCAGAAGATTCTGGAGCATTCGCGCGTTATCTCCACCGATACCCTCCCCAAAGACAGGGTCTCCCTCCTGAGCCTGGTGGAATTCACGAATCTCTCGTCTGGCGCCCGTATGAAATTCCAGATCGTCAGCCCCCACGAGATGGACCTTGAGGCCGGCAAGATTTCGCTTAAATCCCCGATCGGCGCTGCCCTGATGGGCAAAAAGGTCGGAGAGATAGCGGAAGCCCGGATTCCTTCCGGCATCCTGCACCTGAGAATCGAAAGCATCACGCCCGGCTGAGTATAAATAATTGTTTGGAAATCCGGAGCGCCATAAGCAAAGTCACCGAGGTCTATCCAATAATCCTTTTCCCCGTTGGTGATGATATTGCCGATATGGAAGTCTCCGTGGAGGCAGGTCTTGGGGGAAGGGAGGCCGTCCAGCATCGGCCATCGGCTCAAGAAAAAAAGCACAGGGCTGGGCCCTGCGCTTGACTATAAGAACGGAGCCATATATACCGGGACCATCTGTAAAGCGCCGTCTTTACTCAGGTCTTTGGTATACATAAGGTAGCGGTTCCGGATTCTGTCTGAATACTTTTCACAAAACAGATCTAATGATTTATGAGTCTTGTATCCTGATGATTTCACCTCAATGGGGCATATCTTCTGGGCCCGTGAAAGGATGAAATCAATCTCGTAGAAGTGCTTGTTCTTGTCCGGGAAAGTATGATAGAATAGTTTGTTTCCTGATGCAGTAAGCATCTGTGCAATCATATTCTCATATACATAACCCAGGTTTGCAGCCAGTTTGTCAGAGAGGAGCTTCTGGTATATGATATTCTCGGTTACTTCCTTGTCGGCAAAAGCCAGGGTGACAAAGAGACCGGTGTCGCCTACGTACATTTTGAATGTGTCCCACTTGTCCGTCATAGGAAGTCCGACGTTGGGGTTATCCACGTGGTGCGCCACGTTTACCGTCTTACTCTCTTCCATCTCGTGCAGTAGTGTGAGCAGGGCGGTATCCTCCACTTCACCAATTACCGGGGTAATCTGATATCGATGTGCGTTCCCGGCAAGCTGCGCAGGAATGGCCTTGAAAAGACTTGCTGCTTTACCGGTGGGATCAATCTTGTAGAAATCTTCATCATATAGACCAAGAATCTCCCGCTTGGTTGCATCCACAAGGGAAAGGTTCTGGGTGTCCAGGTAGGTATTTACAGCCTGAGGCATGCCACCTACCAGCATATAGAGACGTAGATCCCGCATAATTTTGCGGTGGGCAGCATCTCCCAGAGGATGTCTGTCGACGAATGCTTGGGCAAGAAGAGGCACTGTGGTTTCATCTCCCATAGCCCAGCGGAATTCTTCGTAGTCCATCGGATACATTGTCAGGCGCGTTTCCTCGCTGGGAATTCGGATACCCTGCGTTTTGCGGCGAACGCTGATAAGCGAGCCCGTTTCAATATAATCGTACCGATGGTCTTTGACCAGTTCCTTGATGGCCTGGCGGGCTTTGGGACACTCCTGAATCTCGTCCAGAATAATGACGGACTT
>CAMJJO010000145.1 GCA_946406095.1 uncultured Bacteroidales bacterium | reverse complement strand
CCTCAGGGATTCGCAGTGCTCGGAACCAAGTCTGCCATCAAGCAGTACGAGGAGACCCAGCGCCAGCGCGCCCACAAGGAAGCCAAGCTTGTCGCAGATGCAGAGGCAAAGGCCGCCAAGATTGCAGCCACTCCTGTGAAGATCACCGTCAAGGTCGCCGAAAGCGGAAAGCTCTATGGAGCAGTTACCGCCGCCATGGTTGCCGAGGCTCTCACTGCCGCCGGTGTCGAGGTCGACAAGAAGGATGTCACCGTTCCTGAAATCAAGGAAGTCGGCACATTCGAAGGCAAAGTCAAGGTTTACAAGAAGGTCGTTGCAGACATCAACGTCGAAGTTGTTGCCGAAAGCGCAGAGTAAACAACTGACAAAATACAGTAAAGCCCCTGTCGAGCATTTTTTCTGCGAGCAGGGGCTTCACTGTATTTTGTAGTACTTCTTTTTATTTTCAGCTATTTCTTGTTCTTGTAGAGGAAGCGCCTGATCTTCTGGGTGGCATTCTTCTCGAAGGGTTCCTTCATCGCATCCACCTCGCTAACCTGTGAATTCTTTCCAAGCAGCTTGTTTATGCGCTCCATAAGCGCCTTCTGGCGGTTTTCCAACTCCTCATAGAACCTCTCTTCGCCCTCCAGGTTCCAGTCCAGCACGTTGTCTTCGAACTTCACCAGGGCTACGAGTTTGCCGTCGCGCTCCACTACCAGACTCTCCGAAACACCTTCCTCGTTGTTGATGACCAGTTCGATCTCTTCGGGGTAGATATTTTCGCCGGAGGGCCCCAGGATGGTGTTGTTGAGGCGGCCCTTGATGTAGAAGTTGCCGTATTTGTCTTCGACGGCCACGTCGTTGGTATGGAACCATCCGTCATCGTCGATTACCTGCAGGGTGCGCTCGGGATCCTTGTAATATCCCATCATCACATTGTCCCCGCGGCACACGATCTCGCCTTCTCCGGTCTCGGGATTGACATTGTCCAGCTTGACTTCCACTTTAAATGAGGGAATGCCGATGGAACCGACTGCGGTGCGGCCGACCATTGCATTGCACACCAGGGGAGCGCATTCGGTGAGGCCGTATCCTATGGCATAAGGGAAATGGCATTTCTTCAGGAAGGCCTCCACTGCGGGATCCAGCTTGCTGCCGCCGACCCCGAAGAAGTGGAGCTTGCCGCCGAAACTCTTGTAGAGCCGGCCTCCGACGAGGCGGTAGAAGAGCCAGGGGAGGGATTTCTGCATCCAGCGCAGCGTGCGGCTTTTCTGCACGGTGGGGAGTATGCTCTTGCGGTAGACTTTCTCTATGATCAGAGGCACCGCGCACATGACGGTCGGACGAACCTTCTTCATGGCAGGCATCAGCACGCTGGGAGATGCGGGCTTGCTGAGATAGAATACGCACGCGCCGGCATAGATAGGATACAGGCAGCCGATTACCATCTCATAGGCGTGCGCCATCGGAAGGATGGACATGAAGCGGTCTTTCTTGCCGCAGCGCTCTGCCTTGTGGGATGCCATTATGTTCTGGCAGAGATTCCGGTGGCTGAGCATGACGCCCTTGGCCTTGCCGGTGGTGCCGGAAGTGTAGATGATGGTGGCCAGGTCGTCGGCGGAGGGGGTTCGCACCCATCCGTCGCACTGGAAGGCTTCCTTGTCTTTCTTGATGATCTCGAAAGTCTCGATGTCGATGACCAGCGTGAGGGAGTCGATCGGGGCCTGGCTGAGCTTGGGCAGGAGCCGCTTCGACACATAGACCACCTTGGTCTCGGAGTGGGTGAGTATGTTGGTGATTTCGTTTTCGGAACTGTCCGGGAGGATGGGGATGGCCACGCGCCCGAAGGCGGTGGCGGTGAAGAATGCTACCGTCCAGTTAGGCATGTTCTGCGAGAGGATGGCCACTTTGTCGCCGGCTTTGATGCCAAAGCGGGACAGCCTCATAGATTCGCGGTCGCAGATATCCCGGAAGCTGGCATAGGTATAGCGGTTGCTGCCCTCGACATACTGGCTCAGGTTGCGTTTTGCGTAATGCTCGGTCGAATTCTCGAACAGTTCGCGCAGGGTCTGCGGGTAATGGTCGCGATATGCGCGGAAAATCCGCTTGGGATTCCAGCGGATGAAGACATTGCGTATGCGATAGGGATGCTTGTGCCTTTTCATATAAGTTCGGGTTATCCGGTGATATACTTTTCTTTGTGTTTGCCTGTGAGATGCAAGCCTGCATAGTGATTCTGGACCATCGCCATATCCGTGGCGATATCTCCGCTGAGTGTCAGTTTCTCCCCGCAACTCACCCGTTTGGTGCCCCAGTCGAAATACCCCGCATATACGGGCACGCCGGTGGCATATGCGATTCTGAGTGCGCCGGCCTTCCAGCGCTTTACGGGCTTGCGGGTGCCCTCGGGGGCGATGGCGAGCTTGAAGAAATCTTCCTCTTCCATCTGCTCGATCAGGGACAGGACCAGGCTGGAGGCGTTGGAACGGTCTACGGGGATGCATCCGCAGGCGCGCAGGATTCCTCCGAGGGGCCAGAAGAAGAGTTCCTTCTTTATCATCACGTGCGCGACCTCTCCGAAAGAAGTGTAGAAGAGGTAGGCGATTACAAAGTCCCAGAAGGATGTATGTGGGACCCCGAGGAAGATTACCTTCTTCTCCGGAGGCGGGCCGCCGACTGCAGTCCACCCCAGGCGCCGCAGGAGCCAGCCGCAGAAGCGTGCCCAGCCCTTGCTGTATGAGGTCTTGTTCTTCATTATGAAATGTCGATGTCTTCCAGTTCCTTCTCGCTCTTCAGGTTGTGCCTGATGAAGTTCTGGCGCTCGATGGTATTGTCCCCCATGTAGAACTCCATTATCTCGGAGATGGACTCTTCGTCGGCGAGGCGCACCGGGTCGAGGTGCATGTCTTCCCCGATGAAGTCTGCGAATTCGTCGGAAGATATCTCTCCGAGGCCTTTGAAGCGGGTGATTTCCACTTTGGTCTTGAGCTCGGCGATGGCCTGTTCCTTCTCTTCGATGGAGTAGCAGTAGCGGTTGGCCGTCTTGTTGCGGACGCGGAAGAGGGGAGTCTGGAGGATGTGCACGTGCCCGCGGCGGATGAGGTCCGGGTAGTACTTCATGAAGAAGGTGCACACCAGCATGCGTATGTGCATGCCGTCGTTATCGGCATCAGTCGCCACTATTATATTGTTGTAGCGGAGGTTCTCCAGGTCGTCTTCCACTCCCAGGGCGGATATCAGCAGGTTGAGCTCCTCGTTCTCCGCCACTTTCTTCCGGCTTTCCTTATAGGAATTGATGGGCTTTCCGCGGAGGCTGAACACCGCCTGGTAGTTGGCGTTGCGGGCCTTGGTGATGGTTCCGCTTGCGGAATCGCCCTCGGTGATGAAGATGCTGCTGCGCTCGATGTCCTCCTGGGTCTTTTCGGTGACCTTGTCGTTGTAGTGGAAGCGGCAGTCGCGCAGTTTCTTGTTGTAGACGTTGGTCTTCTTGTTGCGCTCGCGGGTTTTTTTCTGGATTCCGGAAATCTCTTCGCGCTCGCGCTGGGAGTCCTTGATCTTCTCTTCGATGACCGGCACTATCTCCTTGTGGATGCGGAGGTAATTGTCCAGCTCCTGGGCCACGAACGAATTCACATAGCTTCGGATGGTGGGGCCGGTGTCCAGCTTGAGCGTGCCGTGCTCGTCGTGAGTCTGCTTCTCCCACATGTAGTTGGAGCCCAGCTTGGTCTTGGTCTGACCCTCGAAATTAGGCTCCTGGATCTGTATGGAAATGGCCCCCACGATACCTTGACGGCAATCTTCCGGAGCATAATTCTTCTTGAAGAAGTCCTTGAAAGTCTTTGCTATGGCCTCGCGGTAGGCGGCCAGATGGGTGCCTCCGTCGCGGGTGTTCTGCCCATTCACGAACGAGGAGATGTTCTCGCCATAGTCCCGCCCGTGGCTGAGCACTATCTCGATGTCTTCCCCTTCCAGGTGGATGGGTGGGTAGAGCGGATCTTCGGAGAGATTCTCGTTCACAAGGTCCAGCAGGCCGTTCTCGGATTTGTAGGAAGTGCCGTTCAGGATGAGGGTGAGGCCTTTCTTCAGGTAGGAATAGTTCTTCACCATCGTCTCCACATAGTCCAGATTGTAGGCGAACTTGCCGAACATCATAGGGTCGGGGTAGAAGGTGACGAGGGTGCC
>CAMJJO010000144.1 GCA_946406095.1 uncultured Bacteroidales bacterium | reverse complement strand
GGAAATGGAACAGCATCCATGTGGATTTCTTCTACTTCTTCCCGGACGGCAAGGGGGGCTGGTACGGCACTGAGTTCTACCCCCAGGATGGCTGCAAGGGCTGGAAGGATTCCATTGAGAAGTTCGGCGGGTTGAAAGTGCTCAAGACCCTGCTGCCAATCACAAAGAGCACCCACTACATGCCCTTCGAGAGAATAGAGATGCCTGTAATGGACTGCGCGATGGATTTCGTGGTGGATTACTATGGCCCCGGCTGGCGCGTGCCGGACCCCACCTTCGTGTATCCCCGCAAAGGCGAGACCAACTACGAAGAATGCCCCGATAAGCTGGGGGTGATTAAAAAAGCTTAAGATAAGGCCTTTCGGCGAAGAGGGTGCGGTCCCAGCGGAGGGCGATCCAGCGGCAGCGGCGGAGGATGTGCCTGCGCACCGGCTCCACCGGAGATCCGGCCATGCGGCCGCGGTAGGCCTCATAGAGATCCAGGAAGTTCCTGGCGGATGCAGCACGGCGGACCTTTCGGGCCTGGCGCGTTTCGGAAGCGGAATTGTTTCTGCGATAATGATATAGCGCCTCCGGGAGCAGCACCACCTTCTTGCAATAGAAGAGCAGCTGGCCCATCAGCACCATGTCTTCGTGCATATTCCCCTTGGGATAGAAAAGATCTTCACGGTAGCAGCTGCGGCGTGCAAACTTGTTTACCACATAGCCATGGGCCTTGTTGCAGAAAACATCTTTTGAAAAGGCCTTAGGGTCTGTGTAAACCTTGTCTTTCGAGACATGGCTGCGGCCCTCGCCCTTTTCTTTCCGCACGTAGAAATACACCACATCGGCATCGGTCTCTTCTGCTTTGCGCACCAGTTTCTCCACGGCATCCGGCTCGATCCAGTCGTCCGAATCAACATGCAGGACATAGTCTCCGGTAGCATGCTTAAGGCCGGTCAGGCGCGCCTGCGGCAGGCCTCCGTTTTCTTTATGGATGATGGCTATACGGTCCTTCAGACTGGCGAACCTGCTGTCTATCAGCGCGTTCAGCTTCTGGATAGAAGCATCCGGGGTCCCATCGTCCACGAAGATGAACTGGATATCGCCGTAGGTCTGGCCCAGCACCGATTCCGCGCACTGCTCGATGTAGCGCTCTACCTTATAGATGGGAACTATGATGCTTACTTTCATTTCTCGTAACGGGATTTTTCCGGAAGTATCTCTTCGAAGGCGGCGAGCAGCCGGTCCCTGCAAGCGAGGAACTTCTCGTTGGTCATATGCACGTCGTTGATGCAAACCATCTTGGTGGAAGGCTTGCGCAGGAAATCGCAGATCTTGTCTATCGAATGCGCCGCCAGGCTGAAGTGCTTGTTGGAGAGCTTGCGGTTGCGGGCCTTCCCCTGATAATACATGTAGTCCAGGAAGAGATACTGGTTGTAGTTGGCACGGGTGCGGAGCGGGCTGAGAGAAGCCATTATCTCCGGCTCCACCTTGGCGTAGAGCTCATCGCACTGGCTCTTGAGCATGGGCGAAGCGGTGTGCTGCGGACGCACGTAGCGGCAGGATTCCGGCATTCCAAGGGCCTTGCGGGCCAGGGAGTCGGAATGATGCACCAGATAGCGGAAGTCTCCGAAATACAAGAAGTTATGGGCAAACTTCATGGCCGGCACGCCGTCCGGAAAGAAATCCTCGAAGCAGCAGGGCTTCACCGTGTACATGTCGTCGTTGAAGTAGAGGAAACGCTCCGTGAGCCCGGGAATCCGGTGAAGGAACATCTCTATCATGGAACTGTTGAACGTGGGCAGATGCCCCTCGGGCATGATGTCCTTGTGAAGCACCACGTTCACCGTTTCCCTGTTCACCCACTCGGGAACCTGGCTTTCCCGTGCTACCACCAGATGGATGCGGTCGATGTAGGGCATGAACTTGTCCAGCCCGCGGAAATGGTACTTCAGCGTGCCCCAGTCCCGGAAGCGCTTGTCCAGGATTTTCTTACCCACCGTGCGCTCATAGTCCTGCTGCCAAAGCGGGTCCAGTCCGTCGACATATGTAACGATTGCGTCCATATTATCTTGTCTTTAAATAGTCTATCAAATATTCAGGATTGTCGGTCTGGAATACACCGGCGCCGGCATTATCTATCAGCCAGCCGAAACCGGCATCGGGATTGACCTCCGAAACCGCATCATCTCGCCCTCCGCAGTGCGAAGGCCACAATGTGGTATACCACAGGCGGCTGCGCCCCTTGAGGCGGGCCCGGGCTATCTGTATGGCCGGGTTCGAGTCGCGGCCAAAGCTCAGCTCATATACCGGCGGATCCAGTTTCTGCACATACTCCTCTATCTTCACCATAGCGCCGCTACGATTCAGGTTCACAATGGGCATGAAGATGACGCGCCCTTTGTAGGCCCCCAGCACCGGCAGCACCTGATGCGCACGGAGGGAGCTTTTCATTATTATCTGCTCCACCGTTCCCGTGCGCTCCGCTATCTCCATCACCTCGTCGAAATAGCCGAAGGCCTTGTCGAGGTTGAGCAGCACCTTGCCCTTCGCGGCCAGCAGCGCTTCTTCCAGCGTAGGGGCTCCGGCAGGGTGGAAGATGACCGGGTCGTGCCTGAGTATCAGTTTGCCCCCGAGCGTCTTGCGGACATCGATCTCCACTATGTCCACACCCATCTCTATTGCCTTTTCTATGGCTTCGATGGAGTTTTCCGGGGCCACCCTCCAAGCGCCTCTGTGGGCTGCCACCAGCACATCGCTGCCGTTCGGGTCCAGCAGGCGGGCGCGGATGCTCTCCGCCCGGGTCTGGGCGGCGGCGCTGACAGCAATGCAGGCGGCCAGGATTATGAGTGCGGCGCGTTTCATCTCCTAAGGTATTGTGCGGTGAAGGTCTGTGCGGAAGATATCATCTGCTCCGGAGTGCCCGCGAACACCACCTCTCCTCCCCTGTCGCCGGCGTCCGGCCCGAGGTCGATCAGCCAGTCGGCGCTGCGGATCACGTCCGGATTATGCTCCACCACCACAAGGCTGTGGCCGGCGTCCAGCAGGGCGTCGAAGGCCTTCAGCAGCTTCTCCACGTCGTAGAAGTGCAGGCCGGTGGTAGGCTCGTCGAAGATGAACATTATCTTCTCTTTCTTGCGGTTTTCGTTGCTGATGGAGAGGAAATATGCGAGCTTGATGCGCTGGCTTTCGCCTCCGGAGAGGGTGCTGCTGCTCTGCCCGAGCTTGAGGTACCCCAGGCCCACGTCCACCAGCGGCTGGAGTTTGCGGGCGATGTTCTGGGCCGCGTCCTCCTTGCCTTCGCGGAAGAAGGCGATGGCATCGTCGATGCTGAGGTTAAGTATGTCGTCGATGTTCTTCTCGCGGTAGCGGACTTCCAGGATGTCCTGCTTGAAGCGTTTGCCCCCGCACTGCTCGCAGACCATGGTCACGTCCGACATGAATTGCATGGGGATGGTGACGACGCCTTCGCCCTGGCATTCTGGGCAGCGGCCGCCTTCCTGGTTGAAGGAGAAGTATGACGGGCCGTAGCCATTGATCTTGGCGTACTGCTGGTCCGAGAGGAGCTTGCGTATTTCGTCGTATACCTTGAGGTAGGTGACAGGGTTGCTGCGGGTGCTTTTGCCTATAGGGTTCTGGTCGACGTATTCGATGCGGGTGATGCGGTCCAGGTTGCCTCCGAGGGCTCTGTGGGTGCCGGGGAGGTCGCCTGAGTCGTTCAGGCGGCGGTACAGTGCCGGATATAGAATGTCGCCCACGAGGCTGGATTTTCCGGATCCGCTGACGCCGGTAACTACGGTCAGCACTCTCAGCGGGAATTCTACGGTGATGTCCTTGAGGTTGTGTTCCATTGCGCCTTCGACGCGGATGGCGTAGTTCCAGCTGCGTTTTGCTCGCTTGTATCGAGGGCGGCCGTTCAGGTATTGAAGGGTTAGACTTTGGCCTGCGGAGGAGGTATCCGGTTCTTCCGCCTGTCGCTGCGCGACCCCTCCCAGCTGAGCTGGGCCCCTCCCGTTACAGCCACGGGAGGCTATGGCTCCAGAACCGGATACCTCCTCCGCAGACAGTAAACTACCTTTAAAGACAATCTGGCCACCATTGACGCCAGCGAGCGGGCCCATATCTATTAGGAGGTCGGCGGCGCGGATGATGTCTTCGTCGTGCTCGACGACGAGGACGGTGTTGCCGAGGTCCCGGA
>CAMJJO010000143.1 GCA_946406095.1 uncultured Bacteroidales bacterium | reverse complement strand
TTGAACATGCTCCTGACGCGGCCGTAGTAGCTTCCGCTGAGCATGATATCTCCCTGATGGAGGGTTCCGTTCTGCACGAGAATGGTGGCCAGGTAGCCGCGGCCCTTGTCCAGGGAAGATTCGATGACGGCGCCGGAAGCCAGCCTGTTGGGATTTGCCCTGAGGTTGAGCAGGTCTGCCTCGAGCAGCACCTTCTCCAGCAGTTTGTCCACGTTCAGGCCATGCTTTGCTGATATCTCCTGGCACTGGTATTTTCCTCCCCAGGCCTCGGTGAGGATATTCATCTGGGATAGCTGCTGATAGATCTTGTCGGCGGATGCGCCGGGCTTATCTATCTTATTGATAGCGAACACCATAGGGACACCGGCGGCCTGGGCGTGGTTGATAGCCTCGACCGTCTGCGGCATCACTGCGTCGTCGGCGGCGATGATGATGATCGCGAGGTCGGTCATCTGGGCGCCACGGGCACGCATTGCGGTGAAGGCCTCGTGGCCAGGAGTATCCAGGAAGGTAATCCTGCGGCCGTCCTCCATCTGCACGTTGTAGGCGCCGATGTGCTGGGTGATACCGCCAGCCTCTCCGGCGATGACGTTGGTCTTGCGGATATAGTCGAGCAGCGAGGTCTTACCATGGTCAACGTGGCCCATCACGGTGATGACGGGAGGACGGGGAACGAGGTCCTCTTCCTTGTCGGCTTCTTCGGCGGCTTCGATCTCATTGGTGAGTTCGGCACCAACGAATTCCACCTTGTAGCCGAATTCCTCGGCGACGAGCACCAGGGCTTCGGCGTCCAGACGCTGATTGATGGAAACCATCAGGCCAAGGCTCATGCAGGCTGCGATGACGCTGTTCACAGGAGTATTGTTCATCAGGGTGGCAAGGTCGTTCACGGTGACGAACTCGGTGACTTTCAGCACTTTCTTTTCGGCTGATGCCTGCTCGAGCTCTTCCTGCGTACGCTGGGCGGCGAGTTCGCGCTTCTCTTTGCGGTACTTTGCGCCGAAGTTGTTCTTCTTGCCCTCGTTCATCTTGGCGTACGTCTCCTTGACCTGCTTCTGGATCTCTTTCTGCATTTCTTCGAGTTCGGCCTCGGTCATTGCAGGCTTGAAGCGATCCCTCTTGCGGCCCTTTCCACCGCCCTGCTGCTGGGCTGCGGGCTTATCTTTCTTGCCGCCGCGGTCTATGTTCTGACCGGCCTTTGCCACGTCTACCTTCTGGGTGCCCTTGGCTATGCGCTCACGCTTCTTTGCGGGCTTCTTGTCGAACTGGGACAGGTCTATCTTGCCGACAACCTTGAATCCTTCTTCCTTCTTCGCCTCAGGGGTTTGCTTGGCAGGGGCGACAGGCTCGGGTTCGGGTTCAGGGACAGGCTCAGGCTCGACAACCGGCTCGGGCGTCGGCTCAGGTTCCGGTTCGGGCTCGGCAACCGGCTCCGGCTCGGGAATCGGCTCGGGAATCGGCTCGGGTTCCGGTTCAGGCTCCGGTGCTGCAGTAGCGGCAGAGGTTTCTGCCTCTGGAGCATTTTCCCGTACAGGGTCGCTTTGCGACGCGGAAGAGGCAGAAACCTCTGCCGCGGGCTCAGGAGTAGGTTCCGGCTCGGGCTTAGGCTCGACCTTGGGCTCCGCCTTCTTGTGAGTAAGGGTATTGCTGCGCACGATGACGCGCTCCTCTTCCTCCTCTTCTGCCTGCTCCTCCTTCTTCTTGCCGGAATTCTCCAGGATATCCGACATCTTGATCGCCCTCTCGTTGGCCTCCTCCGCAGCTTTCAGGTCTGCCCCGAACTGCTTCTGGATGGCAGGGAGATACTCGTCGGAGAATTTTGCATTAGGATTCTCCTCCACATCGGCTCCCTGGGCCTTGAGAAAGTCCACAAGATCCTGCAGTCCAATATTGAACTGCCGCATTATTTTATTAAGTCTGATTTCTGCCATATATTAAACCCCTTTTTCTTTTAATTAGTCTTCGAATTCAGCGGCCAGGATGCTGCGGACATCTTCCACAGTCTCGATGTCGAGATCCGCCCTCTTGGCGAGGTCGTCAGGATCGATAGCCAGCACGCTGCGGGCAGTATCGCAACCGATACTCTTGAGTTTGTCGATAACCCATCCGTCGATGGTGCGGCCATACTCGGGATTGGTGAATTCTTCGAGGGCGACATCATCCTCTTCCTCCGTGGCAATCTCTCCCTTGGGAGTCTCGCGCCAGACCTCGATCTCGCGGCCTACCAGCATGCCTGCAAGCTGCACGTTGACGCCACCGCGGCCGATACCCTTCTGCACCTCTTCGGGAAGCATATAAACCTTCACCTTGTCCTCGGGGCCCTCGCCCATGTCGATGGAGCTGACGCGGGCGGGAGTGAGAGCACGCTGGATGAGGAGCTTGGGATTGCTGGACCACTGCAGCACGTCGATATTCTCGTTGCGGAGTTCACGCACGATGCCGATCACGCGGCCTCCCTTGACGCCGATGCATGCTCCGATAGGATCGATGCGCTCGTCGTAGGACTCGACTGCGACCTTGGCACGCTCACCGGGCACGCGGACAACCTTCTTGATGGTGATGAGACCGTCGGCGATTTCGGGAACCTCCATCTCGAACAACCTGGCGAGGAAGTCGGGATCGATACGGGACAGGGTGATGTAGGGAGTGGTGTTGTTGCGCATCTCGACCTTCTTGATGATGGCGCGGACGGTGTCGTTCTTCTTGAAACGCTCGCCGGGAATCTGCTCTTCCTTGGGGATGTGCAGCTCGTTGCCGTCTTCGTCCAGAAGCAGAACCTCGCGGCTCCAGGTCTGGTAGATCTCTCCGGTGAACACCTCGCCCACCTTCTCGGAGTACTTCTTGTAGACATTAGCCTTTTCGATGTCCATGATACGGCCCTGAAGGTTCTGGCGGATGTTAAGAATGCCGCGGCGCCCGAATGCGGAAAGAGGGAGCTTCTTGGCATAGGTGTCGCCGATCTCATAGTCGTCGTCACCACTGTCCTTGCGCACCTCTTCGAGGGTCATCTCTGCTGCAGGATTCTCGACCTCTTCGACGATCTCGAAGTTCTGATAGATCTCGCAGGTACCCTTGTCGACGTTCACGATGACGTCGAAATTGTCGGCGGAGCCATAGGTCTTGGCAATCTGGGTCAGGAACACGTCCTTGAGAACGCCCATCATCACGGGGCGGTCGATGTTTTTCTCTTCCTTGAAGTCTTTGAAGGCATCAATCAGAGTAACTTTTTCTTCCTTGTTCATCTATATATGTATTAATTATTTATCGCTTGCAAGCAGGGTGTCGGCCTCTTCGGGGCTGATGCCGGCGGTGCCAACGGTGAGGGCGTAGTCTTCGACATCTCGGTCGAAAGCGGCCAGCACTGCGCGATGTATGTATTCGCAGTCTGCAAGGTCGGCGCCACCGTCTTTGTCGATGGTTACCTCGATGTTGTTGTCATCGTCCAATTCCAGACCGACGATGCTGCAGCCGCGCTCTGCAGCGGCCTTTTCCAATACGGGTTGAAGTTCGAACTTTTCCATATTCCAAAATAAAAAATAGAGGACCTTGCGGCCTCTATCTCGTTCACAAGTGCAAAGTTAAGAATTTTTGGATAAAAAGCAAAAATAGTCTACATTCGTGTTGTGGTTTCTCCGGATTTCATAATTGCCCACGAAAATGACGATCTGGCGGCGCTGGTGTTGCAGCGGGATCGTTGGCCGGATGTGGATGTGGCGCTTGCGGCGGAGTGTATTGCAGCTCGCCGGAAGTTGCGGCTGAAGGTTCCGGAGTGGTATGGTGATCCGTCGCTGATTTGCCCCATTGCCCTGAGCGCGGAGCAGTGTAGCAGCACCGCCACGGCCAGCTACAAGGCCACGGTAGCATCTGCTGCGTGGGACCGTTCGCAAGCCTTCGGAGGAGCAATGCGCGAACTGGGCTCCCCTTGTGGGACGCAGTCGCGCCCTTTGCTCCTCGCGGATAGAATTGAGCGGCGAACGGTCCGAATCGCCGATTTAACCGGAGGGCTGGGCGTGGACTGCTGGCAATTTGCCAAGGTGGCAAGGGCAGTGCTATACAATGAAATGAATCCGTTGCTGTTCGAAGCGGCAAAGGCGAATCTGAAGCGCCTGGGATGCGATAACGTGGAATTCAGCAACATCTGCATCTCTCCGGACACTTTGCCCGGGTTGCTGGATTCATTCCAGCCGGATCTGGTCTTTGCCGACCCTGCCCGCC
>CAMJJO010000142.1 GCA_946406095.1 uncultured Bacteroidales bacterium | reverse complement strand
GCCTTGTCGACGGTGGTGTAGAGGCCACCGCCGAAGGTGGTCTGGATTTCCAAAGCACAATCGGAATCGGGGCCCCATTCAAGCACGATACCCTTGATTTCTCGTTCCTGATCCACAGGAACGGTCACGAAATCTCCACGCCCGAGCGAAACGGGGAACGGGCCGGATCCAGAAGCGACCGCACACCCGGCAGGCACGCTTCCATCGGGATTAAGCATCAGCAAACGCTGCTGCAGGCCCAGATCTTCGGAAGAAGCACGCACCATCACGTTGTACTCCCCGGGCTCATATACAAATTTGAACCCCGCATCCAGAATACGGAAAGCCTCCGGTCCGAGGGTGAACTTCACGGTCTTGGTCTCCCCCGGCTCCAGCGACACGCGCTCGAACCCGCGCAGCTGCTTTTCGTAGACGGTAAGAGACGAAACGCGGTCGTGCAGATACAGCTGGACGATCTCGTCGCCTGCACGGCTGCCGGTATTGGTCACATCCACCGAAACCTCCAGGCTCTCCCCCGGCCGTATCGCAGTAGAAGAAAGCTTCAGGCCGGAATACTTAAAGGTGGTATAGCTCAAGCCATAGCCGAAGTTATAGAGCGCCCCGTTCACGCGGGCCTGAGTGCCCTTTACCCCCGGCTTATTCTCTGCATCTATCTGTGAATTAGGCTTATAAGGGAAGTTGAAAGGGATCTGCCCAACGGTCTTGGGGAAGGTGACGGTGAGCTTGCCTCCCGGGTTGTAATCCCCCAGCAGAGCCATTGCCACGGCTGTTCCGCCGAACTGCCCGGGATACCAGGCCTCTAGGATGGCATTGGCGTTGCGGTCCGCCCAGTTGATGGAAAGCGGACGGCCGTTAACCAACACCACAACCAGCGGCTTGCCGGTCTTCTTCAGCTCCATCAAAAGCCTGTTCTGATGACCCGGAAGCTCCAGCGAACTGCGGCTGCGGTTCTCTCCGCAGGTGCGGCTGTTCCCGCCCACCACGGCAACTATCAGGTCGGACCTGCGGGCGGCCTCGACCGCTTCTGAAATCTGCGCCTGCTCCTCAGAATCAGGCTCCACGGGGATCAGCTCCGAATCCGGCCAGGACTTGTCCACGACCTCGCAACCCTTCACATAACGCACCTCAGCCTTGCCTTCCAGGGCTTTCGCAAGGCCGGCATAAACCGAAACGTTGTCGGTGCACCTGGGACCATAGTGCAGATTGGCATATGCGGTATCATCCGCATTGGGGCCGGTTACAAGCACGCGGCCGAGAGAAGAAGCATCCAGCGGCAGCACGCCATCGTTCTTGAGCAGCACGAGCGACTCCAGCGATGCGCGCAGGGCCACCTTTGCATTCTCGGGACCCGCCACCACGGCATCGGCCGTCTTGAAATCTTCCTGGTAAGGATGGTCGAAGATGCCGACGGTGAACTTCACGCGGAGGATGTCTCTCACGCGCTCGTCGATCACCGACATGTCCACGGTGCCCTCCTCCACCAGCTCCCGCAGAGGCAGCACGTAACTGTCTGGGCTGCGGAAGGTGCAGCGCACGTTCAGGCCGGCCTCGACGCTCTGGCGCACGGCCTCCTTCATATCTGCGGCGGTGCGATGCTTCATGTATAGATATTCCACGGCATCGCTGTCGGAAACCACGTATCCGCGGAAGCCGAAATCCCCGCGCAGGCGCTCGTATAGCCAGTAATGGCTCCCCTGGACGGGGGTGCCGTCATAATCGTTGTAGCAACTCATCGCACCCATCAGGCCGGCACGCCTGATAACCTCGCGCCAAGGGTACACGTGCACATTCTCCATCTCGTGGAGAGACATCTGCGGGTCCGTGCGGGCCATTCCCTCGCGGGCACCCTTGTTGTTCGAATACCCGAGATAGTGCTTACCCGTAGCTGCCACTCCCCCGTCTTCCTGAAGGCCCTTCACCATCTGCACGCCCAGCTCTGCAACCAGGTAGGGATCCTCTCCGTAGACCTCTTCGTAGCGGCCCCAGCGCTGGTCGCGCCCGACATCAAGGATTGGAGCATAGACATTGGTATATCCCAACAGACGGGCCTCCTGCCCGGTGATACGGCCAACCTCGCGGATGAGCTCGCGGTCCCAGGTGTGCCCCAGCCCGAGCTGAGTGGGGAAATTGGTGGCCTTGAATGCCTCGACGCCGCGAATGCCCTCATCGGTGAAGTCCACCGGAATGCCCAGGCGGGTCTCTTCTATAAAGAAGCGCTGAACCGTGTTCATGGCCTTTGCGTGGGCGGATGCAGGCCAGACGTTAGGATTCTCCTCCGGGTGGAGGACAGTTCTGGAGTTGACGTATGAATTCAAATGCTCGTCGATCGCACCCATGCCATCCTTCCATATCTTGTTCTTCCATTCCGGAGTGGGGAGATCATCCTGCAGCACGCGCCGGTAGCCGTAGAGGGTGACCATCTGGCAGGTCTTTTCTTCCAGGGTCATCTGGCCCAGGAGGTCCTCTATACGGGCATCGATGGGCGCGGAAGAATCTTCGTAGACGTCCATCCGGCCGTTCTTGTTAAGGTCGATCCAGCCTTTGTGATAGATTTTGGAAGCTTTGACCGGCTTTGCGGGGCCCTTCGCTTCGCTCAGCAGTGCAGAGGAAGCCAGGAGGATGCAGGAGGCGATGATGAGGCGGTATTTCATTTGGGAGATGTTATGGTTCTAACGAGGGGGTCGATTTCTTCGTATTCGTAGCCCCGGGTAAGGGCAAATTTAAAGAGCTTCAGGCGCCCCTGGGGATCGTCCTGCAGGGAATGCCATTTGTTTTCCAGCAGTTTCTGGAGGCGGGCGGATGCCTTGTCGGCATCTATCTCTTCCAGCGCAGCGGAAATCACGGAGTCGGAGATGCCCTTGGCGCGGAGCTGAAACCGTATCTTTATGGGGCCCCAGCCTTGCAGGGAGGCCTTTTCGCGGGCGAATGCGGATGCATAGCGGGAATCGTCCACGAACTTGTCTGCAACCAATGCGGCCACCAGTTCGTCGGCCTTTTCCCGGTCCCCTTCCAGACGCTCCAGCGCCTTCCGGCGGATGTCTGCCACGCAGTATTCCCGCTTGGCGCAGAGGGCCTCGAGCTGGCTTTTTATGGCTTTGAGATCGTCCATAACCCTAGAAATCGAATCCAACGCCGACATAAGCGCTCCAGCCGCGGAAATCCGACCACTGCAGACGGGCCCTCACAGGGCCGATCAGGGAGTCGTAGGCCAGCTCTCCACATAGGCCGAGATAGGTTGGGGCAAGATGACGGAAAGATGTAGGAAGACCGTCATTGTCCATAAAATACCCGGCCATCAAGCTGCTGTAGAAGTTCTTGGCAAGCCTGGCTCGGAAATCCAGGTTGAGCACGGCCACGAAACTCTTGGCCGGAGTCACCTGATTGAAGCCGACGAAAGGCACCTGGGTGTCGAGATAACGCCCGCGGAAGGTGCCGCCCACATAGTTGGCATAGAAGAGGTTATCTTCTTCGGGGCTGATTATTGTGCGGGTATAGAATTCCGGGAGGATGGAGAACCAGTCGTTCACATTGAAAACAGTGCGCACATCCATGCTCAGCATCTTGGTTCTCGTGTTGAAGGGAACTTGGAGATCCACCCCTACGTTGATTCCCTTGCTGGGGAAATAGAGATCGTCCAGGGTGTAGTGGCGGAAGGAGCCGTAAAAGGATGTGAAGTGCTTGCTGAGGAGCTGCATCTGGTCTTTCGGCACCGTGTTTCCCGAATCGGTCAGCCAGGACTCCACTCCATAGTGCTCATATTTGATGCCGGTACGGAAATCGAAAGTGTCGTATTTGATTCCCGAAAGATAGGCATCCAGGGTGGCAGTGCGGAAACCTGTCTGATAGTTGTAGTAGCTCTGGCGTATCTTGGCGTTGGTGAATCCCATCCGGCCCTCCACGTTGATGGCAGGCAGGCGCGGATCCACATAGGTGTATCTCAGCTGGCCATACCAGCGGGAACCGAGACGCCCTTCGAAATCCAGGCGGGGGCCACGCAATTTATTGACATTCAGGCCGATGTTAAGCATTGCGGCCACCAGCTCCTCGGTATCCGCCCTGCCTGCCGCTCCTATGCGGTGCACGGGGCCCTTGGTGCAGTTGAAATTGAGGATATAGCCGTCTTCCCTCTTGGAAAGGGTGTAGTTCACCGATTCCAGAGCATCCAGGGCGAAGAGGGCAGACACAGCCTCGTTTATCTGGGGAGCCATCACCTCATCCCCCACCTTGATACTGACATAGCGCTTGAGGTAGAC
>CAMJJO010000141.1 GCA_946406095.1 uncultured Bacteroidales bacterium | reverse complement strand
TGGGACTGGTGGTACTATGCCGAGAAGGTCCGCAAGGTCAAGTACGACCTCGACGACGAGGAGGTGAAGCCTTACTTCCAGAAGGATTCCGTGCGCAACGGTATCTTCAAGGCCGCCAAGTGGCTCTATGGAGTGAACTTCGAAAAGCTCGAGGGCGTGCCCGCCTATAATAAAGACTGCGTGGATACCTGGAAGCTTACCTACGACGACGGATCGCTGATCGGCATCTTCACTACCGACTACCTCCCTCGCGACAGCAAGCGCGGTGGCGCATGGATGAACAATATCCGCGAGCAGTATGTAGATGCTTCGGGTAACGATATCCGCCCCATAATCGTGAACGTGGGCAACCTTGCCGAGAACATGAACGTGGACCAGGTGCAGACCGTCTTCCACGAATTCGGCCACGCCCTTCACGGACTCCTTACAAAGTGCCATTATCCTTCCGTGAGCGGCACCAACGTCACCCGCGACTTCGTGGAGATGTTCAGCCAGTTCAACGAAAACTGGGCTTTCCGGCCCGAGCTGCTGGCACTGTATGCCAAGAATGCCGAGGGTGAGGTGATTCCCGCTGCGCTTGTAGACAAGATCAACAATTCCCTCAAGTTCAACCAGGGATTTATGACCACCGAGCTTTGCGCCGCCTCTATCCTGGATCTCAAGTGGCACGAGCTGGCCGATATTCCTGAGGGACTTGAAACCCGTGAGCAGGCTACTGCGTTCATCGACGCCTTCGAGGCCAAACTCGCCGATCTCATCGGCCTGAACCCGGAGATTACCTACCGCTACCGCACCACCTACTTCAATCACATCTTCTCCAGCGGCTACAACACCGGTTACTACGGCTACCTCTGGAGCGAGGTGCTCGACAAAGACGCCTTCAGCATCTTCGAGGCATCCCCGAACGGACCTTTCGACCTCGAGCTTGCCAAGAAGTTCAAGGAAACCTTCCTCGAGAAGGGTGGCAGCGAAGAGCCTATGACTCTCTTCAAGGCCTTTGCCGGCCGCGAACCCGACTCCCACGCATTCCTCGTCGGCCGCGGCCTGCTGTAGCCGACAGGTCTTTCATCTAATGATAAAGCCCCGAAAGTTCTGCTGACTTTCGGGGCTTTAAAATATGTTGTTGTTTGATTACTTCGCTTTTCCCTGGTTGGCGACTGCGGCCTGTTTGGCGGCGAGTTCTTCGGGATCTGCGAGATAGTAGTCGCGTACGAGATTCAGGTCATCGTCGAACTCGAACACATACGGAGTAGCCGTAGGGATGTTCAACTTGACGATATCTGCATCGGAGATGCCTTTGAGGTGCTTGACCACACCGCGGAGGCTGTTGCCGTGGGCGACTACGATGATGTTGTCGACGGTCTTGAGCTTGGGGAAGATTTCGCACTCCCAGAAAGGCATTACGCGCTCGATGCACTGCTTGAGAGCCTCGGTGCGGGGCACATACTGGTCGGGAACGGCGGCGTAGCGGGGATCCTGCGTTGCGGAGTTGGGATCGGTCTCGGGGAGAGGGAGGGGCTCCACATCATAGCTGCGGCGCCAGATGAGCACTTGCTCGTCACCGTACTTGGCAGCGGTCTCGGCCTTGTTGAGGCCCTGAAGCATACCGTAGTGCTTCTCGTTGAGGCGCCAGGTCTTCTCCACGGGAATCCAGTCGAGATCCATTGCATCCAGCACATTGTTCAAAGTCTTGACTGCCCTCTTCAGGTATGAAGTGTAGGCAATATCGAATTTGAATCCTGCTTCTTTCAAAGCCTTTCCGGCGTCGAGGGCTTCCTGGAGGCCCTTCTCGCTTAAATCAACATTAGTCCAACCGGTGAACCGGTTCTCTTTGTTCCACTGGCTCTCGCCGTGGCGCACTAGTACGATATTTTTCATATATGAATAAGATTAATAATCAAATTGCAGCGCAAAGATAGTCAAAAATAGTCGAACAGCGAAGCCGGCACGTGAAAATCCGGCTCCGGAGTATGCGGGTCCACCAGAGTGAACCAGTGTATGTCGCCGGAGCCCGTTGCATCCGCACGGTAGAGGCCTATGTGCAGGGGCCCGTCCGGCTCGATGCCGGCAGAGCGTAGGAATCCGGACGGGAAGGATACTTCCACGCGGTAGCCGTCCGGAAGGATGGTGGAAACGGGCCTGATGCCTGAATCCCAGCCATAGTCGAACTGGCGGTAGAAAGAATTCCGGTAGTCCATCACCTTGCCGGCCGGGTCCATCTCGAAGCCGTAATACCGTTTCATTTCCGGGTCGCAGCTGATGAACAGTTCCGCCCGGTCGCTGTCATCTACGGTCCGTTCACCCTCGCCACGGCAGACTGTGAGCGTGGAATCATTCACATCGAAACGGAAGTTTAGAGCCTCCGCGCTGCGGCAGAAGGAAACCTTCGTGGCATCTTCCCAACCATACCAGGGATCGTTCAGGTGGGGAAAGTGCCGGAAAGATTCCAGCATCTGCCCGTATTCTTCGATGGGCGCAGTCGAGGGGAAACGCCCGAAGTACTCGGCGTCCATATAGACCGCGAAGGAAGTGACGTTCCGCAGGCCATAGCCGGCGTAGGTCGCGAGGTCGCTGGCGCATACGTCCGGATGCCAGGGGAGTTCCACGGCAGGCCGTTTCCAGCGGCTGAAAAGCGACGCATCCACCCAATACTCCAGCACTACTGCATCATCTGCCGGGAAGACCTTCAGATTCTCTTCCAGCCAGCGGAGATTGTCGCCGTTCGAAACCGGATAGCCGCGGGGGCAGAGCGCATCTTCTTGAGTCAGAGGCACATCCCAGGAACGGTAGATGGGCGCGAATTCCAGGAAGATCCCCTCGTCGGGGGCGACTTTCCTCGGCGCGGGCATAAAGAAGGAGTAGGCCAGATGCGCCAGTTTTGCCTCGGGATCCTGCTTGCGGATTTTCCGGAGCATTCGGTTTTCCACGATCAGCGCCTGTTCGCTGGGGGAGAACTCCGCGCAGAAAGGGCAGCAGCAGACCGGGGCGTTGTCGTCCAGCCAGAAGTAATAGCGGTGGTTGCCCGGCCGCAGGAGCTTTGCGAATTTTGCGGCGTTGGATGCGATGATTTCCAGGGCTTTCTCCGAATGCACGCAGCAGTTGAAATCGGCAGTGCGGCGGCCGCAGGAGTCCATCCTGAACATTGTGGAATCCTCCGCAAACAGCTCGCGGGGGAGGAGTTCTCCCATCGCGTGAAGCTGATGTTCCACCGTTATCCCGTATTTGCGGCACTTGCGCCGGAAGGCCTTTCCCTCCGGGCTGGCCATAAAGGCAGCGACTTCAGACGGAGTGATGTGGGTGCCGATGGTGTTGATCCCGCTTTTCGCCGCCAGCTCCGGCCAGTCCACCTCCGCAAGCTCTTTTGTAGATAGCACCAGCCCGCGCATCTGCCACCAGCCATCCTGCACAGGCTCCGTATGGGAGCAAGCGCAGCACAGGCTCAGCAGCAGGGGGATAAGGAGCTTCGCTTTCAAGGCGCTACAGATGAGTGGTGAGAAGTTTCAGCCCGGCGGCGGAGGGTTCGAAGCCGATCTGCTTTTCGCCAAGGATCAGCACCGCCTCACCGGCCTTGATGGGCGCTGTGCCGATGCAACCTTCGCCCTCGAGGGCCATCACTATGTAGAAGTTGTCCGGCACTGCGGCAAGCCCTTCGAGATTCACCGTCAAAGGCTTGGAGAGTTCGTAGACGTCGGTGGTAAAGTACTGGCACTTAGCTACTTCCACGCCTTCGTCCTGCTTGCGCTCGTAGGGCGTCCTGTATTCCGGATACACCTTGTAATCTATCACATCCTTCGCCTCCTGCGTGTGCAGCTGGCGCGGCTTGCCGTCCAGCCCGGGGCGGTTGTAGTCGAAGATGCGGTAGGTAATGTCGGATGTCTCCTGGATCTCGGCCAGATAGCAACCTCCGCAGATGGCGTGGATGCGCCCTGCGGGAAGGAAGAAGACATCTCCCGGAGCCACCTTATGATCTGCAAGAACCTCGGTGATGCGGCCTTCGCCCACCAGCTTCACATAATCTTCCGGAGTGATCTCCTTGGAGAGCCCGGCCAGCAGATGCGCGCCCTCGGCCGCCCCGATGATGTACCACATCTCGGTTTTGCCGCGGCATCCGTGGCGCTGCTTCGCCACTTCATCGTTCGGGTGCACCTGGATGCTCAGGTCCTGCTTCGCATCGATGAACTTGATCAGGAGCGGGAACTCCTTGCCATAGAGTTCGTTCAGCGTCTTGCCATCCTCCGGCCCGCCGACCACCTTGGTTTCGTTGCCCTTCACGCCGGACAGCACCCAGTTCTCGGTGCCCCACACCAGCGTCTTCAGTATTGGTTGGAATTTGTAGATCATAGTCTATTTACGTGCGATAATCCGAAGCAG
>CAMJJO010000140.1 GCA_946406095.1 uncultured Bacteroidales bacterium | reverse complement strand
CCAAATCGCGGTAGTGGTGAAATGGTAGACACGCTACTTTGAGGGGGTAGTGCCCGTTGGGGTGTGTGAGTTCGACTCTCACCTACCGCACAAAAAACCAGTCTCGAAAGAGGCTGGTTTTTTATTATCTTTGCAGATATGAAAAAGCTGAAAGCCGGGTTATTCCTTCGGGTAATCATTGCTATCCTATGCGGAGCGCTGCTGGGGCTGGTGGCTCCCGAGGTGCTGGTGCGCATCTTCAAGACCCTTAATGTCCTGTTTGCCCAACTGCTGAAGTTCATCATTCCGCTCCTGGTGCTGGGCCTTGTGACCCCGGCCATCGCCAACGTGGGGCGGGGTGCCGGTAAGATGCTGCTGACGGTGATGGGCATCGCCTATCTCTCCACCATCCTTTCGGGATTCTTCGCCTATGCGTGCGCGGACAGCGTCTTCCCCCTTTATCTCACCGCCGGAGAGCTCTCTTCCGACTCCATGGCCGCCAAGGAATTCGCCCCCTATTTCGATATCAAGATACCGCCCGTCTGCGATATAATGACGGCGCTGGTGCTGTCGTTCCTGGTCGGCATCGGCATCATAGTCACCGGCTCATCCGCCCTCAAGCGGGGATTCGATGAATTCGGGGCCATCATCAAGATCACCATAGAGAAGGTCATCATCCCCATCCTCCCCCTATACATCTTCACGATGATATGCGAGATGGCGGCGAAGGGGGTGGTCGGCATAGTGCTGGGGTCCGGCTTCAAGGTCATCCTCACCGGCATAGTCCTCAGCATCTGCTACCTTATAATCCAATACTGCATCGCCGGTGGAATCGCCCGCAAGAACCCCTTCAAGGCCCTTTGGAACATGACTCCGGCCTACTTGACGGCCTTCTCGGTGTGCTCTTCTTCCGCGGTGATTCCGGTTACCGCCGCCTGCGCCCGCAAGAACGGCATTAGCGACGAGATCGTGGATTTCACCATCCCCCTCTGCGGCACAGTGCACATGTGTGGATCCACCATCAAGCTGGCGGTATCCTCCATCGCGGTGGCCTACATCACCGGCACGCCCCTGCCGTTCGCGGTCTACGCCAATTTCGTGCTGATGCAGGGGATTGCTGCGGTGGCTGCCCCGGGGGTGATGGGCGGAGTGCTGATGGCATCCGTCGGCCTGCTCGAATCGATCATGGGCTTCGGCCCGGAGCAGACGGCGCTGGTGATGACCCTCTACCTGGCGCTGGACGGCTACGGCCCCGCATGCAACGTGACGGGAGACGGTGCCATCGCCCTGATCATAGACAGAATCTTCAAAAAGAAAAGCGATGAGAAATAGAGTACTCGCACTGGCGGCCCTGCTGATGCTGGCGTTTGCCGCCCAGGCTGCGCCGATGAAGTCCCGCGTGATCCAGCCCCTTTTCGCCATGGACGAGGCTGGCCTCGACAAGAGTTTCGAATGGACCCTCAAGGAACTCGACCGCTGCGACCCCAGCCTGGACATAGTGGTGCTGCCGGAGTTCAGCGAAGTGCCCGGAAAGACCAGCTACAAGGGTTTTCTGGAGACGGTGGACAAGTATGGCCCCGCCCTTCTGGAGGCCTGTGAGCGAACCGCCCGCCGCTGCAGCACACTGGTTTTCTGCGGGGCGATAGATACCTCGTTCGACGTTCCCCGCAATGCGATTTTCGTCTTCGGAAGGGATGGGTCGTTGCTGGGAAAGTACTACAAAGAGCACCTCACCGCCGGCGAATGGCAGAAGTACGGGCTGGACAAAAGTTACACCGAGGAATGGAACAAACCGTTCATCCTCGACATCGAGGGGGTGCGGTATATGTTCCTGATCTGCTACGACTTCTATTTCTATGAGAACTACTCCAACATCGCCCGCTGGAAACCGGACGTGGTCATAGGTGCCTCGCATCAGCGAAGCGATCCTCATCACGTACTGGACATAATCGACCAGTTCTGCGCCTACCACACCGGAGCCTATCTGGTGCGCGCGTCCGTCTCGATGGGCAAGAAGTCCAAGATTGGAGGCTGTTCCTGCGTCGTGGGCCCGGACGGCAAGATACTCGGCAACCTCTATTCGAAGATCGGCAGGCTGGACGTGACCTTCGATCCGCACAAGAAATTCCTCAAACCCGCGGGCTACGGAAATCCCCCCGCCATGCATTCGGAGTACATCGAAATCGGCCGCAGGCCCTGGAAGTACCGCCCCGGTGGCAGCGCGATAGTGCCTCCGCTGAGCGAGGCGCCGGCAGTGCGTTCGGTGGTGTACAGCAACGATATCGGTGAACTTGGCGCCGCGGTGGCAAAGGGGGTGCAGGAGATCGCGTTCGACCTGGATGCCGCCGGCGACTGGGAGGCGTTCCTCCGCAGGGTGATGCACAAGCTATCCTGCCACGCGATCATGAACATTCGCATGAAGGGCGGCTGGTCTGCGGAAGCTCGCGCCCGGCTCGAAGACATCGTTTTCGAGTACGATGCCCAGAATCACGTTTACTATAGCGACGAGCCTTTTGCACATTGACGGATTTTTGCTATCTTGCAGGCTGATAGTGTAATACCTGAACCTGATGAAGCAAAAATTCCCGCGTTTCGACATGGCGCGCGACCCGATACGCACGCAATGGTACCTGAAACCCATCACCAAGCTCCTTAGCTGGCCGGCCGTAATGGCGCACAGGCCTAAGATTACCAAAATCGGCACCGAAGGCCTCGAGCCTCCGTTCATCCTGCTTTGCAATCATAACGCCTTCATGGACTTCAAGGTGGCGACGCAGATAATCTATCCGCGCCGGGCCAACTACGTGGTGGCGATCGACGGCTTCATCGGCCGGGAATGGCTGCTGCGCAATGTGGGATGCATCTGCAAGCGCAAGTTCACCTCCGATACGGTGCTGGTGCGTCAGATACGCAAGGTGCTGGACAACAAGGATATAGCGGTGGTCTATCCCGAAGCACGCTACTCGCTTTGCGGCACTACCGCGGTTCTGCCCGCATCCCTCGGAAAGCTTTGCAAGATGATGGATGTGCCGGTGGCGACCCTCATCTGCCACGGGCATCACGTCAACTCTCCCTTCTGGAACCTGAATGAGCGCGGGGTCAAGCCCACCGAGGCGGAGTACTCCCTCCTCTTCACCCGGGAGCAGCTGCGCGAGGCCAGCGTGGACGAGATCAACGACCGCATAGTGGCCGCCTTCCAGTACGACGACTTCGCCTGGCAGAAGGAGCGAGGCATACGCACCACCTATCCCAAGCGGGCGGAAGGCCTCCACAAGGTGCTCTATCAGTGCCCTCACTGCGGCACCGAATACAAAATGGCCTCGGAAGGCACGGAACTTTTCTGCACCCATTGCGGCAAGCGCTGGGAGATGACGGAACTGGGTGAACTGCGGGCGCTGGAGGGTGAAACCGAATTCTCCCATATCCCCGACTGGTACGAGTGGGAGCGCGTGAACGTGCGCAAGGAGGTAGAAGAAGGCCGTTACACCACCGGCACCATGCCTGTAAAGGTCTACTCGCTACCCAACGCCAAGCGCTTCATCCATCTTGGGGAGGGCACGATGGTGCAGGACGGCGGAGGTTTCCATGTGCACGGAACCGATGTGGACGGGGACCCCTTCGAGATGGAAATCCCGGTGCCGGCGCTCTACTCCTGCCACATAGAATATGAGTATCTGGGAAAATACGGGGACTGCGTGGACCTGAATACCCTGGAGGATACCTGGTACATCTACCCGCACGACTGTGATTTCGCGGTAACCAAGATGGCCCTCGCCACGGAGGAACTCTACTTCAAGCATCGCCGGGATGCCGGCAAGCCCTGCCGCCCGGGACTGGCCTAGAGCCGGTTGCGTGCCCTGCTACTGCCTCGGCAGCTCGAACACTTCCAGACCCTTTACCGCACCCGCTTCGATCTTGAAGCGGAGGGCGGTGCGCACCACCTGCCATCCCTGCAGGCCGGCCGCGCCCGGGTTCATCGTCAGCATATTGTACTGCTCATCCCACTGAACCTTCAGGATGTGGGAATGCCCGCACACGAAAAGCCCCGGCTTCTCTTCCATGATTACGCGCCTGGCCACGGGATTGTAGTGGCCGGGATATCCGCCGATGTGGGTCATAAGGATCTTCAGGCCCTCGCGGGTGAAGGATTGGAATTCCGGGAAGTCGAAGCGGGCGGGATAGCCGTCGCAGTTGCCATACACCCCTACGACGGGCTTGAAGTCCCGGATGCTTTTGAGGAAGGCGTCGTCTCCGCCCCAGTCGCCGGCGTGCCAGAGTTCATCCACGGGCTCCAGGAACTCCCGGAACTCGGGGCTGAACACTCCGTGGGTGTCGGATATCAGGCCTATATACATTATTTCCCCGCCAGGCGTTTCTCCCAGGCCCAGGCGGCCGC
>CAMJJO010000139.1 GCA_946406095.1 uncultured Bacteroidales bacterium | reverse complement strand
GAGCGCAAGCGGGATCTGCCGCTGGAAGGGCAGCATTTCTTCTCCCCCCTCAAAGGCACCGTTTCCCAGACATTCGACCCGGTGCTCCATCCTGCCCTGGACATCACCGCTCCTGCAGGGGCCGTGGTCAGCGCGGTTCTGGACGGCACCGTGATCTTTGCCGACTGGGCCGACGGCAGCGGCTATTCCATTGCAATCCAGCACGAAAGCGGCATAGTATCTTTCTACAAGCATAACCAGAAACTGCTCAGGAAAATGGGAGACAAGGTCAGCGCCGGTACTCCCGTGGCTCTGGTGGGCAGCACCGGCGGCCTCACCGCCGGCGATCATCTCCGCTTCGAACTATGGCACAACGGCGAGCCCATCGACCCCGCCAAATACTGTAAATTCTAGAATAGAGTGAAACGCAGGATAGCAATACTCGGTTCCACCGGCTCGATAGGCACCCAGACGCTGGACATCGTCCGCCAGCACAGGGACATGTTCGAGGTGGAGCTTATTTCCGCCAACAGCAGCGTCGATCTGCTGATCCGGCAGGCAAAGGAATTCGACGTCAACAACGCGGTCATCTGCGACGAGAGCAAATACTCCCAGCTCGCGGAAGGCCTGAAAGACAGCGACAGCAAGGTATTCGCCGGCATCGACAGCCTCTGCTCCCTCGCGGCGGCAGAGAACGTGGATATAGTGGTCGGGGCGATGGTAGGTTTCAGCGGCCTCAGGCCCACCCTGGCGGCACTTGAGGCCGGCAAGATAGTCGCCCTCGCCAACAAGGAAACCCTGGTCGCCGCCGGCAGCATCGTCACCCGCACCATGCGGGAGCACGGAGCGGTCATCCTACCCGTGGATTCCGAGCACTCCGCCATCTTCCAGTGCCTCCTCGCCGCTCAGGGCAATGCGGTGGAAAAGATACATCTGACCGCCTCCGGAGGGCCTTTCCGCAATTGGAGCAAAGAGGATATCGCCGCGGCCACGGCCGCCCAGGCGCTGAAGCATCCCAACTGGAGCATGGGAGCGAAAGTCACCATCGATTCTTCTACGATGATGAACAAAGGGTTCGAGGTAATCGAGGCCCGCTGGCTCTTCGACATCCCCGCGGAACGCATCAACGTGGTGGTGCATCCGGAGTCCATCATCCACTCGATGGTGGAGTTCGAGGACGGCGCGGTGATAGCGCAACTGGCCAGCCCGGACATGCGCGAGCCCATAGGCTTTGCGCTGACCTTCCCCGCCCGCATCCCGGTAGGCAACAAGAAACTGGATTTCGGGGAGCTCGGCAAGCTCACTTTCGCGAATGCAGATACCGACCGATTCCCCTGCCTGGCCCTCGCATACGAGGCCATAAAGCGCGGAGGCAATGCTCCCTGCGCACTAAATTCAGCCAACGAAATCGCCGTTGCAGCCTATCTGAAGGGCGAAATCGGCTTCTACGACATCGCCCGCCTGTGCGAGCAGGCGCTGGATGGCCTGGATTTTGTTGCTGATCCTTCGCTCGACGACATCTTCGCCACGCACGACGCCGCCGCGAAGAGAGCCGGGGCAGCTATCCGGTAATGGTATTTTTGATGAAATTCCTGCAAGTAGTACTTGCGCTTTCCATACTGATCGTGGTGCACGAATTCGGGCATTTCACGTTTGCAAAGCTTTTCCGCATCCGAGTGGAGAAGTTTTTCCTGTTTTTCGATGCCGGCGGCACCTTCCTCTTCAGCACCAAGCGCAGCAAGTGGTTCACCCGCATCTGCCCCAAGGCTCTGGACTGGGAGACCGAATACGGCATTGGCTGGCTGCCACTGGGCGGCTATTGCAAGATTGCGGGAATGATAGACGAGAGCATGGACATGGAGCAGATGAAGCGCGCCCCGCAAAAGTGGGAATTCCGTTCCCACAACCCCTGGCAGCGGCTTCTGGTGATGGCCGGCGGAGTGCTCTACAACTTCATCTTCGCCATCCTTGCCTTCAGCCTGATGATGGCGGTCTGGGGGCAGAGCTACATCCCCAACCAGGGAACCAAGCTCTATCCGAACGCCCTTGCCGAAGAAATGGGTTTCCGCGCGGGGGACGAGGTTCTCTCCTTCGACGACTACGTGCCGGAGAACTTCGGGATGCTGCAGGCGGATCTGGCGCGGCGCAAGGTGCGTCAGGCACACATCCTCCGCGGATCCGACACCCTCACCCTCTATATCGACGGTGCCATGCTCGGGCAAGTGCTGAACTCCCAGTACATGTTCGACATCGCCATCCCCTTCTGCATCGATTCGGTTGCGGCGGACGGGGTGAATGCCGGCAGTGAACTGCGCCGGGGAGACCGCATCACCGCCATCGCCGGGAAGGAAGTGGAGTTCCTGCAGGACGGCCGCAAACTGTTCGCGGAGGCTCCCGGGCAGACGTTGGAAGTATCCGTGCAGAGGGACGGTGCCGTCCTGGCCCTCCCCGTCAAGGTGGACAGCGCCGGAAGGATAGGCGTCTACATGCAGACTCCCACCATCCGCACCCTCAAATACAAGGGCCTGGAGGCCATCCCTGCCGGCTTGAAGTTTACCGGAAGCACCATCAGCGGATACCTGCGGGACCTGCGGCTGCTCGCGACTCCATCCTCCGGGGCCTATAAATCCGTGGGGAGTTTCATCGCCATCGGGCAGGCCTTTCCCTCCGTCTGGGACTGGTACCAGTTCGTGTTCCTGCTCGGCCTGTTCTCCATCATGCTGGGCGTGATGAACCTGCTGCCCATCCCTGCGCTGGACGGCGGGCACATCATCTTCACCCTGTTCGAGATCATCACCGGGCGCAAACCCTCCGACCGTTTCATGGCCGGCGCGCAGATGGTGGGGATGATATTGCTGCTGGGGCTCATGCTGCTGGCATTCGGAAATGACATTGGAAGATTGATACACTGAAAAATATGAAAAGAATCGTTACCCTCGCTATTGCCGTGCTTGCTCTCGCTTCCTGCGGAGGAAAGCATCAGGCCCTGCTTCCCAACGTCAGCGGGAAGGCCGGAGAGATAATGGTGGTCATAGAGAAGAGCGACTGGGAAGGCGCCGTCGGAAATGCCACCCGGGAACTGCTCGCCTGCGACTGCCCCTGGTTCCTTATGCGGGAGCCGCTATATTCGCTGTCCAACGTCCCCCACGGAGGATTTGCCGACATCTTCAAAGTGCATCGCAACATCGTTTATTTCGACATCGATCCCCAGGTGGCCACTACCAGGGTCAAGTACCTGCAGAACGTTTGGGCGTCCCCCCAGGCCGTGGTGAACATCTCGGCGCCCGATTCCCAGACGGCGGTGGAGCTGCTGCAGAAGGACGGGGCGAAGATAGTCGCTTTCATCGAGCAGGCCGAGCGCGACCGCGTGATACGCAACACCATGCGCTACGAAGAGAAAAACCTCGGTGCCATGGTGGCGGAAATTTTCGGCGGATGCCTGCACTTCCCCACTGGATATCAGTTCAAGAAAAAAACTTCCGATTTCATCTGGATTGCAGATGAGAAGCAGTACACCATCCAGGGTGTTTTCGTTTATCGCTACCCTGCCCTGGGCACCGACGAAGACTTCAGCGTAGCCAATATCATTGCGCATCGCAACGAGGTCCTGCGGAACAACGTGCCCGGAATGTTCGACAATACCTACATGACCACAGGCAGCCTTCCAAGCCCCTACGTTGAGTATTTGAAGTATCAGGGACGCAATTTCGCACAGACCCGCGGATACTGGGAAGTGGCCAACGATTACATGGGCGGCCCCTTCGTTTCGCATTCGTTCTACAGCCCCGACGGCATCTATGTAGTGGTGTGCGACGCATTCGTCTATGCCCCCAAATACGACAAGCGCCAGTACTTGCGTCAGGTGGAATCTTTGCTTTATTCTTGGGAGTGGAAAGAAGAAAAGGCTCAAAATTAGTTGCGAATATAAAAAATATTCGTACCTTTGCACTCCTTTGAAATGCTGGTGGGTTCGTATAACGGTTAGTACTCAGGATTTTCATTCCTGCAATAGGAGTTCGATTCTCCTACCCACTACAAGAAATTTTAAAAAGTATAACAATGGCAAATAACGCATCAGCAGAAAAAGCCAATCGCCAAGGCGAAAGGCGGAAATTGCATAACAGGTATTATGCAAAAACTACGAGGAACGCTATCCGCGCCATCCGTACAACAACCGATAAGAAAGCAGCAGAAGCAGAGGCTCCCAAGGTTTACGCAATGATCGACAAACTTGCAAAGCAGGGTGTCATCCACAAGAACAAGGCTTCGAACCTCAAGAGCGGTATCGCGCTGTACATCAACAAGCTTTCTTAATTCTTACAGAGCGCGGTTAATTTCCGCGCTTTTGTTTTTCGAGAAGTAGCGCAGTTGGTAGCGCACTACGTTCGGGACGTAGGGGTCGGGC
>CAMJJO010000138.1 GCA_946406095.1 uncultured Bacteroidales bacterium | reverse complement strand
CTTTTCGAAGAGAACCAGGCCCTACAGGCGCGGGCGCTGATAGTCAAGGGCCGCTTCATCATCGCCCCCAGCACCTCCGGAGTGATGTTGGTGCACATCCGCCGCGCATGGGAACGCATCCTCTACGAAAAGACGCTGAAGGCCCTTTCCAAGAACGCCCCCGTCACCCAGACCGCCCTCTTCCCCGTGCAGGTGGAGGTCGGCACCGCATCCCGCCTGCTCTTCGACGAGCACGCGCAGATGCTCGCATCCGTCGGATTCGACATCACCCCCTTCGGCAACGACATCGTGGTGGTGAACGGAGTGCCGGAAGGCTATTCCTGCGAGCCCGGGAAGGTGCAGCAGATGGTGCAGGACATACTCCTCATCCTCTCCGACGAGACCTCCGGCGTGCCGGAAGTGGTTCGCGCCGGGCTGGCATCCAAATTCGCGACCCTAGGAAGCGTGAATGCCGAGGCGCCCAAGGATGCCGCTGATGCACAGCGACTTATAGACATGCTCTTCGCCTGCGAGAACGCCGAACTTACCGCATCCGGCAAGAAGATTACGGCGCTTCTGACGGTCGAGGACCTTGAGAAAAGATTTCAATAGATTATGCCATACCTTCAAGAAGAAAGGAAACAACGGCCGATTACCGTTCATCTGATTATAATAAATGTGATATTCTACCTGGCCACCAGGCTGAATCAGGGCTATATGTACTCAACTTTCGCCCTGTTCTACCCCACCACACCGTGGTTCAAGCCCTGGCAGGTGGTGAGCTATATGTTCATGCACGGGGGCTTCTGGCACCTGTTCTTCAACATGTACTCCCTTTATATCTTCGGGATGGCCGTGGAGCGCATTCTGGGGCAGAAGAAGTATCTGATTCTCTATTTCCTGGCAGGATTGGGTGCCGCTGCCGCGCAGTTGGGGGTGCAGGCGCTGGACCCGGCAATTCAGGGCGTGCCCACCGTAGGCGCATCCGGCTGCATCTACGGCATCATCATCGCCTTCGCGATGATTTTCCCGGAGGCCAGGCTGACGCTGATTTTCCCGCCCGTGACGCTGTCCGCCAAATGGATGGCCATCATTTTCATCGGGATAGAACTGATTACCGGAATCACCGGCACCCAGGCAGGAGTTGCGCACTTCGCCCATCTCGGCGGTGCGCTGATCGGATGGCTGCTGATCTGGTGGTGGTTCAAACGGCCCAAAAAGGATGATTACAACCATAGCTATGTCCATTATGATTGATACCGTTATCGCCGAAGCGCTTGAGGTTTTGAAACGCGGAGGTGTGATTTTGTATCCTACAGACACCGTCTGGGGCATTGGATGCGACGCCACCAACGAGGCGGCAGTGGCGCGCGTTTTCGAGATCAAGCGCCGCAGCGAGGCCAAGTCCCTGGTGCTTCTGGCCTGCGACCTCGACATGATTGCCAAGCACATAAAGGAGATCCCGAACATCGCCATCGACCTGGTGGAAGTGAACGACGCCCCCATGACAATCATCTACCCCGGCGCCCAGTATCTCGCGACCAACGTGGTGGCGGAGGATGGCAGCGTGGGCATCCGCATCCCCCTGAACGATTTCTGCGTGAAGCTGGTGCGGAAGTTGCGCCGGCCGCTGGTATCTACCTCTGCCAATATTTCCGGAGAGGAGACACCTTCCTGCTTTGCCGAGATCTCCCCGGAGATAGTTTCTGCCGTCGACTACGTGGTGCCTGCCGCGCTGGAGCGGGATTCCACCGGCCGCGCATCGCAGATCATCAAGCTCGGGCTTCGCGGGGAGGTGGAAATTATCCGGCCGTAGTATTTCTGCCGATGGAACTGTTCTATGCATATAAGATAGAGGATGGCCAGGCCTGGCTGGATGCCGAGGAGTCGGCGCATTGCGTCCGGGTGCTGCGGCACCGCTCCGGAGACAGCATTTCCGTCATTGCCTCTCCCACCGCGACGGGCAAAGGGCCCGTCTGTGGCCCACAAGGGGCCGCCAGTACGGGCATTGCCCGTCCGGAGGCCGAGCCATCTTCAGCAATATACCATTGCATCATAAGCGACGATTCCCCAAAGGGGGTGGTCGCGCGGGTGGTGTCCGTTCAGGAGGGATGGGGTGCGCATCCGTATTATCTGCGCATGGCCGTGTGCCCCACCAAGAACATCGACCGCTACGAATGGTTTGTGGAGAAGGCGGTGGAACTTGGTGTGGATGAGATAGTTCCGGTGATCGGGGAGCATTCCGAGAGGCGCGTAGTCCGTGTGGACCGGCTGCAAAAAATCGCCGTTTCTGCGGCCAAGCAGAGTCTGAAAGGGGCGATTCCGGTCATCGCCGAGCCCGTCTCGGTCCTCGACTTCATCGCCTCCTGCCCTTCCGAAGGCCCCGACATCCGCCTCATCGCCTATTGCTCCGACGACGTCTCCCCCCGCGGCTCCATCCTCGACGCACTCGCGGCAGCGTGCGTGACCGTGCTGATAGGCCCGGAAGGTGATTTTTCGCAGGAGGAGGTCCGCGCCGCCCTGGACGCCGGTTTCATCCCCGTCCACCTCGGCCCCAGCCGCCTCCGCACCGAAACCGCCGCCATCACCGCCGTCGAAGCCGTCTACCTCACCCTCGGCCTCGGCACCCCAGCCTACGACAGCGAAACCGCCGGACGAATCTCCAAGAGCGCCGTTCCTGGCAAGTAATTAGCAATCAGCTACTTAAGCAAAAAGGGTATATGAAAAACAGGACACCCATTTTACTTAAATTACTAAGTACCAGCAAGTTACTGGGAACGGCCACCATGCTTCTCATGACATGGGTATTGGTTGGATGTGGCAGGTCACGGTATTCGCAGTTCGGGGGGTATGCGCAGGGAGGAACGTGGAGCGTGAAGGCCAACTTAAAAGGCGTGAAGGAGAAGCCGAGGGAGATTCAGAAGCATATCGACGATATTCTATATGAGATAGATACGACTCTGTCCGGCTATAACAAGGCGTCGCAACTCAGCCGATTTAATGCCGGAGAGGCCGTCGAACCAAGTGCGATGTTCCGGGAGGTGCTGGGAGCGGCGCAGCGGTTCTACGAGGAGACGGATGGCGCCGTGGATTGTGCCGCCGGGGCGTTGTTCGACATTTGGGGCTTCGGCTTCCGCACCGACTCCCTGCCCTCGGACGCCCAGATCAAAGAGACATTGGCTAATAGCGGGAAGGCCGTATGGTGCTCGATTCCGAACGACCTGCCACCCCCGGCTAGGGGGAGGGGCCCTTTAGGGAGGGGGTCGGAGGAACGAGACACCATACGGCCGCAACTGAATTTCAACGCCATCGCCCAGGGCTACAGCTGCGACAAGGTAGCGGCCTACCTCTACGGTATCGGCGTCAAGGATATGCTGGTGGATATCGGGGAGATTTTCTGCGACGGCCTCAATCCGCAGGGGAAGCCATGGCGCATCGGCATAGACAGGCCGAAGGATGGGAACAATACGCCGGGCGCCGACATGCAGGCAATCCTGGAATCCAACGGCGGGCCGCAGGGCATAGTCACATCCGGTAACTACCGCAAATTCTACATCAAGGACGGGGTCAAATACTCCCACACGATCGACCCCCGAACCGGATACCCGGTGCAGCATAAATTACTGAGCGCCACCGTCATAGCCCCCACGGCGATGGAGGCGGACGCATACGCCACCTATTGCATGGTGATAGGAACGGAAAAGGCGCAAGAGTTCATACTCTCGCGCCCTGACCTTGAAGCTTGCCTGATCTCCGAGGAAATCTGGACTTCCCCGGGATTCAAGCTGCAGTAATCTACTTTTTGCGGGTCATTTCATACCTTATAGATCCGTTCGCGTCTTCATAGTTGAACAACGCCTTGTCTCCATCCACATCGAACCCAAACTTGATAGGACTGGGGAAAATGACATGGTCTGCAGAGGTGGGGCCGGGCCAATCATTGAAAAGATTGCTGATTGAAGTGGCTTTCTCCGGTTCCTCTCCACCGACATATCTGGTCAAACAGCCATCGCTCTTGTAAGTGATTGTAACAGTTCCATCATTGTAGGTATAGTCCCCTTTGTAGCGGACACCCCATGCGGTGATGATCATGTCGGCCTTACCGCCCTTGAGTTCAAGATACAATCTTGTGGCCTGGCCGTCATTCTCGTAGCAGAACCACTGCCCTTCTTCGGAAGCGCCATTTTCCTTGTTGCAACCTGCGAACAGAACCATGATAGCCGCAGCTGCCAAAACAAATAATTTTTTCATATTAAGAATTAATTGATGTTTCTCCGCCCCAAATATAAACAATCCGCCCCAATATACAAAAGGGCGGATTGAAAAACTATCGAAAACAGTTGAAAATCAAGGAGTATATTCCAGGATGTCCGAAGGCTGGCAATCCAACTCGCGGCACAAGGCCTCCAGCGTGG
>CAMJJO010000137.1 GCA_946406095.1 uncultured Bacteroidales bacterium | reverse complement strand
CAAATCCAAGGACATGGACCAGATAATGAAGGCTCTCCGCTCGGATGAATTCATAGACAACCAGCGGGAAACCCTCTACGCGGAGTTCGACCACGCGTTCCTTGGGATGTTCCCGGATTTCGTGAGTCAGTTGAATTCCATGCTGAAGGAAGACCAGCGCATAGGGAAAAAGCTTCAGGATGGCCATCTGACCAACGAACTGCGCATTTTCGCGCTGATACGTCTGGGAGTAAGTGAATCCTCCCAGATAGCCAGCTTCCTCAAGAAATCTCCCTCTACCATATATAATTACAGGGTAAAACTTAGGAATGCCTCCATATACCCGCACGATGAATTTGAGCGGCATGTCATGGAAATAGGTACTCCCGGCTGGCATTTGCTGGAAAATAGCTAAATTTGTCTCTGCATAAAATTAGAGTCGATTATGTTTTCGCGTAAACTGAATCTGTTGCTGCTGATTGCGATTCTCTTTTCATCAGCCTGCAAGAACAACCCCGGCAAGGATCTCCCATCTCCTACGGACGGCGTTGTGCGTATAGCCACCTACAACGTAGGAGTTTTCAGCAAGAGCGGAGAAAACACCACGGGGATGGTGGCGGCCATGATGAAGGAACTAGGAGTGCAGGCGCTGTCGATGAACGAACTGGACAGCTGCACCACGCGCAATCCCGACTACCAGATAAAGATGTTCGCCGAGCAGATGGGCGGATGGGGCTTTCATTTCACCCCTGCGATGCCATACCAGGGCGGCAAATACGGGGACGGCGTGGCATATGACCCGGCACTCGGGATCATCAGGAATATTTCCGTCGCTCTTGCCAAGGGGGACGGCGCCGAACCGCGGGCCGTTTCAGGGTGCGAATTCAAGGATTTCGTGTTCTGCTCCACCCATCTCGACCACAGGTCCGCAAACGCACAAGTCGCCCAAGCCAAGCAGATTAGCGAATGGGCGGCAAAGCAGTACGGCAGTTCCCGCAAGCCTGTAATTCTGTGCGGGGATTTCAACGCCCTTCCCGAGAGTGAGACCATGACCATAATGAAGAAAGACTGGACCCTCCTCTCGCCGGACGAATTCACGTTCTCGGCAAAAAACCCGTCCAAATGCATAGACTACATCATGGTCTACAAGAACGCCAGAGAGAAGGTGCAGGTGATTGAGGCGAAAGTATGCCGGGAATTCAATTCCGGCAACGTGGCAGTCGCCTCCGACCACCTTCCCGTTTACCTGAAAATCCGCATCCGATGAACCTCAAATCCCTCGCAAAAGATACGGCCATCTATGGCCTCAGCAGCATTGTGGGCAGATTCCTCAACTATCTGCTCGTGCCGGTGTATACACGCGTGATAATGGCGGAGAGCGGGGGTTACGGGATCGTCACCAACCTATATGCCTACACCGCTCTGCTGCTGGCACTCCTCACCTTCGGCATGGAAACCACCCTCTTCCGTTTCTGCAACAAGGACGGGGAAGATGAGAAACTGGTATACAGCACCATACTGAGAATGGTCGGCGGAGTAGCGTTGCTGTTCTTCGCGCTGGTAATGATCTTCCTTCAGCCTATAGCCGGTGCCATGGGATACGCCGAGCACCCGGAATACATAGGATGTATGGCAGCGATCGTGGCCCTGGATGCCTTCCAAGCCATAATGTTCAGCCGTCTGCGGCAGCAGAAACGGCCGGTGAAGTTCATGATGCTGAAGTTCGCATTCATCATCCCCAACATCCTCCTCAACCTCTTCATCTTCCTGGTGCTGCCAAAGATGGGAGCGACGCATCCGGAGCTTATGCAAATCTTCGTCAAGTACAACTATGGCGTGGGGCTGGTATTCTTTGCAAATCTGCTCTGCACTGGCCTGGTGACCTTCGGCTTCGTCAAAGAAATGAAAGGGATCACCTACGGGTTCGACGGAAGCCTGGCGAAGCGCTTGCTCACATATAGCTGGCCGCTGCTGATCCTGAGTCTGGTAGGTGTGTTCAACCAGGTGGCAGACAAGATACTATATCCTCTGGTAGACAAGAGCCCAGAGGGGATGGTGCAGCTTGGAATCTACGGAGCCTGCGTGAAGATCGCCATGATAATGGCGCTGCTGACCCAGGCCTTCCGCTATGCCTACGAGCCCATAGTCTTCAGCGGCAGCCGGGACAAGAACAGCCCCGAAACCCTGGCTGACGGAATGAAATACTTCGTCATCTTCACCTTGCTTGCATTCCTCGCAGTAGTAATCTATCTGCCTCTTATCCAGCTGATTATAGGCGGCGATTACCGCGCCGGAATGGCGGTGGTGCCGATAGTTATGATGGCAGAGATCTTCATGGGCATCTACTTCAACCTCTCCTTCTGGTACAAGCTCAGCGACCAGACCCTCTGGGGAGCGGTCATGAGTGCAATCGGCGCATTGGTGATGGTGGCGGTGAACATCTTCGGAATCCCCCGCTGGGGCTATATGGCCTGCGCCTGGGGAGGCTTTGCCGGCTACGCAACCGCCATGCTCCTCAGCTACTTCATCGGCCAGAAGAAATATCCCATCAAATATGATATGCGCATGATCCTGGGCTTCTTTGCCTTCGCGATGATCATATTCGCTGGATATACAGCCCTATCGCATACAAAAATGGCGCCCGTCCTTTTGATGGGAGCGGGCACCATAATGTTGCTTCTTTACTGCTATGCAGTTTGGAAATCTCTGAAGCTTAGTCGTTGAGGTTGAACTTCTTGAAGACAACCACCTTGGCTTCCTTGTCGACAGCGGCGATTGCATCCTTGACGGAGATCTTGCCGTCGCCCATCTGGTATTCCTGAGCCTCGAGGGTGTTCTCCTTGAAGAACTTTGCGAGACGACCCTTCGCGATGTTCTGGATCATCTGCTCGTTCAGGTTGGCAGCCTTCTCTGCGCCGACGGTCTTGATGATCTCACGGGCCTGTGCAGCCTGCTCGGGAGTAATCCATCCCTTAGCGGTGTTGGACTCGATATGATCTTCGGAGTCGACGTGTGCAGGATTGATGCCTGCCTTCTTGAGAGCGGCCTCGACGGCCTTCAGAACCTGCTCTTCCTTAGTCTTCTCGACAGCGACCTTGAGCTCGTTCTCCACGACCTCCTTGGGGCAGTCAGCTTCGGAAATAGCAACGGGGCTCATGGAAGCGACCTGCATCACGATACCCTTTGCGAGATCGGCGGGAACTTCCTTGTTGAAACCCACGAGTGCACCGAGCTTGCCGGTGAGGGTGTGGATGTACTGGGCCACGAAGGGGGCCTCGACGGGTGCGTAGTAAGCGATGACGGTCTTCTCGCCGGACTTGCCGGTCTGGATCTCGATAGCCTTCTCTACGGTAGTGCCGTCGGGGAGTTCGCAAGCGAGCAGAGCCTGGGTGTCTGCAGGGAACTTGGCGATGGCCACGTCGGCGATTGCATCGGCGAGGCCCTGGAAGTCGGAGTTACGGGAAACGAAGTCGGTCTCGCAGCCGAGGCAGACAAGGATACCCTTGCCACCCTGCACGCGGGCCTTCACTGCACCTTCGGACGTCTCGCGGTCCGCACGCTTGGCGGCGACGAGCTTACCCTTTTCACGGATGATGTCGGCAGCCTTCTGGAAATCGCCTTCGGCCTCTTCGAGAGCCTTCTTGCAATCCATCATACCTGCGGAGGTCATCTTGCGTAATTTCATTACGTCTGCTGCTGTAATGTTTGCCATAACTTCTTCTTTTTACTTGGATTCAACTTCTTCTGCGGGAGCTGCTGCCTCTGCGACGGGCTCGGCTGCGGGAGCGGCCTCTTCGGCCTTCTTGGAGCGGCGGCTGCGGAGAGTCTTCTCAGCGGGCTTTGCAGCCTCTTCTGCGGGAGCCTCTGCAGCTTCCTTATCCTTCTCGAGCTTGCGCTCCTCGAGGCCTTCCTGGATAGCGGTGCAAAGTGCGGTGAGAACGCATTCTACGCTCTTTGCTGCATCGTCGTTCGCCGGAATCACATAATCAACGGGAGTGGGATCGCAACAAGTATCAACCATTGCGAAAACCGGGATGTTCAGACGATTGGCTTCCTTGACGGCGTTGGCCTCTTTCTGGATGTCGACCACAAACAGAGCGGCGGGAAGGCGGCTCATGTCGCGGATGGAGCCGAGGTTCTTCTCGAGCTTCGCGCGCTGGCGGTCGATCTGGAGACGCTCACGCTTTGCGAGCTTCTCGAAGGTACCATCCTCTTTCATCTTGTCGATGGTGCTCATCTTCTTGACGGCTTTGCGGATGGTGGGGAAGTTGGTGAGCATACCGCCTGCCCAGCGTTCGGTCACTGAGGGCATTCCGACGGTAGCGGCCTTTTCGGATACGATATCCTTGGCCTGTTTCTTGGTGGCAACGAAGAGGATCTTGCGGCCGGACTTGGCCAGGATCTTCATCTCCTCTGCCGCCTCGTCTATCTTGACGACAGTCTTGTGCAGGTCGATGATGTGGAT
>CAMJJO010000136.1 GCA_946406095.1 uncultured Bacteroidales bacterium | reverse complement strand
CCGGAAGTCTGGTATGCCACGTGCACGTCGTGCCCCTGGTGCACCAGACGGATGAAGGTGCCGCCCATGGAGATCACATCATCGTCCGGATGGGGAGAGAGGATGAGAACCTTCTTGGGGAAGGGCTTGGATGCCACCGGGCGGGTGCTGTCGTCGGCGTTGGGCTTGCCTCCCGGCCAGCCGGTGATGGTATGCTGGAGTTCGTTGAAGACCTGGATGTTCACCTGGTTGAAGCCGCCTGCCACGTCCAGCAGTTCCTCCAGCGAATGCTGCAGATAATCTGCGTGGGTGAGCTTCAGGATGGGCTTATGAACCTGCTGGCAGAGCCAGATGACTGCTTTGCGGCGGAATTTAGGGGTCCACTCGCAAGGTCCGATGAGCCAGGGAGCGATCACGCGGGTGAGCAAGCTGCCGGAAACCTCGTCCACGAACATCTTCACATTGTGATGATGCTGGAAGTAACTGGCCGGGCAGTCGGGGCTGATCTGCCCCTCCACTATGCGTGCGACCGCCTCCGCCTTGGTCTCGCCCCAGGCCATCAGTATCACCTGCTTCGCGCTCATCATGGTGCTGATGCCCATGGTGATGGCCTCTTTGGGAGTGACGGAGATGTCCCCATTGAAATAGCGGGCCTGGCGCTTGCGGCTCGGATAACTCAGCAGCACCGTGCGGGTGCGGCTGGACTCGGAGGTGCCGGCCTCGTTGAAACCGACCTGCCCCTGCTCGCCGATACCCATAATGAGAAGATCCAGCCCGCGTGCCGCGGCATCGAAATGAGCGCAGTACTTCGACACGTCATCGTGCGAAACGGCGCCGTTGGGGATGTGGATGTTCTCGGGGAGGATGTCGATGTTGTTCAGCAGTTCCACGTGCAGGCTGTAGTTGCGGCTCTGCATATCGTGGGGGGTTGAAGGGTAATACTCGTCTATGCTGAACACCGCCACGTTTTTGAAGGAGATGCGCCCCTCCCTGTAGTAGCGGGACAGCACCTTATAGAGAGACGCCGGGGTGGCACCGGTCGTCAAGCCAAGCTTGAAGAGGCCACCCGGGCGTTCTTTCTCGAATTTGTGGATTGCATCTACGACAATATCGGCCAGTTTACGGCTGCCTTCGGTGGAATCCGAATAGACTTCGGTCAGTATCTTGTCGTAGCCGTGAAGGATGTCCTGCGGCAGATTCTTGGTGATCAGGCCGCCATCCTCGGGCAGGGTAAAATGTCTCATTGTCTGTTATTTGTTAAAGTAAATGCAAGCTTGCGGTAAGACCCGCCATCACGATCGAAACCATGCTCATCAGCTTGATGAGGATGTTGAGCGAAGGGCCCGACGTATCCTTGAAAGGATCGCCGACGGTATCGCCCACTACGGTCGCGTGGTGGCTGTCGGAGTTCTTGCCTCCGAAGTGGCCTTCCTCCACGAACTTCTTCGCGTTGTCCCAGGCACCGCCGGAGTTGGACATGAACACTGCGAGCACGAAGCCGGCTCCCAGGCCGCCGATGAGCAGGCCCAGTACACCCGCAACGCCAAGCACTATACCCGTGATCACGGGCACGAGGATGGCGATGAATGCGGGCACCAGCATCTCCTTCTGTGCAGCCTTGGTGGAAATCTCCACGCAACGCTTGTAGTCCGGAGTGCCCTCACCGGTGAGGATACCCTTGATTTCGCGGAACTGGCGGCGCACCTCGATGACCATCTTGCCGGCGGCACGGCCGACTGCGTTCATCGTGAGACCGCAGAAGAGGAATGCCATCATCGCACCGATGAACACACCGGCGAGCACCGCAGGATTCATCAGGCTGACATTATAGTGGTTGAGGATATCCAGGATGCTTGCTCCGGCGGCCTTGACCTGCCCGGCCACACCGTTCACGAGCTCACCCGTGCGGTCCAGGGCTATCTTGATTTCCTCGATATAGGATGCCAGCAGGGCCAGGGCCGTGAGGGCGGCGGATCCGATTGCGAATCCCTTGCCGGTAGCGGCGGTGGTGTTGCCGAGGGCATCCAGGACGTCCGTGCGCTCACGCACCTCGGGTTCGAGCTCACTCATCTGGGCGTTGCCGCCTGCATTGTCCGCGATGGGGCCGTATGCGTCGGTTGCGAGGGTGATTCCAAGGGTGGAGAGCATACCCACGGCTGCGATCGCCACACCGTACAGACCCTTCGAAAGGTTGGCGGCGGTGAGCATGTTGGCCACGTCGAAGTTGATGGCGAAGAGGTATGCAAGGATGATTGCGCACGCGATGGCGATGACGGGGATGGCGGTGGACACCATTCCGAGGCCGACGCCGTTGATGATGACAGTGGCGGGGCCGGTCTGCGAAGCCTCTGCAAGCTTCTGGGTGGGCTTATAGGAGTGCGAAGTGTAGTACTCCGTCGCCTTGCCGATGATCACGCCCGCGAGCAGGCCGGCGACCACGGAGCAGCTGAGCTGCCACCAGTTCTCGAAGCCGAGGATATAGAGCACGCCGAAGGTGGCGACGCCGCTGAGGACTGCCGCCAGATTGGTGCCGACGCTCATGCTCTTGAGGAGCTGTGCCATGCCGGCGCCTTCCTTGGTGCGGACGGTGAAGATGCTGATGACGGAAAGCACCACGCCGATTGCCGCGATGAGCATAGGGGCGAGGATTGCCTTCATCTGCATTTCGGGGCCGACTGCATAGAATGCGGATGCGCCCAGCGCCATGGTGGAGAGGATGGATCCGCAGTAGCTCTCGTAGAGGTCTGCGCCCATGCCGGCCACGTCTCCCACGTTATCACCGACGTTATCGGCGATGGTGGCGGGGTTGCGGGGATCGTCCTCGGGGAGATCGGTCTCGACCTTACCCACAAGGTCTGCGCCCACGTCTGCGGCCTTGGTGTAGATGCCGCCGCCGACACGTGCGAAGAGGGCCTGGGTGGATGCACCCATTCCGAAGGTCAGCATGGTGGTGGTGATGACGACCAGCTTCTGGGCCATGGTGGCCTCGCCCACGAAAGCGTTCAGCACGATGAACCAGATGGCGATATCCAGAAGGCCGAGGCCTACCACGGTGAGACCCATGACGGCACCGGAGCGGAACGCCACCTTCAGGCCGGAATTAAGCGAGCGGCGGGCTGCATTGGCGGTGCGGCCGGAAGCATAAGTTGCGGTGCGCATCCCGATGAAGCCGGCAAGGCCGCTGAAGAAACCGCCGGTGAGGAATGCGAAGGGCACCCAGGGATTCTGGACGCCGAAACCGTAGGCCAGGATGGCGAAGAAAATTGCTAATACCACGAAAACGATGATAACCACCTTGTACTGCTGCTTGAGGTATGCCATGGCGCCCTCGCGGACGAACTGGGCAATCTTGCGCATGGTGGGTGTACCTTCATCTTCTTTCTTCATCTGGTGATAGAAGATGGCAGCGAACAGGAGTGCGACTACCGAGGCTGCCGGTACGGCATAGAATAAAGGATTCATAGAGTTAGTATTTCAGTAACAGATTACAAATATAAAAAAAAGAGGGAGAAACCGAATTCCTCCCTCTTCTTTTTTGTTGTTTGTCTTATTCAGCCTTGGGCTCTTCTGCCGGGGCTTCTGCGGGGGCCTCTGCAGCGGGAGCTGCCTCTGCCTTCTTCGCGCGGCTGCGGCGGGTGGTCTTCTTGGCTTCCTTCTTGGCGGTGCCTTCGAGGGCTGCCTCATTGAAGTCCACGAATTCGATCAGAGCCATCTCTGCTGCATCTCCCTGACGGAAACCGACGTGGAGGATACGGAGGTATCCGCCCGGACGGTCTGCAATCTTGGGGGCGATGGTGCGGAAAAGCTCGCTGACAGCGTTCTTGTCCTTGAGATAGCTGAAGACGACACGACGGTTGTGCGTAGTGTCTTCCTTCGACTTGGTGACGAGCGGTTCGAGATAGGGCTTCAGAGCCTTTGCCTTGGCCTCGGTGGTGATGATCCTCTTGTGGAGGATGAGCGAAGAAGCCATGTTGGCGAGGAGAGCCTTGCGATGTCCGCTCTTGCGGCCGAGATGATTAACTGCTTTATTGTGTCTCATCGTTAGATATTCTTTTTCTTGGGTTCAATATTGTACTTGGTAACATCCATTCCGAATGAAAGCTTCATCTTCTCCACCAGCAGGTCGATCTCGTTGAGAGACTTGCGTCCGAAGTTGCGGAATTTCATGAGTTCGGCGCGGCTGTAGGACACCAGATCGGCGAAAGTGTCGATGTCGGCGGCCTTGAGGCAGTTGAACGCACGGACGGAAAGTCCCATGTCGGAAAGTTTGGTGAGAAGGACGTGCCTCATGCGGAGGCTTTCCTCGTCAAGTTCCTTGCTCTCGGTTTCAAGAGTGCTCTCGAGAGAGATCTTGTTGTCGTCGGTAAAGAGCTTGAAGTGGTAGATGAGGATGTTTGCTGCGTCCTGAAGAGCGGCGCTCGGGGAAATGGAACCGTCGGTTTCGATCTCGAGGTTCAGTTTCTCGTAGTCGGTCTTCTGCTCCACGCGCCAGTTCTCCACGCTCCAGTTGACCTTGCGGATAGGAGTGTAGAT
>CAMJJO010000135.1 GCA_946406095.1 uncultured Bacteroidales bacterium | reverse complement strand
CACTCCCGCCACTGCAGCGCCGGATACCCTGTACCTCCTGGGCACGGCGCAATCCGCAACGCTGAACCACATCGCCACCATCACCAACCACCAATCCGACAACTTCTGCGCCGAAACCCTGCTGAAAGCCATCGGCAAGGCAAATAACGGATCCGACGACTACGACACCGCCACCGCAGCCCTCCACAGGGCCCTCGCGCCCATCGGACTGGCAGGCCCCAGCGCCAAGATGCGCTTCGCCGACGGCAGCGGCCTCTCGCGGAAGAATTTCGTCTCGCCCGAATTCCTCGTGCGCATCCTCACCGGCATGGCCCGCACATCTTCCTATAAAGATTATATGAACTCCCTTCCCCGCCCCGGGCGCAAAGACGGCACCCTGCAGACGCGACTGCCGAAGGCCCCCGCGGCGGTGAAGAACCGCATCTTCATGAAAAGCGGCAGCCTCAGCGGAGTGCGCTGCTTCAGCGGATACATCCTCCCCTCCGACGGCGATACCCGCAAGACCATCGCCTTCAGCATAATGGTCAACAACCACGTCGGCAGCCAGGCATCGCTCGCGCCCGTGCTGGACCAGATCATCCTCGAATTGGCAAACGAAAACTGATATGAAAAGAATCCTCCTCGCGCTGGCAGTCGCCATCGCCCTCACACCCTCGGCAAACGCCCAGAAACCCCTGACTTTCAATAAGGTAGAAATCAAGGGTAGCACCGACGAAATGGTTGCCGCCCTGGCAAAGAAGGGCTTCAAATACGAAGAGACCAACGACGGCGTGCCGCTGGTGATAGGCAAGTTCGCCGGCTACTCCGACGTGGAGGTGAACATCATCCCCGGCGCCGACAGCACCGTCTGCGCCATCCGCGCTGAGATCCCCCCTAGGCTCTCGTGGGTGAAGCTGGAGAACGATTATTCCGGGCTCAAGGCAATGCTCACCAAGCAGTACGGCAAGCCGGTGGAAGAGGTGGAGGAGTTCCAGGACGGGCCCTTCGAGGAGAGTTCCGGCAAACTCGTCAGCCTCATCAAGGGCAAATGCACCTTCCGTACGGTTTTCGCTCCAAAGGAGGGAAAAATAACCCTGATGCTCAAGCACCAGGGTCCTATCTGCTACGCCTGCATCCTCTACGAGAACGCGGCCTTATAGGGATTCTATCCAGGCCTTCATTTCCGGCACCTTCGCGAGTGCACTCTGGAACAGCGCCCACTGGTTGCGGGTGCGGTCCATGTTGTGGGTGGCGTATTTGATCTTGTAGTAGGTGTCCCCGTTGATATAGTCTGCGAAGAAGCGCACGCACTGCATGTAAGGGAAGAGGCAGGCCGCGAAGGGCAGCATATCCTTCTCGATGGGGGTCAGGAAGACCTTGGCGGACTCGATGTAGCCCTTGCTGAAGGCCTTGAAGATCTCCATGTTGAAACCGACCTTGGAGGTATCGGGATCATCCTCGGCCACGAAGTTGGCGGCAGTGCGGAGGAAATCCCCGAAGTCTGAGAAGACGAAACTCGGCATTATGGTGTCCAAGTCGATGACGCAGAGCACGTTACCCTCTTTGTCGAAGAGCATGTTGTTGACCTTGGTATCGCAGTGGCAGATGCGCTTGGGGAGCTTGCCTTCGCGGAAAAGGCGTTCAGCCTTGGTCATCTCCTCCTCATATTTCTGGATCTCCCCCACCAGGGCTTTCACCTCGGGATCCGCCATGCGGCCGGCCTTGTCGGCTGCCACCGCCTCACGCAGCTGGCGTGCACGGAGTTCCATGTTGTGGAAGTCCGGAATGGGCTCGCCGAGGGTGTCGGGGATGTCTGCGAGCTGGGCCTCGAAGCGGCCGAAAGCCTTGCCAGCGTAGTAGGAATACTCGGGGGTGACGGCCTCGAATGTGAGGGCGTCCGGGATGAATACGGAGATGCGCCAGTAGGTCTCGCCGTCGGTCCAATAGGTCTTGGGGGAATCCTTCAATGGGATGAATCTCAGCACCTTGCGGTCGATGTCCGCTTCCCCGGCGGCCTCGAGCTTGGCGCGGATGTGGCGGGTAACGCACTCGATGTTGTGCTGGAGCAGCTCCACATCCTGGAAGATGGCGTTGTTGATGCGCTGGAGCACATAGGCCTCGGGGCCGTCCGTATCAACTTTGAAAGTGTCGTTGATGAGGCCGTTACCGAGGGGCTTGATCTCTTTGATATTGCCTTTGATTGCGAATTTGCCGACGATGGCGGCGAGTTCCTGCTGTGTTTTCATCTGATAGGGTTATTAGTTCTGCGAAGATAGTTATTTTTCGTATATTTGCGATTGGACAAACCCATATTGTTATGAGGAAACTGGTCGTTTTTTTGGTTCTGATGATGGCCGTCTGCGCCACCGCCTTCGCCGAACCCGGCGAGAAGAAAGAAGCCCGCAGGGCACAAAAAGATTCCCTTAAAGCTGCCGAAATGATAGGCGCCCACCACAAGGGGACCAAGATAAAACTGGACGGCATAGTGCTGACCCCGGAGCAGCAGGCCCTGCTGCTTTCGAATATAGACGGAGTGGATTTCAATGAAAACTGGGCCGACTACCGCAAGCAGCGCCATCTCGGCAACGGCCTGGCGATCGGAGGCTCCGTGATGATTGCGGGCGGTGCCGCGTGCGGTGTGGTGAGCCTCGTATATGCGTTTGCAGGGATCCTCGGGCTTGTGTTCTCCGGCGGGCAAGGGGACGTTCAGCCGATCTTCGACACCGCGGGGTACTGGGCCATCGGCGGAGTCGCCGCCGCAGGTGCCGGAGCAGGCATAATGGCAGTGGGCATCCCCATCCGTGTCAAGGCCGACAAGAAGATGAAGGCCACCTGCGAGGGCTACAACAACGCCACCGAGCGGGTGGAGAAATCCGTCATTTTCGGCACCACCGCTTCCGGCGTGGGGCTGTCGTTCAATTTTTAGCATATGAAAAAATACCTGCTCATTCTTGTGCTGGCGGCAGGGCAGCTCTGCGCAGCTCAACCGGATTTCAGCAGATTCCCCAACCCGGAGTTCGCCAAAATGATTTACGAACGTCCGTGGATGGCCAACCTCAACGCCTGCCCCTACGAAATGGCAGTGCAGCCGGAGGCCCTGACCAAGGCGCCCCGCGGCTATAAGCCATTCTATATCAGCCATTACGGCCGTCACGGCACCCGTTCGGGCTGGGACCAGGACAAGTATGAAGTGGTGATCGAGGCCCTCACCAAGGCCAAGGAGGATGGTATCCTCAGCGCCAGCGGGGACTCGCTCCTCCAGGAGACCATCCTCGTGAAGGAGGCCCACAACAAGATGGACGGGCGGCTTACCTTGCTCGGCCAGAAGGAGCATCGCGGCATCGCCGACAGGATGTACAAAAACTTCCGCCGGGTATTCCGCCGCGGCAGCCGTTTCCTTCGCGTGAACAGCAGCACCGTACCCCGCTGTCTTGTGAGCATGGCGGCATTCACCAACCGCCTGAGCGAGCTCGACCCTCGCCTCGACATAGTGATGGACTGCGGCGAAGAGATCCAGAAAGAGATCAGCAACGACCACGGCCATGATATCAGCAGCGCCAGGCGCATCGTTCTGGACACCCTCCGGAAAGGCTTCAACCCTGATTTGTCGGGGATGATGGCCCGGATCTTCACCGACACTACCGCCGCTGCAGGGATTGTTCCGGATCCCCTTAAATTCAGCAACGCAATCTATGCCGTCGGCCGCATCAGCCGCTCCTTCGGCTTCGAGCTGAACGCCTATCGCTTCCTCCCCCTGGAGGCAATCTACGGCTGGTCCGACTACAATAACGTCTACATGTATCTGGGCGAGTGCAACTCCGTTGAGTTTGGGGAGGAGCGGATGAAACGGGCTGAGCCGCTGGTGCAGATGATTGTCCGCCAGGCAGATGACGCCCTCGCATCCGGTGCAGTGGCGGCCGACCTCCGATTCGGACACGACTACCCGCTGATGGCCCTCTGCAGCTATCTGGGAGTGGAAGGAATCGGCGAGAAGTACAACTGGAGGGAAGCACGGCAGCACTTCATCTCCACCCTGTACTCCCCCTTCGCGGGCAATCTGCAACTAGTATTCTACCGCTCCCGCAAGGCAGACAAACCGGTGCTGGTGAAGCTGATACTCAACGAGAGAGAGGTAAAATTGATAGGGCTGGAGCCTGTCCAGGGGCCTTATTATAACTGGGAAGAGCTGCGCGCGAAAATTTCTCGATAATATTTTTGCAATTTAGCAAAAGTATTGTACCTTTGCAGTCCGCTTTTCAGGCGGACACCTATTGAGATGTGGTGTAATGGTAGCACTACAGATTCTGGCTCTGTCAGTGAGGGTTCGAATCCTTCCATCTCAACTTTTTTGCAGTCGGGCGCTAGCGCCCGGTTTTTTAGAGTGGAGAGCGTTGAGAGCATGCTCTCATAAGATCTCCAGGCTAAAAAACAAAGTCGGCAAAGCCGACGCTACTGCAAAAAAATGTACGGCCCGCCGCAGGCGGAAAGGATAGCGCGAGCAAAGCGAGCGGAATCCTTAGTACAAAATGGCGGGGTAGCTCAGCTGGTTAGAGCGTCGGATTCATAATCCGGAGGTCGTGG
>CAMJJO010000134.1 GCA_946406095.1 uncultured Bacteroidales bacterium | reverse complement strand
CACACCTGGTGGTACGACATGCTCTACACCGATCCGGTGAACCTCACTCCCCAGCGCGAAGAAGACATCACCAAGGCCGCCTGGGTGGCGAAATCCAGCCTTCCCCCCTTCCTTGCAGACACTTATCCTTCGATCCAGGAAGTTTTTCGCGAGGCCAGGATATAAAAAGCATTGCAAGTCTGAAACTTTTGCTTTTGTTCAGTCGTATAATAAAAGCTATTATCTTCTGAACAATGAAACTTTCGCAATTCAAATTCGACCTTCCGAAGGACCGTATCGCAACCGAACCTACACGCTGGAGGGATGAGTGCAAGCTGATGGTTCTCCACAAGAAAACCGGAGAAATCGAGCACAGGCAGTTCAAGGACATCATAGACTACTTTGGAAAAGGGGACCTTTTCGTGCTGAACGACACCAAGGTCTTCCCCGCCAAGCTTCTGGGAAAGAAGGAGAAGACGGGTGCGGACATCATGGTCTTCCTTCTCCGCGAGCTCAACAAGGAGCAGAAACTCTGGGACGTGATCGTGGAGCCCGCCCGCAAGATCCGCATCGGCAACAAGCTCTACTTCGGCGAAGACGAGAGCATGGTGGCCGAGGTCATCGACAACACCACCTCCCGCGGCAGGACCCTGCGTTTCCTCTATGACGGCCCGTACGACGAGTTCAAGGCGAATCTGTTTGCGCTTGGCAAGACTCCCGTCCCCGAGTGGGTGAAGGAGAATCCCGATCCGGAAGATGCCGAGAACTTCCAGACCATCTTTGCAGAGCACGAGGGTGCGGTTTCCGCTCCCGCAGCCGGTCTGCACTTCAGCCGCGAGCTCTTCAACCGCATGATCCTCAAGGATATAGAGAAGACCTTCATTACCGTGCACATGGGCATCGGCCACTTCCGCAAAGTGGACGTGGAAGACCTTTCCAAGCACCGTATGGACGGCGAAAGGATGATAATCTCGGAAGAGGCGGCCGCCAAGATCAACTCCACCAAGAAGGCGGGGCACAAGATCCTTGCGGTAGGCGTGACCGTGGCCCGTGCGCTCGAAACCTACGTGACCACCACCAACGAGGTGAAGGCCAACGACATCTGGACCAACAAGTTCATCTTCCCTCCCTACACCTACTCCATCCCCGACGCGTTCGTGTCCAACTTCCACAGGCCGGAATCCACTATGCTGATGTGCGTGGCGGCGTTCGGAGGCTACCAGAACGTGATGAACGCCTACGACGTTGCCCTGAAGGAAGGCTATCGCTTCGGCCCTTACGGAGATGCCTTGTTGATAGTGGATTAGCATAGCGCAAACATAAATTTCAAAATTTACCCCCGGTCCAACCCCCGGGGGTTCTTTCTTTTTTGCTTACCTTGGCGACATGGAAGACGTTTTGAAGGAAAGAGCGTGCGCCGCGGCGCTGGGGAAGATTTTCGGATATGAGCCGCTCTACGCATCCGGGTTGATAGACAGGCTTGGCTCCGCTTCGGCGGTTTTCGAGCTCTCCGCCAAGGAGGCCGACGAGGTGCTGGGGCCGTACAGCAAATATAGAGGGAGCATCAACAGGGAAATCCTGGAAAGCACCGGCGAAGAGTTGGAAAGGCTGCGAAGCCGCGGTTTCGGCTACATCGCCCGGACGGAAAAGGACTTTCCACCATTGCTGCAGGAATGTGAAGATTGCCCCACAGGTCTTTACTACCGCAGCGTCTCGCCTCCGGGAGAGATTTTCAGGGAACGCGCGTCGGTTGCGATCGTCGGCACCCGGGACATCTCTCCCTACGGGCGGGATTGGACCAGAAAGATAGTGGACGCCTGCGCCCAGTCTCCAGCCAGGCCGCTGATAGTCAGCGGGTTGGCCTTTGGAGTGGATATCACCGCACATCTGGCGGCGCTGGACGCCGGGCTCTCCACGATTGCCGTGCTGCCCTGCGGAATCGAAGAAATCTACCCTACGGCCCACCGTGGGGTTGCGGAGCGCATCGCAAGTTCTCCGGGGAGTGCGGTGGTGACGGACTATCCCCCCGGAACCCAGCCGGTGGCATTCACCTTCGTGCGCCGGAACCGCATCATCGCGGGCCTTGCCGGATGCACCGTGCTGGTGGAGTCGAAGGCGAATGGCGGAGGGCTTATAACATGCAGGCTGGCAAATAGTTACGGGAGGGACGTGTTCGCCCTTCCCGGGCGGGTGGACGACATCCGCTCCGCCGGCTGCAACGCCATCATCCGCGCCGGCACGGCCGAAGCCATCACCGGCCTTTCCGGGCTCGGGGAGCAGCTGGGGCTGGGCAGGTATTCGGTGGCGGAGAAACCGGATTTCGCCCGCACGGTGGAGGCATACTACCGCTCCCGGGCAGATGCGGCGGAACTGGAGCCGCTCACCCGGCTGGCGAGGCTGATCGCCGGCAAAAGGGGCATCGACCTGGAAGAACTCTGCTATCTGACCGGCAGCCCCTACAGCGAGGTGGTGCGGAGGGCGATGCTGCTGGAATCGGACGGATTTATCGCGATGGACCTGATGCAACGGTGTACTATCAATGATAGAAAATCGTAACTTTGCAGAAATGGTCTTCGTAGACACCCATACCCACTGCACCGACGAGGCTTTCCCGGGCCCCGAGCAGGACCTGTTCGTGGAGCGCGCAGTCGCTGCCGGAGTCACCAGGATGCTGCTGGCGGACATCGACATCCGCGAGCGGAACGAGATGTATGCCGCCTGCGGGAGGCATCCGGGAGTGCTCTACCCCATGCTGGGGCTCTACCCCGGCTCGGTGGACAAAGGCTGGCAGAGGGAAATCGACGCGCTGGAGGCCTGGAAAGGCAAGGGGGCGGTGGCCATCGGAGAGATAGGGCTGGACTACCATTACGGCACGGAGTTCAAGGAAGAGCAGAAAGAGGCGCTGCGAGTGCAGTTCGAGCTGGCCGCGGCGTGGGGCCTGCCGGTGAACATCCACCTGAGGGATGCCACGGAGGACTTTTTCAGGGTGCTGGACGATTGCCGGCATCTGGGGCTGCGCGGGAATCTGCACGCATTCAGCGGCAGCATAGAGACCTTCCGCCGCATCCAGAAATACGGGGACTGGTCGGTGGGGATAGGCGGAGTCATCACCTTCAAGAAGGCGTCGCTCCCGGAAACCGTGCGGCAGATACCGCTGGACCGCATCCTCCTCGAGACCGACTCTCCGTATATGGCTCCCACTCCCCTGCGCGGCACCCGCAACGAGAGCGCCAACATCCCTCTCATCGCCGCGAAGGTGGCGGAGGTGAAGGGTGTCGACATCGAGACGGTGGCCGCCGTCACCACTGAAAATGCAGAAAAACTGTTTGCGATATGAGCAAAAGCGACAAATCAGCCATTCTCCTCATTTATACCGGAGGCACCATCGGGATGAAGGAAAGCGGGCACGGGCTGGTGCCCTTCGACTTCTCCCAGATACTCGGCGAAGTGCCTGAACTCCAGAAGTTTACGTTCAAGATAGATTCCTACACCTTCGACCCGCTGATAGACTCTTCCGACGTGGAACCGGGGATGTGGAAGGACCTGGCCATGCTGATCCGGGAGAAATACGACGACTACGACGGCTTCGTGGTGCTTCACGGCACCGACACCATGGCATATTCCGCCTCGGCGCTGAGTTTCATGCTGGAAGGGCTGGGCAAGCCGGTCATCTTCACCGGGAGCCAGCTGCCGGTAGGGAGCCTGCGCACCGACGGCAAGGAGAATCTGGTTTCCGCGGTGGAGGTGGCGTCCGCCAAAGATGCGAACGGCAGGGCGATGGTGCCGGAGGTGGCCATCTACTTCAACTCCCAGCTGCTCCGCGGCAACCGGGCCACCAAGGTGAACGCCACGGCTTTCAATGCCTTCCGCTCTCCCAACTGTCCTCCGCTGGCAGAAGCGGGCATCAGCATCCGCTACAACAAGGCCATGATCCGCTATCCCGCCACCACCGTTCCGCTTTGCATCCATACCGAGCTCGACACGCGCGTGGCCATCCTCAAAGTGCACCCCGGAATCACCGAGCAAGTGGCACGTAACGTGCTGCTGGGCAGCGGAATACGCGCAGTGATAATAGAGACTTACGGCTCCGGCAACGCCATCTCCAAGCCCTGGTTCACCGACATCATCCGCGAGAGCACTGCGAGCGGGAAGATACTGCTCAACATCACCCAGTGCCTGGCCGGGGACGTGAACATGAATCTCTACGCCACGGGCAAGGCCCTGAAGGAAGCCGGAGTGGTGTCCGGCAGCGATATCACCACCGAAGGTGGGCTTGCAAAACTTTTTTATCTGATGGGGGAATACGCTGATAATGAAAAAGTAAAGCGCCTTCTGGAGAAAAACCTCAGAGGGGAAATATCAAAATAAGTATTGGCAAATGAAATATTTTTGCTAAATTGCGTTGATTTTATGTGTTTGAGAAAAATATCAATCAAATAAAACATTATCAATTAAATCACTAAGAACTAGTTATGAAAAAGTTTTTCATGATTCTTGCAGCAACGGCCCTTATGGCTTTCACTGCTAACATTGCCTCTGCGCAGGACGCCGCCGCTCCTGAGCAGGCCGCAACGGAAGAAGTAGCACAGGCTCCCGCCAACGACCTGGCAGCCCTTACCGCTGGCGCTCCCGAGGTTCCCCTCACCCAGGCACTCAAGACCAAGTTCATCGAAGGTGGTGCAGGCTTCATGTCCCTCATCATCATCTGCCTCGTGATCGGCCTCGCCCTTTCAATCGAGCGTATCCTCTATCTCTCCTTCTCCAAGACCAACACCAAGAAGCTCATCGC
>CAMJJO010000133.1 GCA_946406095.1 uncultured Bacteroidales bacterium | reverse complement strand
AACGCGGACACCCTCGCGGGAAGTCTCGTCGTTCATATAAGTGATGCCCTCGATCTTCTTGTCTTCCACCATTGAGGCGATGCGCTCGAGCATCTCCTTCTTGTTCACCATATAAGGTATCTCGGTGACCACGATGGTCTCCTGACCGCGGTCATTGACCTCGATTTCGGTCTTGGCGCGGATAACCACGCGGCCGCGGCCGGTGGTGTATGCGTCCACTATGCCCTGACGGCCCATGATGATGCCGCCCGTCGGGAAGTCGGGGCCTTTGATGTACTCCATCAGGCCTTCGACGTCGATGTCGGGATTGTCGATGTATGCGCAGATGGCGTCGCAGCATTCGCCGAGGTTATGGGGAGCCATGTTGGTGGCCATACCCACGGCGATACCGGCCGATCCGTTAAGGAGCAAAAGAGGCAGTTTGGTGGGGAGCACGGTCGGCTCTTCGATCGAATCGTCGAAGTTGAGCGCCATATCCACCGTATTCTTTTCGATGTCGGAGAGCACGTCTTCCGCCATCTTGGCGAGCTTGGCTTCGGTGTATCGCATGGCCGCCACAGGGTCGCCGTCCATGCTGCCGAAGTTACCCTGGCCATAAACCAGAGGATAGCGCTGGTTCCAGCTCTGCGCAAGGCGGGCCATTGCATCGTAGACCGAGCTGTCCCCGTGGGGATGGAACTTACCGAGCACCTCACCCACGATACGGGCGGATTTCTTGGTCTGTCCGCCGTAAGAAAGGCCGAGGCCGTCCATTCCGAAAAGGACCCTGCGCTGCACCGGCTTGAGGCCGTCGCGAACGTCCGGAAGGGCGCGGGAAACAATGACCGACATAGAATAGTCGATATATGCGCTCCGCATCTCGTGATCGATCTCGACCGGCTCTATGTAACCGTGATTTGTCTCGTTGATATTACCGTCAATATCCATATTGTCTTACTACTGTTAAATGCTTGTTTATAAACACGCAAATTTAACAAAAATATTCGATTAATTTGCTATTTTTGCAAGCAAATATACCCACCCGAAATGAAGATTTCCCAGGAATTCGACGCCATAGTAGGATTTGCCCGCGAAGAGGCGATGCGCACCGGCAGCTACAGCATAGAAGCCGACCATCTCTTCCTGGGGATTCTGCGCCACGGAGGCAATGCCGCTGTGGAAGCGCTTCGTTCTCTCGGCATCGATACAGCCATCTGCAAAAGCGAAATCGATTCCCGCATTTTCCAAGAGCAGGGCATCCCCTATGGCCACGAGGACGAGATACGCCTGGGCCGGGAAGGCAGCAATACCGTCAGTCTGGCGATTGCCGAAGCCATCTCCGAAGGCGCGGAAGAAGCCGGAGCCATACATCTTCTGAAGGCAGTCTTCAAACAAGAAAAAAGCCATACCGGAGAGTATCTGCGCAAGCGCGGGATCAGCATCGCCGATCTCGGGCCCGGGCCCCAGGCCAGACAGAAGTGCTCCACCGAGGTCAAGAGTGGGGATATTGCCATCCTTCTTTCGGCCATCACCCTGAATACAAACAAGAATAACATAGTAAGCTGATGAAACGTTTCATACTCGCCGCCATACTGATTTCATTATCAATCCTTTCCAACGCCCAGCAGAGGGTGCGCATCAACGTCTCCCCATCCGGAGAATACCTTTTCGCCCAGCGGGACACCTGCCAGCTTTTCATGTCGGTTTATGAGCCGGCAGAAGGCAGCATCACCACCATCGACGGCAAGAAGAAACCGACCATCCTTTTCGTATTCGGAGGCGGCTTCATCATGGGAGACCGCAACGCAAAGGCGTACCTCCCCTGGTTCAGGCTCTACAATGAGAACGGTTACCGCGTAATAACAATAGACTACAGGCTCGGCCTCAAAGGCGCAGGTAACGTGGGCGTGAAAGATATCGACGTCATCTACAACGCCATCCAGATTGGAGTAGAAGACCTTTACGGCGCCACCGCATTCATTATCGACAACGCCGAAGCACTGGGCGTGGATCCTTCCAACATAGTGATAGCCGGATCCTCCGCCGGAGCCATTATCTCCCTCCAGGCGGAATGGCACCTCTGCAACCGCAGCGGGCATTCGGGCATTCTCCCCAAAGACTTCCGCTACGCCGGCGTGATGTCCTTCTCCGGAGCGATTTTCTCCCGCGAGGGCAAGATACGCTATGCTCAGGAGCCCGCCCCCACCCTGCTGATGCACGGCACTGCCGACAAGATCGTGAACTACAACCACATCGTGCTTTTCAAGAACCGTTTCGAAGGTTCCAAACCCCTTGCGGAGATATACGCCAAGAACGCTTACAATTATAACATCTACCGCTACGAAGGCAACCAGCACGAGATTGCGAGTTCCTTCGTTAGCAGCTTCCCGGAGCAGCTCCGCTTCCTCGAAACCAATGTGATGAAGGGAGAAAAAAGGATCGTCGACGTGAACGTCAGCGATCCTTCGATAAAAGTCTGGAATGTGAATTCCACCAAGGAACTCTACAAGAACAACTAGGCCGTCACCTTGTCCAGCACAAGTTTCACAAGCTCGTTCACACGGGGCTTGTAGTCGGTGTTGGCATCCTTCAGGTAGCGGTGGGCGATGGCGCAGCATACCGTGATGGCGTCGTGGCCCAGCTTGGCCGCCATTCCGGCAAGGGCCGAGCCCTCCATCTCGAAGTTGGTGATCTTGTAGTCCTTGTATTCGAACTTTTCGAAATCCTCCAGCATGTTCGGCATTGCGAGCCCCTGGCGCACCACGCGCCCCTGAGGGCCGTAGAAGCCGGATGCGGAGATGGTCATTCCCTTCACCGTGCAGTCGGCAAAGAGGTCGATCAGCTTCTGGGAGCCGCGCACGAAGTAGGGATCCGGCAGATGCTTCGCCCAGTGGGTTGCCTTCTTGAACTCCTCTTCAAAGTCCAGGAGGGCGATCCGGTCGCGGCCTTCGTACCAGTTCATCAGGCCGTCGCAGCCCACGGAAATGTGGCTGAGGATGAAGGATCCCAGAGGAATCTCGGGCTGGATGGCGCCGCAGGTGCCGATGCGGACGATGGTGAGGGTCTTATGCTCGGGCTTCACCTCGCGGGTCTTGAAATCCACGTTTGCAAGAGCATCGAGCTCGGTCATCACTATGTCGATGTTGTCGCAGCCGATACCGTGGGAAAGAGCGGTAACGCGCTTGCCGTTGTAGAGCCCCGTAGCGAACGCGAATTCGCGGGACTGCCCCTTGGCTTCGATCTTGTCGAAGAGGGGTTCGAACATCTTCACGCGGTCGGGATCGCCGAAAACGATAACGGTGTCGGCGAGATCCTCCGGCCTCATATGGATGTGGAATGCCGATCCGTCGGCGTTGATGATGAGTTCAGATTCAGGTATTCTCATAATTCAGTGCTATTATTTGCGTTTGGCGGCACGCAGGCGGGATGCGCTGCGCACCAGGAATTCGTCTCTGAGGATGGCCCTGGCGGCCAGGAAATCGAGGATTGCGGCAACTATGGGGAAGATTGCCGTAAAGCTGAGGGTCGGCTTGGGATCCGCCGTGAAATAAGATACCGCCATCCACGCCTGGAGGCCGAGCAGAAGCAGGCCTGCAAGGTTGGAAAGCCGCATCTGGAGAGTGCGGGACTTAAGTGCGACTATTGCCAGCAACTGAGCGGCCAGCGCTATGCTGAAAAGGATGATGAACCAAGTCCCATAAGGATGGAAATACATTGCGACGAGAAGCCCCGACGCAATCAGAAGGTATAGAGTCTGTATTCTCTGCCACATAAGCTATCTTTCGTTGAATTTGCCAAGCACCAGCGCTTCGTAGGTCTTGGATACCGGCACGTCTCCGATGCTGTCCACCCCGAGATCCACGTAATAGCCGTCTTTCTCTTTGTGGAGCACCTGGACTTTGGCCATGTTGATTATATATTTCCGGTGACAGCGCACCAGGTCGCTGCCTTCGAAACTCTCTTCCACGGTCTTCAGGCGGCAGCGGAGCATATACTGCTTGATGCTGCCGGTGTAGTCCTGGTACCAGACCTTTATGTAGTTGTCGTCGGATTCTATGTAATAGATATTCTTCAGCCGGACGCTGAGTTTCATTCCCCCTTCGTTGTCGGTGAGGGTGATGACCTTCTCGTCCGGAGAAGATACCGCGGTATCGGAGACCACACCACCCATATTCATAAGCCTCACTGTCTTGATGTTCTTGCGCCATACGAACAGCACGATGATCACGCAGCATACAAGCGCCAATGCGAGTGCTGCGAGCACCAGAGAGACTATGACGGTGGCTTTCATTATTCTCCGGCTTCCTTGAGGCGTTCAGCGTTCTCGGCCACCTGGAGCTGGTCTATGCACTCGCGGATGTCGCCGTCCATAAAGGCCGGCAGGTTGTACATGGTCCAGTTGATGCGGTGGTCGGTGACGCGGGATTGAGGGTAGTTGTAGGTGCGTATCTTGGCGGAACGGTCTCCGGTGGAAACCATAGTCTTGCGCTTGGCGGCGATGCCGTCCAGGTACTTCTGGTGCTCCATATTGTAGAGGCGCGTGCGGAGTTCCTCCATCGCGCGCTCGGCGTTCTTGATCTGGGAACGTTCCTCCTGGCACTGTACCACTATTCCGGAAGGGATGTGGGTGAGGCGCACGGCGGAGTAGGTGGTGTTCACCCCCTGTCCACCGGGGCCGGATGCGCAGAAGAGGTCTTTGCGGATGTCGGCGGGATTGATCTCGATGTCGAACTCCCCTGCCTCGGGGAAGACTGCCACGGATGCCGCCGAAGTCTGGATGCGGCCCTGGGTCTCGGTCTGAGGCACGCGCTG
>CAMJJO010000132.1 GCA_946406095.1 uncultured Bacteroidales bacterium | reverse complement strand
CATCGAGCCCTTCCTTGAACTTTTCGAAATCTTCCTTGTAGAGGAAAATCTTGTGCTTGTCGTAGGTGAAGGTGCCGTCGGGGTTGTTGCGCCTCTTGCTTTCGGTGATGGTCAGATAAAAATCGTTCTGCCCCTTCGTGCTCTTCACATCGAAGAAGTATGTACGTTTACCAGCTCTGACAGGCTTTGAGTAAACATCTTCTGCATTGCGGTCCTGGAAATTAACCTGGTCTCTATCCTCTCTGTACATAATCTGTAAATAATTAAAGGTTGTTTTTATTTCTGCAAAATTAGAATTTTTTGAGGATTAGATGCTATATTTGCATATTATTTTTGTTTGAAAAAGATGCTTAACCGCCGAATCCTTCGTATAAAGGCTTTCAAGGCCATATACAGTTTCACGGAAAACCAGTCTGCAAGTCTTAAAGATCTCGAAGCGCAGCTGGACCGATCCCTCGAATCCACCAGGGACCTTTATCTTTTTATGCTTTGCAGCGTGGGCCCCATTTCCAGAGAGGCCAGGGCACGGCTCGAGGCTGCCAGAAGCAAGTTCAATCCCAGCGAGGAAGAGCGTAATCCCAACTTCAAGTTCGCCGACAACCTGATTGCGCCCGCACTTGAAGAAGATCCGGATTTCCAGAAGATCACTCAGAAAAAGAAGCTTTCCTGGGACCAATATGACGTGTTGCTGCGCAACCTCTACGACTCAATCCGTTCAAAAGATTATTTCAAGGAGTATCTTGCCGCAGGCCCCAATACTCTCAAGGATGACGCAGCCCTCTGGGTCCGCATTTTCGAAGAGGAGTTCGTAGACAACGACGACCTTGCCGATATCCTGGAAGACCTTTCTATCTGGTGGAACGATGATCTCGCCTATTCGCTGACCTGGTGCTGCCGCACCGTAGAGTCATTGGGAAGGGGAAAGCCTTGGAATCTGCCGCCTCTGTTCATGAGCGATATGGATTCCACGGGAGAGAAAGAGAGCGACCACGCTTTCGTGGTTAAGCTTCTCCGCACCGCTTATTCGAATTACGACAAGTATATCTCGATGATATCCGAGATTACCCCCAAGTGGGACCGCAGCCGTATCTGCTCCACCGACCTGTCGCTGATAGTATGCGGCCTGGCGGAGGCGGAGGCTTTCGGCAACATCGCTCCCAAGGTGACAATCAACGAATTCGTGGAGATCTCCAAATTCTACAGCACTCCCGAGAGCCGTGCATTCGTAAATGGAATTCTTGATAAACTAATTAAAAAATAACGCGTTATGTATTTGATTACCCTTCTTCAGGCCGCTCAGCCGGCTGCCGGTGGCGGCGCCAGTTTCTGGATTATGATTCTCCTGCTTTTCGCAGTGATGTGGCTCTTTATGATTCGCCCTCAGCGCAAGCAGCAGAAAGAACTTGAGAAGTTCCGCAACGAACTCAAGAAAGGCGACAAGATCGTCACTGCCGGCGGAATCTATGGCACCGTGGCCGAAATCCAGGACCGCACCGTGCTGATCAAAGTCGACGGCGATGTCAAGCTCCGTGTCGACAAGAATTCCATCGTCCGCGATTATTCCACCGACGCCCAGCCCACCAACGACCAGGCGGCTCAGCAGAAGTAGCTTACCGTGAAGAACTGGCAGTATTTCCTTGGCTGTCTTGCCCTGTCGGCCGGTATCTGGCTGATCCATAATCTGTCGCACATGCAGACGGATGTGATCAGCATTCCGGTGATAGCGGAAAGCAGCATCCTCGGGAGAGCTGCCCGTTCCAGCGAAGAAGTCACCCTGACCGCCCGCTGCAAGGCATCCGGTTTCCGCCTGATCTATCTCGGGAGGAAGACAGATGCCGTGGTGGTCCGTCTGGATGCCGATGATTTCACCCACGAAGAGGGTGATTTTTTCACCATATCGGCAAATCAGCTCTATCGTTATGTAAACGACATCTTCGGCCCCGGTACCAGTGTCGAATCTTTCCTGTTCGAAAAACTCCGTTTCCGCTTCATCCGCGAGTTGAACAAGAAGGTCCCCGTCAGGGTGGTGAGTTCTCTCACTTTCAAGCCCCAGTTCATGCAGAACGGGGATTTTTCGGTGCAGCCCGATTCCGTGCTGGCATATGGCCCGGCCGACCTTCTGGCCAATCTCGAGGCGGTCAACACCAAATCCATAGTCCGCAGCGAGGTGAAAGGCAATCTCCATGGGGAGGTCGCCCTCGATATCCCGGACAGGCTCAGGGTGTCGGACGAAAAAGTATCCTGGTCGCTGGATGTCAGCCGCTATGTGGAGATGCAGACGGAACTGCCCGTTGCAGGGCGGAATGTCCCTTCAGGTGCAGAGTTTTCCATCTATCCGAATAAGGTGAAGGTGGTTTTCCGCTGCGTCTTCCCTATAATGTCGGATCCCCGCCAGACGGCCGGCTGCTATGTGGACTACCGCGAATTCAGCAAGTCCATGACAGGGAAGTGCATCATCAGATGCGATAACCTGCCCAAAGGCGTGATCAGCGTCTCGGTAGAGCCGGAGGTGGCGGAATGCGTGGAGAGGCTATGAAAACCGTGCTTGTCACCGGGGGCATTGCATCCGGGAAATCCGAAGTATGCCGGTATCTTGCCGGAAAAGGCTTCCCGGTGTATGACAGCGATTCCCGCACCAAGGCTTTGTACGATTCTGTCCCTGGCCTGAAAAAGCGTGTGGAGGATGCCATCGGAGTTCCTTTCTCCCAAATTGGAATCATCTTCAGCGATGCAGACAAAAGGGAGGCCTTGGAAAGGGTGGTTTACCCTGAGGTGCTGGCAGATTTCCTAAAGTGGAAGGCCTCTTGCGAAGGCGGAATCGTCTTTTTCGAGTCTGCCGTCGCTCTGGACAAGGCGGTATTCGACGGCCAGTGGGATGAAGTCTGGCTGGTGACGGCACCGCTGGACGACAGGCTGAAGCGCAATCCCAAGGTGGAAAGCCGCATCCAATCCCAACAGGAGGTGGACCCGTCCCGTGCGGATGTAGTCATCGTGAATGATTCGAGCATAGAAGAATTGCATTCGAAAGTAGATAAATTGTTAAATGATATGAAAACCGATCTTACAAAAATCCTGTCCGTTTCCGGAAAGCACGGACTCTATAAATTCCTGGCCCTTTCCAGGTCCAATGCCGCTATTGCAGAGGCTCTTAGCGATGGGCATCGCACTGTGTTCGACCCTCACAGCCGCATCACCACTCTCTCGGATATCGCCATCTACACCGATGAGGGAGAATTCCGTCTCAAAGAGGTTTTCCTTGCCATAAACAAGGCTCTCGAAGGGAAAGACGCCCCCACGTCCAAATCGCCCGAGGCTGAGATCAAGGCCCTTTTCGACAAGGCGGTTCCCAACTACGATCCCGACCGTTTCTACTTCTCCCATATGAAGAAAATCCTCGATTGGTACAACGAACTCGTTCAGTTCGCCTCCCTGGATTTCGTGGAAGAGGAAGAAGAGAAGGCAGAAGAGAATGCCTAAACTCAGGGTCATAACCCTGGGCTGTTCCAAGAATACAGTCGATACCGAGCATCTGCTGGCGCAACTGCCGGCAGGTGATTATGCTGTGGTGCCGGAGGATTATTCCGGCACCGTGGATTATACTCTTGTGAATACCTGCGGATTCATAGGAGATGCCAAGCAGGAAAGCATAGATACTATCCTCGCCGAGGCGGAGAGGCGCAAGAGAGGAGAGACAGGCAGGCTGATTGTATTCGGCTGCCTCTCCCAGCGCTATTCAGCCGAGCTCCCGGCGCTCATACCGGAAGTGGACGAATGGTTCGGGGCCAGGGACCTTGCCCCCGTGGTGCGGGCTCTGGGCGTGGAACCGGATGCCTCGCTGCGCAATTCCCGCTGCTTCGAAAGCAACGGCAGGGCCTATGCCTATCTGAAGATATCCGAAGGATGCGACCGCCGCTGTTCATACTGCGCCATCCCATTTATCCGCGGAGCGCACAAGTCCGTGCCCGTGGAAGACGTGGTGGCGGAAGCGACGGAACTTGCCTCGAAGGGGGTCAAGGAACTCATCCTGATAGCGCAGGATACAACTTATTACGGGCTGGACATTTACCGCCGGAGAGCCCTTGCGGATCTTCTCAAGGCCCTGTCGGACGTGCCCGGAATAGAATGGATTCGTCTGCATTACTCCTATCCCGAGGGTTTCCCGGAGGATGTGCTGGAGGAGATGGCGTCGAATCCCAAGATCTGCAAATATCTGGACATCCCCCTGCAGCATATTTCCGATGTCGTTTTGAAGAATATGCACCGCGGGGTCGATGGTGAATGGACGAGGAATCTCATCCGCCGGCTGAGGAAGGAGATTCCAGGAGTAGTGCTGAGGACAACCGTGATTGTGGGGCATCCGGGAGAGGGTGAAGCTGAATTCGCCGAATTGCTGGATTTCGCACGCGAGGCTCGTTTCGAGCGGCTCGGTGCATTCAAGTATTCGGAAGAGGAAGGGACCTGGGGTGCGGCCAACCTGAAGGATGAAGTTCCGGAAGAGGAGAAACAGCGCCGGTACGATGCTCTGATGAGCCTTCAGGAGGGCATTTCCGCAGAGTTCAACCAGTCCCGGGTCGGGAAGGAGGAACGGGTCCTGGCAGATGCCGTACTCAATGGGAAACTGGTTTGCCGTTCTCAGTACGAGAGCCCCGAGGTGGATGGGGAAATCATTGTTTCAGTTCCTTCAGATATCGATCCGGCTTCTCTCGTGGGGAAGTTCCTGGATGTGCGTATTACGGCTGCCGAGGATTACGATCTGATAGCAGAAATAATAAAAAGGTAGAACCGTAAGCCGCTTTCTGTTTTTAAATCTGTCATTTATCTTCGCAACCTACCCCCC
>CAMJJO010000131.1 GCA_946406095.1 uncultured Bacteroidales bacterium | reverse complement strand
CACAGACATCATCGGCCCAGCGGGCAATCGCCGCCTCATCCCTCCCCTTGCAAGCAATCTCCGAATAGAAATCGCAGTAGGTGCAGAAACTCCTGCAGAAGGGGACGTGGATGTAGATCATTACCTCAGCATCGTCTCCGCCTTGCCCAGACGGCCGCTTGCGGTAAAGACCTCGGCACTGTAGATGCCCTTGGTGAACTCGCCGGTATTGTTGATGTAGATGCTCACGTCCACATCCTTGCCGTTGTAGTCGATTTCGCGGGATGCGGTGGCGGGCACTGCCTCTCCGTCGAGGGTGAAGCTGGAGCCGGTGCCATCCATCAGCAGTATGCCCTCCGGATCCTTGACCCGCACATAGATGCGCACGGGGCCGGTGGGGGCCAGGTCGTTCTCTGCCAGGGTGAGGTTGACCACCATCTGGGTGACGCGGCTGCTGCGGTCCATGACCTTGCCGGATGCACCGTAGGCGACCAGCGACAGGCTGCGGGCCTTGATGATGGAGCCGACGGCCACTTTGTCGGTGAGAGCGTTAACCTGCTCGGTGAGTTCGGCGTTCTTGCTATGCGCCTCTGCGGCCTCGCGGCGGGCATTGGACACCTGGACGGTGAGTTTCTTGTTGAGGGTGTTGAGGGAGTCTATCTGCTTGACATAGCCGCGCATTATGCTACGGAGCGTGCCGAGTTCCTTCTCGTATTGGCGCATCTTGGCACGGTTGGTCGCCTCGGTCTTCTTGATGCGCTCCACGAGCTGGGCGACTTCCTCCTTGGAGGAGTCGAGCTGAGCGTTCACGGAGTCGTATTCGCTGGAGAGGGACTCATAGTCGCCCTGCAGGCTTACGATCTGCTCGGTGAGCTGCTGCTTGTCGATTTCGAGGTCTTTGACCAGATTGTTCTTGCTGGACCATACGTATGCCAGAACTGCACCGAGTGCTATTGCTATGACAGCGAGAACCCACATTACGGGTTTCAGGCTGGAACTGCGTTCTTTGCGTTCGCGCTCTTCGCGCTCGATTCTCATCAACGGATCTTCTTTTTCCATAGTAAAATTGCTTATCGTGCAAAAATAATGATTTTTCCGTATATTCGTGGTATGAAATACCTTGTACGTGCTATCAAATACTTTGCCTATCTGGCGATAATCCTCTGCATATTCATCTTTTTGCTGTCCGTTTTCGGACTGGTCGGCAGCACTCTGGACGAAATCTTCAAAGATGGCGCCCAGTCCTTGCTAAAAATCGGCGGCATCCTGGCCATCTTCGCGGCATTATATCCCCGCCTGGGCTTCGGCACCCGCAGCGCACTTGTGCCCGGGGCGTACGAGGAAATCCGTACGGGAGTTGTGGATGTCATGCACAATCGAGGCTATGTGCTTGAGGCAGAGGAAGGTGAGAATCTCAAATTCCGCCTTCAGTCACCCGTGATGCGTCTTTTCCGCATGCTCGAAGACCGCATCACCTTCACCCGCACCGCCACCGGTTTCGAACTCGAAGGGCCTACCAAGGATCTGGTGCGGATAGTATCCGCTCTCGAGTACAAATTCCGTCCGGAATAATTGTTTTTAACAATCAGTTGCCGTTTTTCAAAAGATCGGAAAGATCTTCCCAATGGTAATAAGGGCCTTTGACAGGGGTCAGATAGGGAATCAGAACCTCCCTCTCGTTTTTCAGCACCTTCACCAGAACGGACCCCTTCCTATTCTTGTAGAATATGAACTGCAGGTTGGAAGTCATCGGGCAGACCGATGCGACATCCCAGGAATACGGGGCATCGGCGTAGCCCATTACCGGTACGGTGGCGGTAATGCCGAGAAGGGTGAAAAGCGGGATCAATTGTGAATCGTGGCCGAAGCGAAGGTCCGCGGCAATGTCCTTCCGCCCAAGCGCCTCATCGGCACGCGTGATGATATCATCTATAATAGGGTTCAGCCACTCGCGATGCCACCAGGGTGAGCGCGCCAGCAGGCAATAGTCCCACGAAGAATAATGCCTGGCCAAGAGCAGAATCAGTTGCTCGGAGAAATACTCGCGGATATCGTAAGCCTCCAGTCCTAGGCAGGGCATATCTTTCCAGGTGTAGAATATGGCATCGGCAACTTGAGTGAGCTCTTTTCGCGAGACCCGGGAAGGATCGGCAAAGCAGGCTTTGATGCATTCCAGGGCCTCCGGTTGTGCGGTATACATCGAATCGCGGCAAGACAAAAGATAATCCCGGACCTCATCCGGCTGAGTATAGCACAGAAACTTTTCGGAAGAACGATACTCTATCTTAAGTCCCGGACGCGCGGCAGCCAGAGCGTTGCCGGCATTGGCCATACTTATAATACAACGGGGCCTTACGGTGGATTCGCAACGAACCGAACGACCGCGGCGGAATATCCTCCCGAACCTGTGGAACATCCTGTTGGCGATTGCCCTGTGGTTCCTGGCTCCGAGTTCAGACAGGGCACCCACGTTACCCTCGGTGCGCTCCACCATATCGCCTACTTCCTTCAAAGCCTTTTCTCCGAGAGGGGTCAGAGCCTCGCGCTGCAGGACCTCCAGACCGGGATAGAGATATCCTTCCCTGTTTATATATCTTTCCCCGTGGCGGCCGTAATGGCTGATGTATACAGGTTTATATCCGCGCGGAGCCTTGGTTAGGCGCGATGGAGAATAGTCATAAACATGATAAACATCGGTTGCCAGCGAAGGGTCTGCCGCCAGGCGCTCGGGAGTTATCTGCGCAGCCAGCGGAAGCGCAAGAAGCAGGGTGCAAAGGGAAAGGAATCTTTTCATCAGTCAGATCTAAATTGAAGCGCAGCGTTTCCGCAGCCATTCGCCGACAGCATCGTTCAGATAAGGACGCAGGCGGGCATAAACCATTGAATGATAGTCGTTAAGCCACTGCTGTTCGGCAGGAGTAAGCATGTCCACGATAAGCGCAGAAGTATCGAACGGGCAGAGGGTCAGAGGCTCGAACCGAAGCCAGGAGCCGAAATCGTTGGTGCCAGCCTCCACGCAAAGAAGCAGATTCTCGTGGCGCACTCCAAACTGACCTTCGCGGTATATTCCGGGTTCATCGGACACCACCATTCCGGCCTCAAAACCGACGCCGTTGAGGTTCTGGCGCACATCCTGCGGACCTTCATGCACTCCGAGGAACCAGCCCACGCCGTGCCCGGTGCCGTGCCCGAAGTTTCTTTGCCGGCTCCAAAGAGGTTCGCGTGCAAGCACATCCAGCCTGCATCCGGGAGTTCCGGCGGGGAAGATTGCCTGCGCCAGAGCGATGTGCCCGCGCAGCACAAGGGTATAATCTTCCCGTTCCAGAGGGGTGCAGGGGCCGAGTGCCCAGGTGCGGGTGATGTCGGTGGTGCCGTTCAGATATTGCCCGCCCGAGTCACAAAGATATAGCCCGTGAGGCTCTAGCATGGGTGCTCCGGAACGCGGAGTGATGTAGTGTGGCAGAGCGGCGGAAGGGCCGTAGGCGGATATGGTTTCGAAGCTGTCTCCCTGATAGCTGGGGATCTCGGCGCGGAGCTGCCCGAGCTTGACAGCGGCGTCCCATTCGGAGATGGCGTGGTCATTCTGGATGCAGCGATCCAGCCAGTAGAGGAAGTTCACCATCGCCAGGCCGTCCTGCAAATGGCAATCCCGCATTCCTCCTATCTCAACGGGATTTTTCACCGCCTTCCAGGCCTGCACCGGCGAAGGGGTTTCCACCAGACGCGATGAGCCTATCAGCGAAGCCAGATGGTAGTTCAGCCCGCTGGCCGCTACGCTTCCGTCAATCTCGCTGAGAGCGATTTCCGCCTCTTCGTAGTAGCGGAGGAAAATCCCGTCTTCATGCAGCTCTGCGAGGGTTTCTTCCGTACCTTTTTCTTCTATCTCCCCCTTCAAAACGAACCAGTCTGCAGTCTCTGCCCCCACCACCAGGAAGGAGATGACGAGGGGGTTGTATTCTATATCGGATGCCCGCACATTCAGCGTCCAGGCAATATCGTCCAGAGAGCTAAGGAGGATGTAATCCATTCCCTTTTCGCGGGCCCAGTCCCGCAGGCGTCCGAGCCGTTCGATGCGGCTCTCCCCGGGATCCACGGTAAATATCGGAGTCTGAGGAATCCCCGGCCTGTCCGGCCAGATGGCATCTATCAGATTGGGGATGCTTACTAGATGGCAGGCCGCTCCTCCGGCGTTCAAGCCGGATTTAATTTCCTTTGCAAAATCAAAATCTACGCACAACCCGTCCAAGGCGATAAAAACCTCGCTTTCTCCCTGGAATTTGCCGGCTATCCACTCGGGGATAGGCACCTGCTCGGGCACTCGCATCTTGTGGAGTTCCACCCCGGTGCCCTCCAGCTGCTGAACCGCCTGGATGAAGTAGCGCGTATCGGTCCAGAGGCCCGCGTGGTCGAGAGTGATGACCACATCTCCGGCCTCGCCGGTAAAGCCCGTGAGCCATTCCACACACTTCCATCGCTCCGCGGGATACTCGCTTCCGTGAGGGTCGGATCCGGTTATCAGCACCGCATCCCAGCCCCTGCTGCGCATCATTGCACGCAGCTGTCCTATTCTATCTGCATAGACGTTCGCCATAGCAACAAATATAATGAAAAACCATTAAATTTGCATCCTATGAAGATAGGCAACGTAGACCTTGGCCCCAGGCCCGTCCTGCTGGCGCCGATGGAGGATGTGACGGACGTGAGTTTCCGCATCCTCTGCCGGGAGCAGGGGGCGGATATGGTCTATACCGAATTCATCCCCTCCGACGGCCTCATCCGGGACGCTTCCAAGGCGCTGGCGAAGATGCGCACGCTGGAAGAGGAGGCTCCGGTGGGCATCCAGATCTACGGGCATATCCCCGAGTCCATGGTCGAAGCGGCGAAGATGGCGGACCATGCGGTGGAGCTGGTCGGCGGTCACGGGGCGGATGTGATAGATATCAACTTCGGCTGCCCGGTTACGAAGATTGCCGGCCGCGGAGCAGGTTCCGGAATGATGCGATATCCCGACAAGATGGTGGCTATCACCAAGGCGGTGGTGGAGGCAGTAGGCAAGCCCG
>CAMJJO010000130.1 GCA_946406095.1 uncultured Bacteroidales bacterium | reverse complement strand
CCGAAGGTTTCATAGTCCATGAAAAGATTCACGATGTCTCCCTCTTCGGCATTCACCTTGGCAACGAACTGCTCTGCGGTGAGGCCGGAGCCTGCGAAGCGGAATGCGATGTCGTCGCTGAGCACATAGTTGCGCAGCAGCAGCTTCTGCGAGGATTTGATCTCGTTGGAATAAACATAATTCGGGCTCTTCCATCCAAGGATGTGCCTTGCACCCTCGGTCAGGACGGTCTTGAAGCCCAGGTCGTAAACCTGCTTTCCGATGGCATCCGAATAGATGAGCTCGGTGTTGCGGAACGTGACAGGAGTCACTCCGAAATATTTCTCGATGGTGGCCTTGTGCTTGAGCACCTGATGCTTGAATTCATTCTCGCTCTTAAGCGAAGAAAGTGAATGGTTGCAGGTCTCGCACAGGAACTCCACGGCGCCAGTGGCTGCGAGTTCGCGGAAACTGTCGATCACATCGGGAGCATAGCGCTCGAACTGCTCAAGCGCACTTCCGGTGATGGAGAAAGCCACCTTGAACTTGCCACCGTTTGCCTTGATGGCCTCAAGCAGCAGCTTATTCATTGGCAGGTAGCACTTCTGGGCGATGCGCCTCAGGATGGTGCGGTTCACGAAATCGTCGTAATAATGCGAATCTTTTCCGATGTCGAAGAAACGGAATACGCGGAGACGGTCCGGCTGGTGTATCTGGAAATAGAAACAAAGCTTTTTCATAAGCTACTGGTTTAAAACTGATTCATAAACTTTTTTGAGCTTGGCGGTGGCGTTGTTCCACTTCAGCTCATTCACCTCATCGTAGCCCTGGGCGGTCGCGAAATGAGCGAGAGCCGGGTAAGTGAGAAGGGCGTAGATGTCGTCTGCCATGGCATCCACATCCCAGAAGTCCACCTTGAGGGCGTATTTCAGCACTTCGGCCGCGCCGCTCTGGTGAGATATGATGGAAGGAACCCCGGTGCGCATCGCTTCCAGCGGCGAAATGCCGAAGGGTTCGGACACCGAAGGCATGATGTATACATCCGAAAGGGCGAACATCTTCTGCACGTCCGCTCCGCGGAGGAAGCCCGTGAAATGGAAGCGGTCCGAGATCCCGAGCCGCGCCACCATGCGGATGGAACGGTTCATCATATCTCCGCTTCCGGCCATCACGAAACGCACGCCCTTGGTGCGCTTGAGCACCTTGGCGGCCGCTTCTATGAAGTATTCGGGGCCTTTCTGGAAGGTGATGCGGCCAAGGAAAGTGACGACTTTGTCCCGCACTCCCCTTTCGACCTCGATATTCTCGCGGCCGCTGAAGTCCACTGCATTGTGACAGGTGACCACCTTGTCGGGGTTGATGCCGTATTTGTTGATGACTATGTTGCGGGTCAGGTCGCTGACCGTGACCACACGGTCGGCAGCCTCCATTCCGCGGCGCTCGATGGAATAGACACGGGAGTCCACCATATCGTCGGTGCCGCGGTCGAAGGACGTGGCGTGCACGTGGACCACCAGCGGTTTGCCGGTGAGTTCCTTGGCGGCGATGCCGGCAAGGTAGGTGAGCCAGTCGTGGGCGTGGATGATGTCGAATTCATCCTTATGCTGCATTGCGATGGTGCCGCCCACCATAGCATAGCGGGCCACCTCTTCCAGCAGGTTCGCACCATATTTGCCGGAGAACTTGTACTTCTGGCCGAAACTGATGCGGAAGTCCTTTACCTGACGGGCGCGCTCATCTTCGACTATCTTGGAGAACTCCTCCGGATCGGCATAGGGGATGAGATTGGAATCTACGTGGATGAACTTTACCTTGTCCAGGAAGTCCTCCACCGATTCGGTGACGTAATCCACCGCCACATCGCTCGCATTGATGATGCGGGTGGCGCTTTCATCCTCATCGCCGCTGGCGGAAGGCATCACGAAGATGCTCTCCACCCCGTTGTATGCAAGGCCTTTGACTATACCCTCGCAGGCCGTTCCGAGCCCTCCCGCGATATGCGGGGGAAACTCCCATCCAAACATCAGAACTCTCATTTGCCGCCCTCCTCCGAATTAAGATCCATAATGTGATTGACTGAAAGAAGGGCCGCGGTGCTGAGCGCGGATGCGATGGCTCCGTGAGGTTCCTGGGGCGGATCCCCGTCGTAAAGCTCGCTGAACGCCACTACGCCATGCTTGCTTAGGTCGTCGTAGAAACCCTCGCAGAGCCATTCCGCTTTCTTGCGGAAGCCGGGGCCGATGATGCGGTAGCCGGCGGCCACGTAGTATTCGAGAAGGAAGGGACGGGTGCTGCCCTGGTGATAGGCAAGGTCACGGTCCACCTGAGACCCTTCATAAACATTCTTGTAGTTGGGGTTGCGGGGCGACAGGGTGCGTATGCCGCGGGAAGTCTCGAGTTCTGCGGATACGACCCTGAAGATGGACGGATGCAGTTCGTCGTCCACCGGGGAATTGTCTACCCAGATGGCTATCAGCTGATTCGGACGGACATCCAGGTTCTGCCCGTTATTGTCCACGTAATCCGCCAGGCAGCCACGTTTCTCGCTCCAGAAGACCTTCTGGAAGTTGGCCTTGACCATATCCCGGATAGCGCTCCACTCCTTTACGAAGGTGGCGGCGGATCCGTATTTTGCCTCCATCTCCACGGCGAAGCAGATGCAGTTGTACCACAGGGCGTTGGTTTCCACCTGGTAGCCGGCGCGCTCGGTGACGGGCTCTCCGTTCACATAGGCGTTCATCCAGCTCAGTGCCACGTGCTCCATCTGTGCCCAGAGCAGGCCGTTGGGATGCATCGCGACCTCGCGCCTGCATCCGGGCAGATAGCTCTCAAGGATGCCGCGGACGATCACTCCGTACTTCTTCCAGACCTTTGCGGGGGATGCCCCGAACTTGATGTATTTCTGCAGGACTGTCGCCAGCATCAGAGGGGCCTCCACCTGGGTGGTGCGGCGGAACAGGCGTTCCTGCTCATCTGCAATCAGATTGTCCAGCACCTCCTCGAAGGTCCTGGTGTCCCCGTCTGCATAGAGGGTAAGGCCCGGGAGGGATATCAAAGTCTCGCGCAGGAGCCCCGTATACATCCAGGAGAAGCCGGCGGTGACGCGCTTGCGGCCGTTGTGGGCGCAGATGAAAAGGTTCGCCCAGCGGGCCAGCAGGTCCCTGTAGTTGGTGACGGTGGGCAGTTTTGCGAGGTTGCCGGTGAAGGTCCGCTTGAACATTGCGGGATTCTCTTCCACCAGCGAAGCGGACAGAACCAGCGAATCCCCGGCCTTCATCGTCCCCTCGAAACATCCGGGCACCAGCAGGTCCTCCTTGCAATCGAAGCCACGGCGGTACTCGTCGGAATAGGTGATGCCGTAGTACCATTCCGGATCGTGACGGTATGTCACGGCCGAGTCGGAGGTCTGCAGCACCAGGTCCGGGAAGTTGGCATACATGCGGAACTTCGCTCCGTTCCTGACGGCTTCGAAGGACTGGTCGGCATCGCCGTTGCAGTGGGTGAGGGCGTGGATATTGCGGAATGCCAGGAAAGGCTTCAGGCGCACCGTGGCCTTTGCAGGGCACTCCAGAAGCTCATACTTGATGAGTATCTGGTCTTTGTCCGGCATCAGCATCAGCGACTTGCGGAAGACTATGTCCCCGACCTTGTAGGTGATGCTGGGGATGGGGTCCGCGCTGAAATCCACCACATACTTGTGGCCTCGCGGCTCGTAGACATCCCCATAACAGTGGATGCCCAGATTGAACTGCTTGCCATTCACGATGAAGGATTCGTCGATGGAGGAGAGCAGAAGGTACTTATCCCCTCCGAAGCGATCCAGGGTGACAGAGAGCAACCCGTGATAACGGCGGGTATTGCACGTGACTATGCTGGTATTGCAGTAGGCACCCGTCTTATTGACGCAGATAATCTCCCGCTTCAGAGAATACGAGAGATTCACGAGTTCTGCTTTATTGAATCTTAAGAATGCCATAAGCTATTTGTTTTTCTTCAGTACGACAGCGCACCTGCTCGGGAGGTACAGATACAAAGTATGGTCAAACTCCTGATTGCCGTTAGGGCACCGCTGCGCTATGCTGAGGTGCTTTTCTCCGGCCTGGAGCCTGCCTTGCCCGTTGAAAGCGGCATCGTCGGAGCTGAACTCCAGGGTCCACTCCCCATCAGGTGCCGAAAAACCGTAATCTCCAAAGGAGCCTGTCGGGTTGAAATTCAGTGCAAAGATACAATTTTTCCGTAGGAAAACGAGTATCTTTTTCTCCTCGTCCGCCGTGAGCAGCACCGGGGGCTCTCCGAGCAGCCGGTTTTTATGGATGAAATGCACCATTTCCCGGTCGAATTCTTCGAGGCCCTTGTAGAGGAGATCATCGTTATCTGCGATGGACCAGAGCCTTCTGGCATGAGCATAGCTCCATCCATTCCCTTCGCGTGGAAAGTCGATCCATTCGGGATGCCCGAACTCGTTCCCCATGAAATTGAGGTATCCGTTTCCGGCAGTGGCGGCGGTCACCAGGCGTATCATCTTGTGAAGGGCGACTCCCCTCTCGACGGTCAGGTTCTGCTTGCCCTTGTCCATCGAAAAGTACATTTCCTTGTCGATGAGACGGAAGATGATGGTCTTGTCGCCGACGAGGGCCTGGTCGTGGCACTCGGCGTAGCTGACTGTCTTTTCGTCCGCACGCTTGTTGGTAAGTTCGTACCAGATTTCCCCGGGGCTCCACTGCTCGTCCGATTTCTCTTTTATCCACTTGATCCAGTGGTCGGCGATGCCCATCGCCATACGGAAGTCGAATCCGACTCCGCCGGCTTTCTGTGGAGCCGCCAGTCCGGGCATTCCGCTCACATCCTCCGCTATCGTGACGGCGTCCGGGTTGAGCTCGTGGATAAGCCTGTTGGCAAGGCCGAGATAGGCCACGGCGTTCTCGTCCACCCCCTGGCCGAAGTAAATCTCATAGTTCCCGAAGTCGGTGCCGAGGCCGTGGTCCCAGTAGAGCATCGACGTGACGCCATCGAAGCGGAAGCCGTCCAGGTGGTATTCTTCCATCCAGTATTTGCAGTTGGAAAGGAG
>CAMJJO010000129.1 GCA_946406095.1 uncultured Bacteroidales bacterium | reverse complement strand
TGCTTCTCGAGGGCGGGGAGGAACTCGTCTGCGAGCTCGGCCGCGATCTTGTAGCTCACGTGGATCAGCTGGCGGAAAGAAGGATTGTAGAGGGGATCCTCCTGGTTATGGCGCATGGTGCGGGCATAGGTATCCGCATCCCACTTCGCAACTTCCTCAGGAGTAGGGAGTTTGGTCGTATCCACGTCGATGACGGTGGCATAGGGAACGGTGAGTTCTGCCATACGCCCGAGGGCGTTCACATATATCTTCTTGGCAAGCTCCAGCGCGGCGGGATCCGCAACGGCGAGGCCGATGTTCTCTTCGAGCCAGGTGGTGCCAGCGGTCTTGATGTGTATGCCCTTGTCGTGCTTGCGGATGAGACGGCCCATAATGGGGTAGATGCTGAACTTATCCGATCCTGAGTGGATGGAGAGCTTCAGGTTCTCGGGAAGGCCGTATTCGCGCACTGCCTCTTCGATTACCATCAGGTCCTGCTCGAACTCACGCTCGAAACGGGCCAGGTCCCCGCGATAATCCACTCCCTTGTTGAAGCGGCCGGTGAACTTGGGAGCGATGGTCTGCACGGGAATCCCCTCCTTCGCGATCTCGCGGAGGATGTACCTCAACTCCTCGGGAGTCTGGGCCTCGTCCACCTCGTCCATCGAGACTTCGGTCACGAAGTTGTCCGCACCCTTCTTCTCCGCAATATGGCGGTAGATTTTTCCGGCCTCCTTGATGGCGGGAAGGAATCTCTCTTCGATGCTTCCGGTCTTGCCGATATAGTCGGCCACGTCGATGGTGAAGAAGTCGGAAGAGTCGATGAAACGGTCTACGTTAGTCAGGTTGATATGGTCTGCATCCACGAAGTACTGTCCCTTGTAGTTCAGGGCCTTCACGGCTGCATCGGCTTCGCGGCGGGTCTCGATGGGCTCGGTGCCCACTATCTGGTGCTCACGGTTGCTCTTGTTCCACACGGGAACGAAGTGCACGCCAAAGCGCTCCTCGGCCTCGATGAGGGCCTTGAGCTGGTTGACGCCTTCGTGTGCGAAACGGTCGCCGATGCCGAATGAGTATTTGCCTATCTTCATATGTTCCAGTGTTTTATGCGTTGTAGGTGGTGGAAATCGTATCTCCCCCGTGGCCGGTCCAGTTGGTGTGGAAGAACTCTCCGCGGGGCTTGTCGGTGCGCTCGTAGGTGTGTGCTCCGAAGAAGTCCCTCTGGGCCTGGAGCAGGTTCGCCGGCAGGCGCTCGGTGCGGTAGCCGTCGTAGTACTGCAGGCCAGCGGTCATACAAGGGGCGGGCACTCCGTTCTGCATTGCTGCGCAAAGCACGTTGCGCCATCCCTGCTGGGCCTCGGCGAGCTTGCCGCTGAAGTAAGGATCGAGCAGGATGTTGGCGATGGCGGGATTCTTGTCGAATGCTTCCTTGATCTTGCCGAGGAACACGCTGCGGATGATGCAGCCACCCCTCCACATCAGGGCTATTCCGCCGTAGTTAAGGTTCCAGCCGTACTCCTTGGCGGCAGCGCGCATCAAGGCATAACCCTGGGCGTAGGATACCACCTTGGCGGCGAAGAGGGCCTTGCGGAGATCCTCCAGGAAAGCGGCGCGGTCGCCCGTGAACTTTGCGGGTTTCGGACCTTCCAGGATCTTGGACGCAGCCACGCGCTCCTCCTTCTGTGCGGAGAGGCAGCGGGCGAAAACGGATTCACCGATAAGAGTGAGCGGCACGCCCTGGTCGAGAGCGGCGATTGCTGTCCACTTGCCTGTGCCCTTCTGGCCGGCGGTGTCGAGGATGTAGTCCAGCACGTAGCGGCCGTCCTCATCCTTCTTGGCGAGGATGTCGCGGGTGATTTCCACGAGGTAGCTGTCCAGATCCCCCTTGTTCCACTCGGCGAAGGTCTCGTGCATCTCTTCGTTGGTCATGCCGAGGATGTCCTTCATTATCTGGTAGCATTCGCAGATGAGCTGGATGTCGCCGTATTCGATACCGTTGTGGACCATCTTCACGAAGTGGCCGGCACCGCCCTCGCCTACCCAGTCGCAGCAGGGAGAGCCGCCTTCCACATGGGCGCAGATGCCCTGGAAGATGGATTTGACGTGAGGCCATGCGGCAGGAGATCCGCCGGGCATCATCGAAGGGCCCTTGAGGGCGCCTTCCTCACCGCCGGAAACGCCGGTGCCCACATAAAGCAGGCCTTTGCTTTCCACATACGCCGTGCGGCGCGCGGTGTCCGGGAAGTGGGAGTTGCCGCCGTCGATGATGATATCGCCGGGATCCAGGACGGGGATGAGTTTCTCGATGAAATCATCCACGGGCTGACCGGCCTTCACCATCAGGAACACCCTGCGGGGTGCCTTCAGCGACTGCACGAAATCCTCCAGGGAATGGGCTCCATAGATGTTCTTGCCCTTTCCGCGGCCTTCCATGAACTTGTCCACTTTCTCCACGGTGCGGTTGAAAACGCTAACGCGGAATCCTTTGCTTTCCATGTTCAGGACCAGGTTCTCGCCCATCACGGCAAGACCTACGAGTCCGATATCCGATAATTCTTTCATTGTATGTCTGTTTATCTTTTTACTCTTGCATTACCCTTCCATACACTCCAGACCTGCTCTTCGTCGGCAGGCTGCGCATAGTCGGTGAGGAAGGTTGTGGCCAGCGCACCGGTAGCCCATCCGAACTGAATCCATTTCTCGCTCTCCCAGCCCTTGAGGATGGAATAGAGGAGGCCTCCCACGAAGCCGTCTCCACCGCCGATGCGGTCCAGGACGTGGATTTCGCGGGGTTCGACCACGTGCCAGGTGTCGCCCTCGAGCATGATGGCGCCCCAGTTGTGGCTGTTGGTGTTGTTGACCTGGCGGAGCGTGGTCGCGAAGACCTGCGCGTTGGGATACTGCTTCTTCACGCGGCGGATCATCTCCTTGAAGCCCTCGATCTTGGCGGCGATGTCCTTGCCGCCGGCCTCGGGACCTTCGATGCCCAGGCAGAGCTGGAAGTCCTCCTCGTTGCCGATGAGGATGTCCGCTACCGAGCAGATTTCGGAGAAGACGTCGTGGAGCTCCTGCTCACGACCTGCCCAGAATGATGCGCGGTAGTTCAGGTCGAAGCTGATGCGGCTGCCGTGGCGCTTTGCCGCGCGGGCGATCTCGAGGCAGAAGCGGCTGGTTTCGGGGCTGAGGGCCGCGATGAGGCCGGACAGATGCACTATCTGCACGCCTTCCTGGCCGAAAATGCGTTCGAGGTCGAAATCCTTTACGTTAAGCAGCCTGCCCACCTCACCGGCACGGTCGTTCCAGACGCGAGGGCCGCGGGAGCCGTAGCCGCTGTCGGCGATATTGATCTGGTGCCTGTATCCCCAGGGGCCTCCCTGAGGCACTTCGGGGCCTTCGAAATCCATTCCGCGGGAGCGGAGATTGCTCTTGATGAAAGCAGCGAATGGGCTGCCCTCGACGAATGCGGTGAGCACCTTTACGGGCATCCCGAGATAGGATGCGATGCTTGCCACGTTGGTTTCGGCGCTGGTGGCATAGAGATGCAGCACGTCGCTGCACTGCACCGGCTGGCCGTTTTCGGGGGTCACCCTCAGACCCATGCTGGTGGGCACCAGGAGGGCATATTTGCAATTCTTCTTAAGTTCCATATCTTGTTATCTTGATACTCTTCCGGAGCCATCGCCCTTCATCAGGTTTTCCACTTCCGCCACAGTCACGAGGTTGTAGTCCCCGTAGATAGTGTGCTTGAGGCAGGATGCCGCAACGGCGAAGTTCAGGGCCTTCTGGTCGTCGAAATTGAGCAGGCCGTAGATGAGACCTCCCATAAAGGAGTCGCCACCGCCGACGCGGTCCACGATATGGGTGATGTCGTAGCGGGGAGATTCATAGAGGGTGGTGCCGTTCCAAAGCACGCCGCCCCATGTATTGTGGTTGGCGTTGATGCTGCCGCGGAGGGTGATGATTACCTTCTTTGCGCGGGGGAACTTTGCCATAAGCTGCTCGCCCACGCTCTGGAAACGCTTCTGGTCCACCTGGCCGCCGGTAGCGGTTACGTCGAAGCCCTCGGGCTTGATGCCGAACACCTTGTCGGCATCTTCCTCGTTGCCGAGGATGATATCGGAGCACGCCACGAGCTCGGGCATGACCTCGCTCGCCTTCTTGCCATATTTCCAGAGATTCTTGCGGTAGTTAAGGTCGCAGGAGACGGTCACTCCCAGGCGGTTAGCAGCCTTGACTGCCTCGAGGCAGACGTCGGCGGCACCCTGGCTGATGGCAGGGGTGATTCCCGTCCAGTGGAACCAGTCGGCACCTTCGAGGACCTTGTCCCAATCTATCATGCCGGGCTGGATTTCAGAGATGGCGGAGTGGGCGCGGTCGTAGACCACCTTGCTGGGGCGGGCCACTGCGCCGGTCTCGAGGAAATATATTCCGAGGCGTTCCCCTCCGAAGATGCAGTGGGAAGTGCCCACGCCATGCTTGTGAAGGTCGGCGATGCACGCCTTTGCTATGTCGTTTTCGGGGAAACGGGTTACGAATTCTGCCTCGCATCCATAGTTTGCGAGTGATACGGCAACGTTGGCTTCACCGCCGCCGAAAGTGGCATTCAATGTGTCTGCTTGTGAAAAACGGAGATAGCCCGGCGTTGCAAGCCTCAGCATAATCTCACCGAAGGTAATGATCTTTGGCATAGTCTTATTATTAATCGTACAAATTTAACATATTTTTGCATTTTCCGTGCACGGTAACGGAGAAAAAATAATTATATTTGGAACACATTTATTTTGACATGGAAACGGACCAGAAAATCACCATAAAAGACATCGCCCGGCTGACCGGCCTTTCCAAGGGCACGGTAGACCGTGTCCTGCACAACCGCGAGGGTGTATCCAAGAAGAGTTATGCAAAGGTCATGAAGGTAATCCAGGACCTTGGCTACGAGCCGAACCTCTTTGCATCCCTTCTCGCTCACAACAAGAAACGCATCATAGCGGTGCTGCTGCCAAACTATAAGAAAGGTGAATTCTGGGAGCTGGCCGACAAGGGTCTCGCAAAGGGAGCCGATTCCGTGCGTGCCTTCGGCATCGAGATCC
>CAMJJO010000128.1 GCA_946406095.1 uncultured Bacteroidales bacterium | reverse complement strand
AAAAATGGCCGACCCGTCGAGGTTTTGCCGGGTTTTCTATACGGGTAGGGGGTGAAAAGGGGGTACCTGTAGAGAAAATGCGGTATTTCTCTACAGGTCACGCCGAAACATCTGAGTAAAGTTCAATGAGCCGCCAGGCGAACCGCCGGTCCCGGTGGGAGTGCGGTATAGAGGAGCGAAGCGACGAAGTCGGCATCAGCCGACCGGCCGGGCCGGGTATTTGCGGCAGCAAATACGGAAAGGCGGAAAGGCCGCAGGTGTTCTGGGGGCAGAGCCCCCACAGAAGGACATTAGGGGCAGAGCCCCTAACAGAATGGAGAAAGCTTGCGAAGCAAGCGTCTCTCCACCCGCACGGTGCCCGGGCGCAGCCGGGCATGACGAAGGCGCCCCTGCAAGGGAGCGCCTAGTCAAGTGCGGGTGGAGAGACTCGAACTCTCACGCCGTGAGGCACCAGATCCTAAGTCTGGCTTGTCTACCATTTCAACACACCCGCAGTGGTGTGCGGCGCATAGGGCCGCGGAATGGATTGCAAAGATAGTAATTATTCCGAAACCTTCGCAGCGTCCTTCTCGGCCTTCCGCCTCTCGCGCTCGGCGCGGCGCTGCTCGGCGCGGGTCAAGGCGGCGTCGGCCCAGGGGTGCTCGTCCAGCCACGCAGTCTGCTGGGCGGTCAGAGCTGCCAGGGCGTCATCGGCGGCGGCATCCAGGGCAGCCTCCACCTCTTGATTCTCCTCGTCTGTCTGCATCACGAACAGCAGTGAATCGACCTGCTGGAATTCGCCTGAAGACAGCAATTCTTCCGAAGGGCCTCCGGTGTAGCTGTTAAGCATCTTTGCCTTCTCCATACGCCTGTTCTCGATCTCCATCTGAGCCATCGCATTCTCCACACCGCGGTTGTATACATTCCGGATCACGTCCAGCAGATTCACCTGCATGGTGTCAAGGTCTGCCGTGAACGAAGGCACGCGGCCCTTGCGATACTTGTTGCGCCCCAGAGAGAAGCGCCATTTATCCAGATTCCCGTAAATATCTATGCCGAAGCGGAACGGCAGGAAGCTCTCCAGAATCGAGATATTGTACCTCATGCTGCCGTTGAAGCCCTGGGTGCCGGCAAGCGCAACTTTGTACTTGTCTACGCCCAGCACGAAGGGGTATACCTCCACCTTGTTGTCCCCTATCACCGCATCCACGTACATATCCTGTATCTGCCCGATATTCTTGTCTTTGAACATCAGCAGCCGCGTCACCTTGCGCAGCGAACCGGCGTTGCGGATGAACAGATCCTCGCCTGCAACCCGCACAAGGCCGTTCAGAGTAGGCATCTGAACGTTCATGTTCGTATCCAGCTGAGTGGTCACCGACACATCGCAGCCCAGATTGCCCTCGAAGGACTTCAGCGCAGGCATCATCGCATCCACACTCGGAAGCATGTGGATGATATCATACGCCGGCATTTCGATGAGATGCATATCGATACCCGCAGAAATGTCGGCCTTGCTCTTGGAGGCGTAGAACGCATCCAGTTTGATCTTGCCCACATTGCTCTGCACGTCCACATCCTTCACCTGCAGGATGCGGTCCTGGATATTGATCTCGGCAGTTGCAGGGCGTATCTCCAGCGAAGAATAATCCACCCGGTCTGCCTGGAGCTTGATGGAACCGCGCAGGTTCTTCGGCACGACTATGGCTCTCATCTCCCCTTCCGTGGGGTCGAATTTTGCATTCGCCAGGGAGTCCACGACAAAATCGGCAGACTCCACATCCACGCCCTCGTTGGATTTCCCCTGCTGCATAGCCACCAGTATCTCGTTGGCATTCAGCCGGTTGGACTTTACCTTAAAATTGAACTTAAGCGGCCCGCGGTTGCGGATGAAGCGGCGGAAACCTCCCAGGGAGCCGGTGACATCGATATCCGAAGTGCCGCAGTCCACATTGAAGGAAGCCAGCTGGGCATCATCGTCGTCCAGCGCCAGATCCATCGAATTGACCGTGGTGCGAAGCGGCAGCGAAGGCGAGACGATGGAGGCATTCTCCAGCGATACCAGCCCTCCGGGATGCCAGCGGTTCAGCAACGCCACGAAGGACGAATCCAGCGAAACCTTCAGGTCTTTGGATGCGAGGTCGTCCACCGGACGCGAGGCGCGGAACTTGGCAAACAGCGAATCCCTGGGAACGCCGGGATAAACCCTCTGGAGCGAGTCCAGGAAGCGTTTCATCCGAGGTCTGGGCTTGCGCACACGCTGCATTGCCTCCAGCGAGATCAGCGAATTCTCCGCCTCGATCTTGTTCTCGCCGGCATAGAGTTTAAGTAAATCCTCAGTGGTAGAGAAGCTCAGGTACGGCACCATCTTGCCGTTGTTCTCCACCTTCTTCAGGTCCGCGCGATTCTTCATCCCCTTCACCCCGGCGCGGAATGAATCCGACAGCCCGAAGGCGACGCTGTCCATATCTGCAGTCAATTTCAGCGAACTTTCGGCAGAAGACAGCGAGATGTCCGGCCGGCGGAGCATGGCTCTCAGTTCCTGGGATGGCATCTGCACGGAAATTCTGTCTCCGGAGAGCCTGCAGGCAATCCTGGTTTTGCGGAAGATATAGTCTTCCAGCTCGTTCAGATGCGCATTCACATCCGCTTCCAGATCCACCGTGCCAGAGCCGCGGAGATCGAGTGACGAGGGAAGATAGCGGCCAATGGAATCCAGAATGACGAAACCACCGAGCCTGGCAGCCACCGCGGGATCGCGGCCGATCAGGTCCTTTCCGTCTCCATCCAGGTCCAGTTTTACACCGTTGCTGCGCAGATGGCACCTCTCCACATCCGCCGAGAGCGCCCCGGCAGGGGTAAGGTGCGCACTCGCGCCAAGATCCAACAATGCACGGATCTTCTTGGGCAGCCATGAAACATGCCCGGAAGGAATGTCCACCGCTACTTCAGCATCCGGATACTCCTTGTCCGAAATGTTTCCGTCCGCCTTCAGGCCAAGGTTCAATATCGCATCGGTGCGTATGTCTTTGGCGGCAGGCACGAAACTGCGCGCATACTTATCCAGCACGGTGGCAAGTCTGCAGGAATCTATCCCGGCGGTGGCCTTCACATAGGAATGGTCTTCGTACTTGCTGAAGAGGCCCTCCGCGTGCAGAGGCACATAGGCGATATCTGCTTTCAGATGGTCCAGGTCGACGTCGAAGTGCTTGCTATGGTGCTTGAACCCGACCCTTGCATCCAGGTCCGCCGGCACCTGAAGGCTGCCGAGCTTCGGCGAGAAGTACAAGGCATCACCGTTCAAGCCGAGGTCCAGAAGGTTGGTGCGGGGATTGTCCAGACGGAAGCGATCCACCGCAACTGCCAGAGTATCGGCCGGGAGCCGCCCCCCAAGTTTGAGCGAATCCAGCGCCAGCGACACCCCGCGGAGTTTGGAGGCGAGGATGTTCTTTTTGATCCTCGCGCTGCCTGTGAGCCGGAGTTCGTCGAAACGGATGCGCGCGTGAACGGTATCCGCCTGCGAAGTGTAGACAATTTTCGGGTTGTGGCCGATGTGGAGGTCTCCAAGGGAAATCCAAGGCAGCGACAGGCCCTTGGAGGAAGTGTCTGCCGGTTCTTCGGATTTCTTGAAGACATCCAGGTTCGAATGGCCTTCGGAGTAAGCGTGATAGTATATCTGCGGATGCTCCAGCGCCAGCTGCCGCACCCGTATCCGCCCGCAGAAGAGCTTCCAGGGGTTCACCGAAAGCGCCAGCCTGTCGGCAGCGAGGAGGGTATCCTCCACCGCACCGCGGCCCTCCGCAAGCAGAGGCCCGCGAACCCCGAGCCTGTCGTACTGCGAGAACAGTTCGTGGGGATAGGTAATCGAAAGCGAATCCGCTTCCGCACCAATGTACGGGAAGGTTCTGAAGCGCAGGCTTGAATAGCGCAGCTGGCCGTCCACGATGGCATTCGCCGCAATCTTTTCGATTTTCGAGCGCATCCAGGCGCTGTTCAGCACAAGCTGCAGCGCGAGGATGATCACCGCGAACACCGCGATGATGATGCCGAGTATCTTGGCCAGCCGCTTCATAGCCTAGAACTTCTTGAAGAAATCGTTGCCCTTGTCGTCCACCAGGATGAATGCCGGGAAGTCCTCGACGGTAATCTTCCAGATGGCCTCCATTCCGAGTTCGGGATACTCCACGCACTCGATGCTGCGTATGCTGCTCTGCGAGAGAACTGCTGCCACGCCGCCGATGGTGCCGAGGTAGAAGCCGCCGTGCTTCTTGCACGCATCGGTCACTACCTGGGTGCGGTTGCCCTTGGCTATCATCACAAGCGATGCGCCATTTGCCTGGAACTCATCCACATACGGATCCATGCGGTTGGCCGTGGTGGGGCCCATCGAGCCGCAGGGATACCCTTCCGGAGTCTTGGCGGGGCCGGCGTAGAGGATGGGATGGTCCTTGAAGTAGGCGGGCATCCCCTCTCCTGCATCCAGGCGGGCCTTGAGCTTGGCGTGGGCGATGTCGCGGGCGACGATGATGGTGCCCTTGAGGTTCACGCGGGTGCCCACGGTGTACTTGGTCAGCTCGGAACGCACGAAATCTATTCCCTTGTCGAGGTCGATCTCGATGCCCTTCGCTCCCTCTCCCGGCTTGCGGTACTGCTCGGGGATGAGCTCGGAAGGATTGGTATCCATCTTCTCTATCCACACGCCGTCGGCGTTGATCTTGCTCTTGATGTTGCGGTCCGCGGAGCAGCTGACGCCCATGCCGATAGGGCAGCTGGCACCGTGCCTGGGAAGGCGCACCACGCGGATGTCGTGGGCGAGATACTTGCCTCCGAACTGGGCGCCGAGGCCTATCTTCTGGGCTTCCTTCAGGAGCTTCTGCTCCAGGTCGATGTCGCGGAAAGCGCGGCCGGTCTCATCTCCCGTGGTGGGCAGGCCATCGTAGTATTTGATGCTCGCGAGTTTCACGGTCAGCAGGTTCTTCTCTGCCGAGGTGCCGCCGATCACGAATGCGATGTGATAGGGAGGGCAGGCCGCCGTGCCGAGGCTCTTCATCTTCTCCACCAGGAAGGGCAGCAGGGTGCCTTCGTTCTGGATGGTGGCCTTGGTCATGGGGTAGAAATAGGTCTTGTTGGCGCTGCCGCCGCCCTTCGCCACCATCACGAAGC
>CAMJJO010000127.1 GCA_946406095.1 uncultured Bacteroidales bacterium | reverse complement strand
ATCCTGCGCATCCTCTTCAGAACGCCCTTCTGGCCTTCGGTGAAGGCGAAACGGCTGTCGCATTCCACGTCGAGCTGCCCCGAGGCGGCGCTTTCGGCCAGGTAGATGACAACTGCGAGCTCCTCGCCGTCATATCCCCAGACTTCCTTTCCGGAGGCGGCATCCTTTGCTGCATAGCGGCTGTAGGGAACGTTGCGGCCGTTGACGCTCACCTTGGTGGGAGCTGTGGCGCCGTCCAGCACTATGCGCACCTTGCGGGTGGCGCTGATGCCCTTGAATGAGCCCTGGCGGGGTTTGACGGTGACGGAGATACCGTCTGCATCCACTTTCCGCAGAACTTCCGTGGTGGCGAAAGCGCTGCCGTAGGCCTGGGATACTCCGTCGTCCTCATAAAGAGTGGTGCTGCCTTCGCCCTGCCCGGGAACCAGCATGTACCAGTTCTCGTTGCTGGCTTCCTGGAGCGACTTGATCTCCGGAGAGGCCATGGGGATGATGGCTCCTGCGCGCACGAAATAGGGATTCTCATCGATGGTATAGCTCGCGGTGGTCTCGGTGCCTCCGGCGTACATCTTGCCCGTGGAGGCGTCGTACCAATCGCATCCGGTGGGGAACCAGAGGCTGCGTGCGGTCAGGCCGGTGGTAATGTCGGCCGGCTCGCAGAGCACTGTGGCGAGGATATCATCCCCGAAGAAGAACTCTTCCCGGGTATCGTAGGCCTTCTGCTCTTCGGGATAATAGTAGTATAGCGGGCGGCAGATGGAGATGCCGGTGTCGTATGCCTGTCGGGCTGCCCCGTAGATATAAGGGGAAAGCGTATAGCGCAGGCGGATTGCCTCACGCATGGGATCGAAATGGTCCGGGAAGACCCAGAATCGCTTCTCCATGCTCATGTCCTTGGTGGAATGGGTCTTGAAGATGGGAGTGAAGACCCCGTTCTGGAGCCATCTGGTGTAAAGCTCCGGGTCCGTGTTCTTGCCGCCGCGGCGCTGGATATGGCCGCCTATATCGTGACCCCAGTAGCCATAACCCACGTTCGCTGCGGTTGCGGTGAACCAGGGCAGGTAGCCGAGCACTTTCCAAGTGGCGTAGGTGTCGCCGGAGAAACCCACCTGGTAACGGTGGCTGCCGATTCCGCCCCAGCGATGGTAAATCATAGGCCTGGCGGCATCCTGGCCATATTTCGCGGACTGGCGCACCTGATGCCACCAAAAGGTATGGTTGAGCCAGAAGGTGTTGCTGAGGCCGGGGATATACTTGCTGGTCATGAACTGCTGCCAGTCCAGCCACCAGAAATCCACTCCCATCCTGGTCATGGGATCAAGCACCGAGTTGAAGTATGCATCGGCCCATGCGGGCTGGTCCATGCGGAAGGGGACATAGACGGGATTTCCGTCGGCGTCCTTATAGCCGCGGGGGCCGTCATAATCCTCCCCGGTACGGGAAAGATAATCCTTTACGAAGCGTTCGTAGGGCTCTTCGAAAACCTGCAGACCGGATGCCGGATGGAGGTTCAGGGATGTCTTGAAACCATAATTGTGCAGCTCCTGGAGCAGGTTTCCGGGGTTGGGGAAGAGCTCCTTCTTCCAGGTATAGCCGGTCCAGCCCTTGCGCTCGCCGGCAGCATCCCTCTGGTATCCGCGGCCGGCTGCGCCCATCTCGAAGGTGTCGTGCCAGTCCATGTCGATTATCATCACGTCTGCGGGGATGCTGAAGTCCCGGAAATGCTGGGCGAGGTCTACCAGTTCATAGTCGGAATACAGCCAGTAGCGGCACCACCAGTATCCCAGGGCATATTTGGGAGGGAGGGGAATCTTGCCGGAAATCTTCGTGAAATCGGATACGGCCGCAACGTAGTCGTGCCCGTATGCGAAAATGTAAAGGTCCTGCCTGTCTCCTTTCGGACGCTCCGTCACCCAGTATTTCCAATCGGTATCCACTTTCTCGTAGAGGTGCCTGGTGCTCTCGTCGATGACGGCCCAGCCGTCGCGGGAAACCACGCCCTTGTCGAAAGGTTCCTTGGTATATTGGCCGGAGGCCTTCTTGTCAACGAAATCGAATCCGTCCAGAGTCCTGGCCGTGCCGAGCAGGTTCCCGGAGTCATCCATTCCCGGGGTCCAGGTCTTTTTAATGGTGGTCGGACGCCCCTTCTTGTCGGCGGGACCGGCCATAGTGAAAGTGACGGAAAGATTCTGAGAATCGAACTTGGCTGAACCCTTGTAACTAAGTGTCAGAGCGGAAGTTGTGATTGTCACACGGGATCCGTTTTTCTTGACTTTAAAGGGAGGGACGGGCAGATTGCGGTTGACTATGCCCAGGCTTGCCCTGTCTTCGAAAACTCCATCCTCCGCCCATTCCATTCGAATCAGACGGGGAGTGAGAACGGTGAATCGGGCATTGCCCGCAACAACCTGTGCGGCCTTGTCGGCAACGGGGGCGAAATCATTCTGGGCATTGGCGGAAAAGCCGGCTCCGCAAAGCAGGATGCAGAGCATCAGGGTGCGTAGGTGGCGTGCATTCATCGGTTAAAAGAGTTTCAGATTATCAAAAGATGCTTTAAGTTCTCCAGCCTCGATACGGTGGATGATTTCCACTACCTTGTCATTCACGGGAGTGGGGCAGCCGACCTTGCGACCAAAGGCGCAGACTACGCCGTTGATAGCGTCCACTTCGGTCTTTTTTCCTTTCTCCAGATCCTGAAGCATACTTGCCTTGAGGCGTGCGTGCTTTCGGATTGCAATGGGGATGATGAAGAAGGAAACGGCCTTCTTGACAGGCCCGTGGTAGTCCAGAAGCTTGACTATATCCTTGCCCTGGACAGGCTCTATCTTGATGCCGGCAGTGGCGCAGACATCGATGCATTCCTTGATCAGTGCCTGAACATACTTGCGGGAAGCCTTGTTGCCCGCAGCCTCGCCGAAAGTGCATCCCAGCACAGCGCTCATCCCGGAGAAGGATGCGTTGATCAGGAGCTTGCTCCAGCGTGTGCCGATGAAGTTTTCATCCACTTCCACCGGGCCCATCATTTCGAGGAGGGTCTTGACTTCGGGCAGGCGTTTGTTGGGGGTCTTGGAAAGCGAGCCAAGCGAGAAAGTGAGACTGTCCGGTGCGCTGGTGAGTTCGCAGACGCCGGGCCCCTGCATCGTGGCTCCCCATGCAACGGTGCATCCAAGCACCCGGTTTTCACCGACTATTTCCCCGATCTGGAGCTCCGGAATCCCGTTCTGAAGGGTGACGATCACTCCGTCTTCCGCCAGGAAATCCTTCAGGAAAGCAACCACTTCGGCATTCTGCTGCTGCTTTGTCATCAGAAAGATGATATCGTAGGTGCCGGACATTTCATCCGGGGTGTAGGCTTTGACCGCCTGGGTGAATTCCAGGGTGCCGACCACCTGCGCGCCCTTCTCCTGAAGGGCTGCGATGTGCGCCTTGTTGCGGTTGATGAGTTCGATTTCTCCGCCTTTGCGGGTAATGAATGCGCCGAGTATCGTTCCCAACGAACCTGCGCCGTATATAGCTGCTCTCATTTATTTATAGTATTCGTAGAATTTTGCGATGGATTCCATTCCGGCAAAGAACTGGCTCAGCAAGTAGCTTTCGTTGGGGGAATGGATGGTGTCCCGCTCGAGGCCGAAGCCCATCAGGAGCGGATCTATGCCGAGTATCTTCTGCATTTCTGCAAGAACTGCGATGCTGCCGCCACCCCGTGCAGGCACCGGCTCGATGCCGTAGACTTCGGTCATGGCCTTGGAAGCCGCCTTGTAGGCCTCGGAACTTATGGGGATGAGGAAGCCGTCGCCGCCTTCACACTCCTTGACTTCCACTTTCACATATTTCGGGGCGATCTTTTTGAAATGCCGGGCAAAGAGTTTGGTGATTTCTGCGCTGCGCTGATTCGGCACGAGACGCATCGAGATCTTTGCGTGGGCAACCGAAGGCAGCACCGTCTTGGCGCCCTCTCCGGTGTAGCCGCCCCAGATGCCGCATACGTCCAGGCAGGGCCTGATGCCGGTACGCTCCAGGGTGGTATATCCTTTTTCGCCCTTAACTTCGTCTATTTCAAGGAATTCCTTGTATTCCTTCATGTCGAAGGGCGCACGCGCGAGCATGGCCCTGTCGGCTTTGGAAAGCTCGACCACCTTGTCGTAGAAGCCTGGCACGGCCACGCGCCCGTCGGCATCGTGCAGGGATGCTATCATCTCGCAGAGAGTGGTGATGGGGTTTGCAACGGCGCCTCCATAGTGCCCGGAATGCAAGTCCTTGTTGGGCCCCGTGACCTTGACTTCCAGGTAGCTAAGGCCGCGCATTCCGCAGTTGATGGAAGGTACTTTCTCCGAGATCATGGTAGTGTCTGAAACCAGGCAGATATCTGCTTTCAGAAGTTTCTTGTTCTCCTTCATCCACTTGGGCAGGGAAGGGGAGCCGATCTCTTCTTCGCCCTCGAAAAGGAACTTGACGTTATGCTTCAGCTTGCCGCTGGCGAGCAGATATTCGAATGCCTTGATGTGCATGAAGAGCTGGCCCTTGTCGTCGTTGGCACCGCGGCCCCAGATGGCATCTGCCCCGGTGGCGGGATCCGGCCCTATCACGGGCTGGAAAGGATCCGTGCGCCAGAGCTCCAGCGGCTCCGGTGGCTGCACGTCGTAGTGCCCGTAAACCAGCACTGTCCTGGCTTTGGGGTCTATTATCTTGCTCCCGAATACCACGGGATTGCCGTCGGTGGAGAGCACCTGGGCCTCATCCGCCCCGGCCTCTACCAGCAGCACGGCAAGCTTTTCCGCACAGCGGCGCATATCCGGCTTGTTGGCGGCTTTGGCGCTGATTGAGGGGATCCTCAATACGGAAAACAGTTCCTCGAAGAACCTTTCTTTATTGGCTTGGATGTATTCTTTCATAAATATAAATCGAAATAGTCGGTTACTTTATCCATAAGGTGAACCCTCCATTTGCCGCGCACGTTGTGTTCGGAACGGGGGTAGGGGAAGTAGTCCAGCTGCACTCCCTTTTCTATGCAGGCCTGAGTGAAGCTGAGACTGTGCTCCCAGACCACGGTGTTGTCGATTGCGCCCTGGCAGATCAGCAGCTTGCCCTTGAGGTCTCCGGCTTTGTTGATCAGCGAAGTTTTTTCGAAGCCCTCGGGATTGGTCTCCGGGGTGTCCATATAGCGCTCGCCATACATCACCTCATACCATTTCCAGTCTATCACGGGGCC
>CAMJJO010000126.1 GCA_946406095.1 uncultured Bacteroidales bacterium | reverse complement strand
GGGAAAGCGGCAGAAAACCAAATTAAATAGAGAATAATCCCCAAAAAATGGCTATCTTCGTGGGTTATTTTTGCGCGGGTACGCAAGCACACGCACAAAACACAGAAAGCAACAATACAAACAAATCATTATACCTATCAAATGTCCAAAAACATCGTTTTGAAAAAAGGGCTTGACATTCCCATCAGCGGGACTGCCGAGCTCCGCCTTTCCAAGACCGTGTCGCCCGACATCGTAGCCGTAGAACCCACCGCACTCAAGGGATTCACTCCCCGCCTCCTCGTAAAAGAGGGCGACAAGGTGCTCGCAGGTTCACCCGTGATGGCAGACAAGAAGAATCCCGCAATCCTTCTCGCCTCCCCCGTAAGCGGAACGGTGAAAGAAATCGTACGTGGCGACAAGCGCAAGCTTCTCGCGGTGACGGTGCTCGCAGATGACATCCAGGAATACCTGAAGTCCGAGCCCAAGACCGCAGACGCTGCAGAAGTCAAGGAAAGCCTCCTCAAAGCCGGCCTCTGGCCCTTCGTAGTCCAAAGGCCCTACGGCATAGTTGCCGATCCCGAGGCAACTCCCGATGCCATTTTCGTTTCTGCATTCTCCACTGCGCCCCTTGCCGCCGACACCGAGTTCACCCTCGGAGCAAAAGTCAACGACATCCAGGCCGCGGTCAATGCCCTTGCGAAGATCGCGAAAGTCCACATCGGCATCGCAACCCCCAATTCCGCATTCGCCAAGCTCGAGAATGCCGAAATCACAGTCTTCAAAGGCAAGCACCCCGCCGGCAACGTGGGCGTGCAGATTGCAGCCACCAAGCCCATCCTCAAGGGCAACACCGTCTGGACCGTCAGCCTCCAGGGCCTCGCAGCCATTGGCAAATACATGACCAAGGGCATCTACGACGTCCGCCGCAAGGTCGCGGTCGTGGGCCCCGCCGCCATCGAAACCGCCTACATCGAAACCCTTCCCGGCGCCCCGATGAAGACCCTCGCAGGCTTCTACGGCGGCAATGCCGAAGGCGTCCGCATCATCAGCGGAGATGTGCTCTGCGGCAAGACTGTCGGAGCGGAAGGATACCTCGGATTCTTCGACGACACCATCACCATCATCCGCGAAGGCACCGAACCCGAACTCCTCGGATGGGCCAAGCCCGTCCGCTGGAGCCAGTTCAGCACAGACCATTCCTACTTCTCCTGGCTCACCCCCTGGCGCAAGTACGACATGGACACCAACCTCCACGGAGGTCCCCGCGCGTTCGTAATGAACGACAGCTACTACTCCAAGGTGCTCCCCATGGACATCTTCCCGCTCTACCTCATCAAGGCATGCCTCGCAGGAGACATCGACAAGATGGAGCAGTTCGGCATCTATCAGGTTCTTCCCGAAGACTTTGCACTCTGCGAGTACATCGACCCTTCGAAGAACTATATCCAGGAAATGATAGCTCAGGGCATAGACCTGATGCTCAAAGAAATGGCTTAAGATTATGAAGAAATTCTGGCTTGCAACAGTGGATGCCTTCTCGACCTTCCTGAAGGTTCCCGGCACGGTCACCAAGAAAGGTGCACACGTGCGCGATGCGATCGATCTTAAGCGCATTATGATCATCGCGGTGATATCCGTGGTTCCCGCCGCCATCTTCGGCATGTGGAACGTCGGCTATCAGCACTCCCTGGCCATCGGAGACGGCCGTCTCCAGATCCTGGCCAACTTCTGGTACGGATTCCTCAAGGTGCTGCCCCTCTACGTGGTGGCATACGGAGTGGGTCTGTTCATAGAGTTCTTCTCCGCAGGAATCAGGAACGAAGAAGTGAACGAGGGCTACCTGATGTCGGGTATGCTCATCCCGCTCATCGTTCCCGTCACGGTTCCTCTCTGGATGCTCGCAATCGCTGTCGCCTTCAGCGTGATCTTCGTGAAGGAATGCTTCGGCGGCACCGGCATGAACATCTGGAACCCGGCACTCGTCACCCGCGCCTTCCTCTTCTTCTCCTATCCTTCGGCGATGTCCGGCTCTCAGTGCTGGATCAGCCTCAAGGCAGGCGAGCAGGTGGTGGACGGCTTCACCGGAGCCACTCCCCTCGCACTTGACGGAGCGGCGGCGCAATACGGCACCGGCGTCTGGGACTACATCATCGGCACCATCCCCGGTTCCGTGGGTGAGACTTCAGTGATCGCGATCCTGCTCGGCGCAGCCATCCTCATCTGGACGGGCGTGGCCAGCTGGAAGATCATGCTCTCCTCCGTGGCCGGCGCTCTCTTCGTGGGCGGCCTCGCCAACCTTGCCGGAGTGGGCATCCCCGCTTGGGAACATCTGATCCTCGGCGGATTCGCCTTCGGCACCGTCTTCATGGCCACCGACCCCGTCACATCGGCACAGACCGAGTGTGGCAAGTGGATCTACGGCTTCCTCGTGGGTGCTCTCTGCGTCACGGTGCGTCTCTTCAACCCCGGCTATGCCGAGGGCATGATGCTGGCCATCCTGCTGGGCAACACCTTCGCTCCGCTCATCGACCATTACGTGGTCAACGGCGCCATGAAGCGCCGCACCAAGGCCGCAATGAAAACCGCTTAAACTGAAAGAGTCATGAACACGAACAACAACCTCTATACAGTTGTCTACACTACCATCATAGTGGTGATAGTGGCGGCGGTTCTCGCATTCGTGAGCCAGAGCCTGAAGAGCAGGCAGGACGCCAACGAAAAGGCAGAGACTATCAGCCAGATGCTCACCGCGGGCGGATTCGGCACCAAGGCCGAGTTCCAGGCGATGGGCAATGCAAAAGTGCTTGAGACCTACGGAAACGAGGTGGCAGCCGCCTTCACGGTGGATGCAGCCGGCGCAAAGGTCGCCGACCTCGACATCGCTGCCAAGGAAGTCTTCTCCCGCAGCCAGCTCAAGGCACAGAACTATAAGGTGAAGGCAGGCGAAGGCTACGCCCTTCCCGTCTTCATATTCAAGAACGGCATAACCGTGGTTCCCGTCTACGGCGCAGGCCTGTGGGGTCCCATCTGGGGCTACATCGCCTTCGAAGCCGACGGCAACACCATCCACGGTGCATATTTCGACCATGAATCCGAGACCGCCGGCCTCGGTGCCAAGATCAAGGACGACCCCGCATTCCAGGCGCAGTTCGTCGGCGAGAAGGCCTTCTTCGGCGAGAGCCCGATCTTTGCAATCGTGAAGGGCGGGGCCCCCAAGGAAGATGGCAAGAGCCTGACAGACAACAAGATCGACGCCATCACCGGCGCGACCATGACATCCCAGGGCCTCGATGCCGCCATCAACGCATGGCTCGGAGCATATGCCGCCTATTTCGGAACAGCTAAAGCAGTGGAGGAATAAGGTATGAAACTGAAAGAAACGATTCTCGACCCTATCTTCAAGAGTAACCCGATTACCGTCCTGGTGCTCGGCATATGCTCTTCGCTGGCAGTCACGGTGACGATGAAAGGCGCCCTCGTGATGGCCCTCTCGGTGATGGCGGTATGCGGCATCTCCAGCCTCATCCTCTCCACCCTGCGCAATACCATCCCCGGGCGTGTGCGTATCATCGTGCAGCTCGTCGTGGTGGCAATGATGGTGATCCTGGTGGACCAGATCCTCAAGAGCTTCGAGGCCACCTATCCCATCGACAAGCAGCTCTCCGTCTACATCAGCCTCATCATCACCAACTGCATCGTGATGGGCCGCATCGAGGCATTCGCCCTCGGCAACAAGCCCATCCCCTCGATGCTGGACGGCCTCGCCAACGGCGCAGGCTACGGGCTGGTGCTTCTCGTAGTGGCCTTCTTCCGCGAACTCCTCGGAAGCGGCACTCTCTTCGGAATCCAGGTAATGCCTGCAGGTTACGTGACCAACAATCTGGTGATCCTGCCGCCCTTCGCCCTCATCCTCCTCGGATGCATAGTGTGGGTGCAGCGCAGCATCCAGAAAGACCTTCAGGAGAAATAACTCTAACACCAACGGAATATGGATCTTATCAGTTTATTCGTTAAGTCGATCTTCGTAGACAATATGATCTTCGCATACTTCCTGGGTATGTGCTCATACCTGGCAGTGTCGAAGAATGTGAAGACGGCTACCGGCCTCGGTGTTGCAGTTATTTTCGTGCTGCTGGTCACCGTGCCTATCAACTACCTTCTGAACAAATACGTCCTCGGTCCAGATGCTCTCATCCAAGGCGTGGACCTGAGCTTCCTCAGCGTCATCATCTTCATAGCGGTCATCGCCGCCATAGTGCAGATAGTGGAAATGGTGGTGGAGCGCTTCGCCCCTTCACTCTACAACGCGCTGGGTATCTTCCTGCCGCTGATTGCGGTGAACTGCGCCATCCTCGGCGGAGCCCTCTTCATGCAGCAGAAAGAATTCGCAAACGTGGGTGAATCCGCAGTTTACGCCCTCGGTTCCGGCATCGGCTGGTTCCTCGCCATAGTGGCCCTCGCCGCTATCCGCGAGAAACTCTCCTACAGTAACGTTCCCCCGGCACTCAAGGGCCTGGGAATCACGTTCATCACCGTCGGCCTGATGGGTATGGCGTTTATGGCATTTATGGGTATATCACTTTAACAAGGAGGAAAGAATATGACATCGACAATTCTAAGTGCAGTCCTTGTGATAGTGGTCGTGACGCTGCTTCTGGTGGCGCTCCTGCTCATAATCAAGGCCAGGCTCACCCCCTCAGGGAAGGTGACCGTAGATATCAACAACGGCAAGAAGGTTCTCGAGGTGCCCCAGGGAGGCGATCTGATGCATACCCTGGCGGACGAGAAGATCTTCCTCCCCTCCGCCTGCGGCGGCAAGGCCAACTGCGGCCAGTGCAAGGTGCAGGTGCTCGAGGGCGGCGGCGAGATCCTCCCCACCGAAAAGGGCTTCTTCAACCGCAAGCAGATTAAGGATGGCATGCGTCTCGGGTGCCAGGTGAAGGTGAAGGAAGATCTCAAGATCGCAGTTCCCGACTCCACCCTGAGCGTCAAGAAACTCGAGTGCGAGGTTATCTCCAACAAGAACGTGGCCACCTTCATCAAGGAATTCACCGTCAAGCTGCCCGAAGGCGAGCATCTCGAGTTCAAGTCCGGAGAATACATCCAGATCGACATCCCCGAGTACGACATCGACTTCGCGGACATCGACGTGGATCCCATCTACCGCGGCGACTGGGAGAAATACGGGTTCTTCGGCATCAAGTACAAGAACACCACTCCCACCGTGCGCGCCTACTCGATGGCTTCCTATCCTGCGGAGAAGAACATCATCAAGCTCAACGT
>CAMJJO010000125.1 GCA_946406095.1 uncultured Bacteroidales bacterium | reverse complement strand
TGGACCGCATCATCTTCCTGGGGGTTCCCATCGACGATGACGTGGCCAATATCGTTCAGGCGCAGCTTCTGTTCCTGGCATCTTCCGGCGAGAACAATTCGGACATCACCCTGTATCTGAATACTCCAGGTGGAAGCGTCTCGGCAGGCCTTGGCATCTATGATACCATGCAGTTGGTAGAGCCCGATATCGCCACCGTTTGCACTGGCATGGCTGCTTCCATGGGCAGTGTGCTTCTTTGTGCAGGCACAAAGGGAAAGCGTGCCGCGCTCCCGCACAGCCGTGTGCTGATCCATCAGCCTCTCGGTGGTGCCCAGGGGCAGGCGTCTGATATTCTCATTGCCGCCAAGGAGATAGAGAAGATGCGGGATGAGCTTTGCAAGATTATTGCTGAGCACTCCGGCCAGCCTTTCAAGAAGGTGTTCGCCGATGCCGACAGAGACTATTGGATGAATGCAGAAGAGGCCCTTGCCTATGGAATGGTAGACAAGATCCTCCGTAAAAAGAAGAAGTGATGGCGGAAAAAGAAGCGAGAATCCCCAAACCGAAGGAGATAAAGGCCTTCCTGGACCAGTACGTCATTGGGCAGGACAGGGCCAAGAAACTCTTGTCGGTTGCGGTCTATAATCACTATAAGCGCATCATTCACAATGTGGTGGAGAGGCCGGACGATGGAGTGGAGCTGGAGAAATCCAACATCCTCCTGATCGGACCTACCGGCACCGGCAAGACCCTTCTTGCGCGGACCATCGCCAAGATGCTGATGGTTCCCTTTGCCATAGTGGATGCAACCGTGCTGACCGAGGCCGGCTATGTGGGTGAAGATGTAGAGAGCCTGCTGGTGCGTCTGCTCCAGGACGCCGATTACGATCAGGCTCAGGCGGAGATGGGTATTGTCTTTATCGACGAGATCGACAAGATCGCCCGAAAAAGCGACAATCCTTCCATTACCCGCGACGTGTCCGGAGAGGGCGTGCAGCAGGGGCTGCTGAAACTGCTGGAGGGGAGTGTTGTCAACGTTCCTCCGGCCGGTGGCCGCAAGCATCCCGAGCAGGAATTCATCCATTTCAACACCCAGAACGTGCTCTTCATCTGCGGCGGCGCATTCGAAGGCATAGACCGTGTTATCGCCCAGCGCCTGAATACCCGTGTGATAGGTTTCGGCTCCGATGAGAAACAGAAAGTCGACAAGGACAACCTTCTCAGCTATGTGGAGGCTCAGGACATCCGTAAATACGGCCTGATTCCCGAAATCGTTGGGCGTCTCCCCGTGCTGATGAGCCTGGACAATCTGGACCGCAAGGCCCTCAAACGCATCCTGACCGAGCCAAAGAACGCAATCCTTCGCCAGTACGAAAAGCTGTTCGAGATAGACGGCATCAAACTCGAAATCGAGCCTGCGGTTCTGGATATAATTGTGGATACTGCTATCAAGGATAAGTTGGGCGCCCGTGGCCTTCGCGCTATCTGCGAACGCATTATGAACGACGCTATGTACGAAGCGCCGTCCTCGCGGAAGAAGACATTCAAGTTGACTGCTGAATATGCAAAAGAAAAGCTCGGGGCCTAATTTTGCCCGTGGCGGCTAACTAGCTGACACACAACGTTATAGCGTAAAGTCTCCCCCTGGTTTTCGAGGGGGAGACTTTTATTTATTATACTGTTATTAAGGCACTTGGGTGCCACTACCTATTTTAAAACACCTAGCTCTTTGCCGACCTTGATGAAAGCAGCGATGGCCTTGTCGAGATGTTCTTTTTCATGCGCAGCGGAAATCTGCACGCGGATGCGGGCCTGGCCCTTGGGAACAACGGGATAGTAGAAGCCGGTGACGAAGATTCCCTCTTCCGCCATGCGGGCGGCGAACTTCTGGCTGAGCGGAGCGTCATATAGCATCACGGCCAGGATTGCGCTCTGGGTGGGCTTGCAGTCGAAGCCTGCGGCAAGCATCTTCTCGCGGAAATACTTCACATTCTCCTGCTGTTTGGTGTGCAGTTCGTCGGATTCCTCCAGCATCTTAAAGAGCTCGATTCCTGCGCCGCAGATCATGGGAGGGAGGGAGTTGGAGAAGAGATACGGACGGCTGCGCTGACGGAGCATGTCGATAATCTCCTGACGGCCGGTGGTGAATCCGCCGACAGCACCGCCGAAGCTCTTACCGAGGGTGCCGGTGTGGATGTCGATGCGGCCGTAGAGATTGAATTCCTCGGCTACGCCGTGACCCGTCTTGCCGACAACGCCTGCGGAGTGGCTTTCATCCACCATTACGAGGGCATCATACTTCTCGGCAAGTTCGCAGATCTTGTCCATAGGGGCAACGTTGCCGTCCATACTGAACACACCGTCGGTGACGATGATGCGGAACCTCTGGGCCTGAGCCTCCTTGAGTTTCTCCTCAAGATCTGCCATGTCGGCATTTGCATAACGATAACGAACGGCCTTGCAGAGGCGGACACCGTCGATAATTGATGCATGGTTCAAGGCATCGGAGATTATTGCATCTTCGGCAGTGAGCAGAGGCTCGAACACGCCGCCGTTGGCATCGAAGCAGGCTGCATAGAGGATGGTATCGTCGGTATGGAAATACTTGGCGATGGCCTTCTCCAACTGCCTGTGGATGTCCTGCGCGCCGCAGATAAAGCGGACGGATGACATGCCGTATCCACGCTCATCCATGGCCTTCTTTGCCGCAGCGATCAGTCGCGGATTGTCCGAGAGGCCGAGATAGTTGTTGGCGCAGAAGTTAAGCGCTTTCTTACCACCCTCGAGAGTTATTTCAGCACCCTGAGGTGAGCAGATATTGCGTTCGCGTTTGTAGAGACCAGCCTCATCGATGGCTTTCAATTCATCCTGAAGATACTTTTGAAACTTTCCGTACATAATATGATTATCGTTTTAGATTCATTATTACAACAAAAATAGTAAATTTGTATGGTAATTTGTAACACTCGAATGAAAAATGTTCTTATAATCGGCTCCACCGGCCAGATTGGTTCTGAGTTGACCATGAAACTCAGGCACTTGCATCCCGAAGGCAATATTGTGGCAGGATATATCCCCGGATTTGAACCCAAAGGCGAGCTTCTTGAAAGCGGACCTTCCGCGGTTGTGAACGTTGTCGATGCCGTCCAGATTGCCGAAGCGGTGGGTAGATACAAGATCGATACTATTTATAACCTGGCTGCCCTGCTTTCGGCAACGGCAGAAAAGTTCCCTCTCAAGGCCTGGGATATCCAAATGAATGGCCTCATCAATATCCTCGAGGTTGCCCGCGAGCACGGATGCGCCGTATTCACTCCGAGTTCCATAGGATCTTTCGGTCCCAGCACTCCTCATAAGGATACGCCCCAGGATACCATCCAGCGCCCGACTTCTATGTATGGCGTAACCAAGGTTGCGACAGAGTTGCTCAGCGACTATTATTTTCACAAATACGGTGTGGATACCCGTTCGGTACGCTTCCCGGGCCTGATTTCCTACACCACACTGCCAGGCGGCGGCACCACCGACTATGCCGTGGAGATTTACTATGCGGCTGTGAAGGGTGAGGAATTCGTATGCCCCATCGCTGCGGGAACGCTGATGGATATGATGTATATGCCCGATGCCCTTAAGGCGGCCGTAGATATTATGGAAGCCGATCCTTCCAAACTCATCCACCGCAACTCATTCAACATCGCATCCATGAGCTTTGCTCCGGAGGATGTGTTCGCGGCCATCAAGAAGATTATCCCTGACGCGAAAATGCGTTATGAGGTGGATCCTGTACGCCAGGCTATCGCAGATTCGTGGCCGGACAACATGGACGATTCCTGTGCCCGCGCCGAATGGGGCTGGATGCCTCACTACGACCTCGACTCAATGTCGAAGGACATGATCGAACACCTTAGAATAAAGCTCGGCAAATAGTGCCGTGGCGGCTAAGTGCCTGATTAGCAGGTAGATATTAAAAGTCTCCCCCTGAAAAACAAGGGGGAGGCTTTTTGTAAAATATTGTGTGTCAGCCATTTGGCTGCCACCGACTTTATCCAAGGAAACCAAGCAGGATACCGGCGGCAACCGCAGAGCCGATGACGCCGGCGACGTTGGGTGCCATGGCGTGCATCAGAAGGTGGTTGGACGGGTCGCATTCGAGACCGACGGCTTCGGATACGCGTGCGCTGTCGGGCACGGCGGATACGCCTGCATTGCCGATCAGCGGATTGATCTTGCGGTCTTCTCTGCAGAACAGGTTCATTATCTTCACGAACAGCACACCGCTGAAGGTGGCGATGATAAACGACAGCAGGCCGAGGCCGAAAATCAGCACCGAACGCCCGTTAAGGAATACGTCCGCCTGGGTAGATGCACCGACGGTCAGTCCGATCAGGGTGGTAACTACGTCGATGAGCGGACCGCGGGCAGTCTCTGCAAGGCGACGGGTCACGCCGGACTCCTTGAGAAGGTTGCCGAAGAACAGCATTCCCAGCAGCGGAAGGCCTGAAGGCACTATGAATGCAGTGCAGATGAACCCCACGATAGGGAAGATGATCTTTTCTTTCTGGCTGACGGCACGCGGCTTTGCCATACGGATCAGTCTTTCCTTCTTGCTTGTCATCAGAAGCATTATGGGCTTTTGGATAACCGGCACGAGGGCCATATAAGAATAGGCCGAAACCGCAATCGCACCCATCAGCTCCGGGGCGAGTTTGCCGCTAAGGAAGATGGCCGTGGGGCCGTCCGCTCCACCGATGATGCCGATGGCACCGGCTTCGTTGGGGGTGAACCCAAGGGCCAGGGCGAGCAGATATGCGCCGAATATGCCCATCTGCGCGGCAGCGCCAATCAGCACCAGCCTGGGCTGGGATATGAGAGCGCTGAAATCCGTCATTGCGCCGATCCCAAGGAAGATCAGAGGGGGATACCAGCCCTGACGCACGCCCTGATAGAGTATGTTCAGCACCGAGCCTTCTTCGTACACGCCAATACGCAGACCTTCGCCTGTGGCAGGGTCGAAGAAGAGGGGAATGTTGCCTATGATCATACCGAACCCGATAGGCACCAGGAGCAGGGGCTCCCAGTGCTTCCTGATTCCCAGGAAGATGAACAGCAGGCCTATGCAGATCATCACCAGATGCTGCCAGGTGCAGTTCGCAAATCCGGTGAACTGCCAGAATTGCTGCAGGCTGTCGATAACTGTATTTCCCATGCTTATGCTATGCTGGCGATATCCGCGCCCTCAAGGACGGAGTCGGTCTTCTTTACATAGATGGCGCTGACGGTTCCGTCGC
>CAMJJO010000124.1 GCA_946406095.1 uncultured Bacteroidales bacterium | reverse complement strand
GCCTCCGGTATGCAAAACACCCCTGTTTTGCATACGGAGACCGCTGACCCGGTCGTTCAGTCTGCTGAATCGTCCGACGAAAACGCTTCGGTCGCTGAACCGGCCACCGAGCCAGCCGCGGAAGCAACTCCGGCCATCGAACCCGCTCCCGAAAAACCCGCAGCGGACCCCTTCGCGTTGATGGCTTATGAAGACTCTCGGAAGTCGTCCCGCCGCACCGGCTTTTCACTTTCGGTTTCCGGAGGTGCATCCAGCAACAATGCAGGTTCCGGCAAGCTCTCCATGGGTGCTCCCGGTGGAAAGTATCTGCAAGCCGGCATAACCGAGACCAGCAAATCTTCCTTCGGTATCCCCGTGGTCGTCGGTCTCGGAGTCAGGCTGCAGCTCTCCGATGTGCTGTCTCTCGGCACCGGCCTGGATTATTCCCTGCTTTCCCGCACATTCGAGGGCAAGTACACAGAAGGCCTCCTTTCTGTCAAGAGCGGGGATTTCAATCACACCCTGCAGTACATCGGCATACCTGTCGACCTCTTCGTCAAGCTTCTGGAGAAGAAAGATATTTCTCTCTATTCCACCGCAGGCGTCGAAGCCGAGTATGCCATATCCAACAAGTACCGTCTGCTCGGCACCGATACGGTGGTCGGAGACAGTGTCAACGGGCTACAGTGGTCCATCGGCGGTGGCTTCGGCCTCGAGTTCAATCCAGGTCAGCGGGTAGGCATCTTTGCAGAGCCCACGTTCAAATACTATTTCAACTGCGACCAGCCTAAGAATATCCGCACGGACAAGCCTTTCCAGATGATTCTCCGTGCAGGTGTGCGCTTCAGGCTTTAATTGCTGAAAATCAGCCTTTTACCCATAGGCAAACAAATAATTCAGATTTTACCCCCGGTCCTACCCCCGGGGGTATGCTTTTTTTCGCATAGATTTGTGCTAAAAGAACTGGATTATGAAGGGATTGCCACTTATTGTCTTAGGATTGCTGCTTATGCAATCCTGCGGGAAATACTCGCTGAACAACTTTTACAGAATGGATCATCTCGACGGCCATGGACGGGATTCGCTGTCCGGGAGGGATAATCCTCCCAAAGCTGATACCGCCATCTTCGTCTCGGCGGTAATCGTGCCGGAAGATTACGACTGGCGCAGGGATACCGCCTACGGTGCCGTATCCTGCGAAGTGCAGGTGCTGAAAAACGGAGTGCGTCAATTGTCGGTACGAGCCGGGGCGGACGAGCCAATCAGCATCTCGCCCGCCACCCATCACCTCTTCGGGGGGCATCTCTACACGGAACGCGCTACCGACTCCGGCACCATAATCTGCCGGGACGGGGAACCATGCATCAGCTATCCGGAGAGGGAGGTGTTGAAGGGCTTTTTGATAAACAATGGAATAGTGCACACTCTTGGGAAGGATTTGGATGGGGGCGGGTTCAACTATCGAAAGGACGGGGCGATTGTGCTCAGCCAGGAATCCGGCACCGTTTTCGGGGACTTTACCAGCCCTTCTTACGGAAGGACAGGTGCTCTTTATCTGGACAATGGTGCGGTATGCTTCTGTTTCCGCAATTCGTCCACTTGCTATACAGTGCGCGATGGGGAGATGCAATCGATGCGCCTGAGCGTGAGGGCTGCCCGTGTGAAGGACATGCGGCTAATCGGATCCTCCTGCTATTATGTGGCGGACTACACCACCTCGATGCTGGTTTTCTCCCCATCCCGCACGTATACTCTCCCCACTGAAACCATCTGGCAGTACGCTGGCATCTTCGAGCATGTGGGCGAGCCCTGGATAATGGCGGACGCGTCCACAAAAACAATCTGCCGGCCTTTGGCGCAGGCCGAAGAAGAAACCGGAATGGTGTTTACTGGCAATGGGAATTTTGTCTATCCGGGCCCGCGTCGCATCTATTCCATTTCCTGCGATGCCGGCACGATGGGTTTGCGTGACGATAACGGAGAACTGCTCTATATCCGGGATTCGACCTACTTCTTCGGGCCTCATTGCGCGCAGTGCGTGGAAGACAAAATGTATTTGCTGATCAATCCGCGCGAACACGAAGAAAGGCCGTCGATTTGGCTGGACGGAAAGCTGGATGTCGTGGATGTTAACGGATATCTGACAAATATCGAGGTGGAAATCAGTCCTCCCAGGTAACGACGCGGCTCTCGTCCGGCATCACCTCTATCTTTACCTTCAGGGTCTCTTCCGGGAGCAGGTCCTCGATATTCTCCGGCCATTCCATCAGGCAGGTGCACCCGCTGTCGATGTAATCGTAGAATCCTATGTCCAGTGCCTCCGCGGGCTTGGTGATGCGGTAGAAATCGAAATGGAAGATGGATTCGCCGGCGTCGGTGCGGTATTCGTTGACAATCGCGAAAGTGGGAGAAGAAACGGCATCGCCGTTTACTCCCATTACCCGGCATATGGCAGTTGTGAACGTGGTCTTGCCCGCGCCCATAGGAGCGTAGAAAGCTATTATCCGCCCGGTTCCGACGCTGGAAATGAACTCCTGCGCGGCGCGGTCGATATCCGAAAGATTACTGATTACAATTTGATGCTGCATCGTCGGCAAAGATACTAATTAAAGGCTTATGTTGATTAATATTATTGGAGCGAAATGCATAGGGATAGATGCTGTGCCGGTTGTCGTCGAGGTGAAAATCGACCGCGGAATCGGGATACATCTGGTGGGTCTGGCAGACGTGGCTGTCAAAGAAAGCCTGCTGCGTACGGTGACTGCCCTTCAGTCGATGGGCTTCCATATTCCCGGGAAGAAGATAATCATCAACCTGGCACCCGCGGACCTGCACAAGAACGGCAGCGGCTACGACCTACCCATCGCCTTGGGCATCATCGCGGCATCCGGGCAGAGGGAACTGCTGGGGCTGGACAAATATCTGATAATGGGGGAGTTGGGCCTCGACGGGTCGGTACGTCCGGTGCCGGGCGCTCTGCCCTATGCAGAGATGGCGGTGGGGATGGGTCTGCGCGGTTGCATCCTCCCTGCCCGCTCCGCACTCGAGGCCGTGGAGTACCGGCAGGCAAAAATCTACGGTGTGGACACTCTGGAAGAAGTGCTCTCGATTCTGGAGGAGGATGGGATGCGGGAGGACCTGCTGATCTGGAACAGGCCGGAGTATGCAGATGCCGTTTCCAACCCGTCCCAGCCGGTGGATTATATGGATTTCTCCGAGATAATAGGGCAGGATGCCGCCAAACGTGCCGCCGAGGTGGCCGTTTCCGGAGGTCACAACATCCTGCTCATCGGCCCTCCGGGCGGAGGAAAGAGCTCCATTGCCAAGGCTATCCCCGGGATTCTGCCGCCGATGAGCCTGCGGGAGTCGTTGGTAACCAGCAAGATATACTCCGTTTCCGGGCTGGCTGCAAGGGATGCGGGGCTGATCCGCCGGAGGCCGTTCCGCTCTCCGCACTACAGCGCATCGCTTGCCGCGATCATAGGCGGTGGCAACGGGGGCAATATAGTGCCGGGAGAGATTTCCCTGGCGCATAACGGTGTGCTTTTCGCCGATGAGTTCGCTCAAATGCCGAAGTCGGTGGTCGAGGCGCTCCGGGGGCCGATGGAAGACAGAAAGGTGGTGGTTTCACGCCTGAAGGGGAAGGTGGAATACCCGGCATCCTTCATGCTCGTCGCCGCCACGAATCCTTGCCCCTGCGGATATTATGGCGACGGCGACCGTTGCACTTGCACCGTCGGCCAGCGGGTGGGCTATCTCAATCGCCTGTCTGGGCCATTGCTGGATAGAATTGATCTGCATGTATGGCTTAATCCTTTGGAAACCAAGAAGTTGCTTGATCGGCCCAAGGGTGAGAGCAGTGCTGCTGTGGCTGCCCGGGTGGCCGCCGCAAGGGAAGTGCAGAAAGCCCGCTTCCGCGAGGATGGCATCTGCACCAACGCAGAAATGAACAATGCGCTGATGGAGAAATACTGCCCGCTGAGCAACGAATGCAAGGACCTGCTTGAGAAGATAATCGACCGTCTGGGGCTATCCGCCCGTGCCTATACCCGCATCGTTAAGATATCCCGCACCATAGCAGACCTCGCCGGCTGCCCGGACATCCTCCCCGTCCACATCACCGAAGCCGCCTCCTACCGCCTCCTCGACCGCCGCAACTTCGGGGAATTGTAAATATTATTTGTGTTATATTGAATAATAACATATATTTGTTATCATTTCAGTATAACAACGATGAATACAAAAAAGACTACAAAGGTGCAAACGGCTTTTCGTTTCGATCCCATATTGATCGGACGCCTCAAGGAGGCGGCCAGGATGGCTGATATAAGTGTGAATGAATATGTTACGATAGTATTGACTGATGCCACAAAAGATATTGAGTCTGAGATGGAAAAAGAAGAACGCAAGAAAAAGACCGAAGATTTCCTTGCAAAATTTGCTGGAGCGTGGTCCGGTGATGAAACATCGGAGCAGATAATGGCATCAATCCGTGAGGGTAGAAAAGTGAGAAAAACAGTGAAGTTATGAGTGCCAAATATTTATTGGATACAAACGCGGTGGTGGATTTGTTGAGAGGCAGTGATTCCGTCAGGCTCAAGATGAAAGAAGTGGGAATCGACAGGATTGCAATAGCCGATCTGACTATTTATGAATTATATTGCGGAGCTTACTTCAGTAACGACAAGGAAGCAAATCTGTCAATAATAAATCAGCTGATACAGAATATAGCCATCACTCCGTCGTCGTATGCGTATGAAGAAGCAGCTCATCAGAAACACTCCTTGAAAAAGAAGGGTGAATTGATAGAAGATATTGATATCTTGATTGGCAGTACCGCTATTTTTGAAGGCCGTATCCTGGTTACGGGCAATGTGAACCACATGAATAGATTAGAGGGAATTATGCTGGAGGACTGGTCATAAATCACTATCTTTGCAGCGATGTTCAAGAAATATCTGATTGTTTTTCTGATTTCGATGGTGCCGCTGATTGAACTCCGCGGGGCTATCCCTTATGCTGTGGGGTTCGGGCTGCCGATCTGGCAGTCGTGTCTGGTGGCGGTGATAGGAAATATGCTCCCGGTGCCTTTCATCTTCCTCTTTGCCCGCAAAGTGCTGGAGTGGGGGAAGGATAAGAAATATATCGGCGGGTTCTTCCGCTGGTGCCTGGAAAAAGGCGAAAAGGGTGGGCGCAAACTGGAAGCCAAGGCAGGCCGCGGGCTCTACATCGCCCTGCTGCTCTTCGTCGGCATCCCCCTCCCGGGCACAGGCGCCTGGACCGGCACCCTTGCTGCCAGTTTCCTGAATATGGATTTCAAGAAGAG
>CAMJJO010000123.1 GCA_946406095.1 uncultured Bacteroidales bacterium | reverse complement strand
GATAACGAAACCATCTGGCTGGCGGATGAATCCGGAACGCGCAGCGGCAGGCCGGAGGAGTTCAGAAAGGAACTGGAAGATGCCGCAAAGAGCAAGGCGGGATATGGCATCAAGGCCCAGATGAACGAACTGGCAAAACGCGGCATATCGCTGAAAGGCAAGCTGTTGGACATCGAGCTGATGCATTACTTGCTGAACCCCGAAAGCGACCACCGCCTCACATCCCTCGCCCAAACCTATCTCGGCATCAGCCTCGACGAAGCCCCTGCAGCCGACCTCGGCTCTCTATTCGGCGACGACGGCGGAGCACCGGGCGAAGCCGACCATACGAAAGAAACGGAAGCCATACGCAGCCTGTCCGGCACGCTCTACGGCGAACTGGCCGCCTCTGGCATGCAGAAACTCTACGACGAAATCGAAGAACCCCTCATCAGCGTCCTCTCCCAGATGGAACTCGTCGGCGTGAAGGTAGATATTTCCTCTCTAAAGGACTTCGCCGAATCTCTCCGCAAGCAGATGCTCGCCCGGGAAGAGGAAATCCGCGGCTATGCCGGCAACCCGACACTCAACGTCAGCTCCCCCAAGCAGATGGGCGAGGTGATTTTCGAGCAGCTGAAACTGGACCCCAAGGCCAAGAAACCTGCGAAGGGCAGCTGGCCCACCGACGAGGAAACCCTCTCCGAACTCTCCGACAGGCATCCGATAATCGATGCCCTGCTCGACTACCGCGGCCTGCGGAAGCTCCTGTCCACCTACATAGAGCCTTTCCCGCAGTACATATCCGAAAAGGACGGGCGCGTGCATACTACTTTCAATCAAGCACTTACCGCAACGGGGCGGCTCTCCAGCAGCAACCCCAACCTGCAGAACATACCCATCCGCACCGAGCAGGGCCGGGAGATACGCAAGGCTTTCGTGCCCGGGGAGCCAGGCTGGGTGATGATGTCGGCAGACTACTCCCAGATCGAGCTCCGGGTGATGGCCCATCTCTGCGGAGATGAGCACCTGCGTCAGGCTTTCCGGAACGGGCAGGACGTTCATGCCGCCACCGCCGCCAAGATCTTCGGAGTGCCGGTGGAGCAGGTGAGCGCTGACGAACGCCGCATGGCCAAGACCGCCAACTTCGGCATAATGTACGGCATCTCCTCTTTCGGGCTGGCACAGCGCCTGAAATGCCCCCGGGCGGTGGCGAAAAAGCTGATAGACGACTACTTCGCATCCTTCCCCAGCATCCGCTCTTTCATCGACGGCACCCTGGCGAAGGCCCGCGAAACCCTTTATACCGAAACGATGTTCGGGCGCCGGCGCTACATCTCCGACATCAACTCTCACAATGCAAACATCCGCGCCATCGCCGAACGCAACGCAGTGAACGCTCCCATCCAGGGCACTGCGGCCGACATCATAAAACTGGCGATGATACGCGTCTCCGACCGCTTGCAGAAGGAAGGGCTCAAGGCCCGGATGGTCCTGCAGATCCACGATGAACTCCTGCTGGAAGTGCCTGAAAACGAGATAGATGCGGTGAAGGCTCTGCTGGTCGAGGAGATGCAAGGTGTAATGGAACTATCAGTTCCGCTGACAGTAGAATGCAATTATGGCAAGACCTGGCTCGAGGCCCATTGACGAACTGCTCCGCCTGGCCATCATAGGCGACGGTGCCGCGTTCACCGAACTCTGGGATACGCATATAGATTCCCTCCGCTCCTACATCAAGAGCCGGATGAAGAATCTGGACGATTTCTACGTGGATGACATCTGCTCGCGAAGCTTCGAGAAGGCTTTCCGGCAGATACGCAGCTACGACCCTTCCAAGAGCCAGTTCTCTACCTGGCTCACGAACATCGCGCACAATACCGCGCTGGATATAGTGGAGCAGGAAAACCGCTCGCACAAGCGCTACGTTTCCATAGATCAGGACCGTTCCGCCGGATCCGCGGTCAACAGCATCGGCAGCGACGAGGACACCCCGCTGGAATCCATCATCCGCGACGAGGATCAGGTGCAGACGGAAAAGTATATCGAAGGCCTGCCGGAACTCTACCGCAAGATTGCCAAGATGCGTCTGGTGGATGGCCTGCAGTATAGCGAGATAGCCGAAGAAACCGGCCTGCCGCTGAACACCGTCCGCACCCGCATCCGGCGTGCAAAGACTCAGATAGACAAGATAAAATCCGAAGGAAGCAAATGACAACCAACAAATCTTTCAAGTATTGGCAGTGGCGCACCATAATAGGTTCTATGGTGGTCTATGCCATTTATTATTTTGTAAGGAAAAACTTCTCCATCGCCATGCCGGGCCTCACAGCCGAGTATGGCATCTCGAACACCAGCTTCGGTATCGTGATTGCAATCGGGTCGCTTATATACGGCTTGAGCCGCTTCCTGAACGGTTTCGTGGTGGAGCGCGTGAGTCCCAAGACCTTCATGGGAATTGGCCTCATCCTGTGTGCTGCTGCGAATATATGCTTCGGCTTCGGAGTGGATCTGAGCTACTGGATTACCGGGGTTCATGAAGGCCCTCAGTTCGTGAATATGCTGATTCTGGTGATGGGCGTGACCATAGTCCTTAACCAGTATTTCCAGGGCATGGGATTCCCTCCCTGCGCCAGGATGCTCCCGCAGTGGATTGCTCCGGGCGAACTGGCCACGAAGATGAGTATATGGAATACATCCCATTCGGTGGGCGCTTTCTGCGCTGTCGTGGTCTGCGGCCTGCTGATGACCAATATGGGTGCGGATATGTCCGGCGACAGCAGCATAGTCACCAAGATTGCCGGCAACCTGGCAGCCAGCATCAAGGGATGGGACCTTCTGCCCGAGGCTGAACAGACCTCCCGTATCATGGCCTACGCCTCGCATTACGGGGCCTGGCGCTGGTGCTTCATCATCCCTGCGATAGTCGCCCTCGGCGGAGCAATCATCTGCTTTACCACCCTGAGGGACACTCCTCAGAGCGTGGGCCTTCCGGAGATTGCCGAAACGCACACTGGCAAGGAAGCAACCGAAGGCAAGAAGGGCGCACACGGCGCTTTCCTCAAGCATATGGTGTTCTTCAACAAGTGGGTGGTGCTCTATGCGCTGGCCAACATCTTCGTCTATGTGCTGCGCATGGGCGTGCTGGACTGGGGCCCCAAGTTCCTCACTGAGGACCGTGGAATGAACCTGAACGGCGCCGCATGGTCCGTGGCCGCGTTCGAGCTCACCGCAGTGTTCGGCACCCTCTTCGCAGGCTGGGCGACCGATAAGATCTTCAAGGGACGCGCGCATCGTATGTGCCTGTTCTCGATGATAGGTTCGGTGGTTTTCCTCGGGCTCTTTGCCCTTGTGGATATGCCGGTGATCCTTTCCACCATCGTGCTGGCTCTTGCCGGATTCTGCATCTACGGCCCTCAGGCCCTGATCGGCATAGGCGCGGCCAACCAGGCCACCAAGGAAGCATCCGCCACGGCCAACGGCCTCACCGGCATCCTGGGATATGTGGGATCCGCCCTTTCCGCGCTTGGCGTCGGTCTGATTGCAGATAACTTCGGTTGGCGCGCTGTGTTCATAACCTTCCTCTGCGTAGGCGTAGTGGGCGCCATCATCTTCTTTGTGATGTGGAAGGCCCCCCGCGACGGATACGAGCGCTCCCGCAAGTTCACCGAAAACTACGTTGCAAATGAATAAGGACCTTCGCGACAAGTTGCTGGCCCTGCGCCATATAGCCCTCGATATGGATGGCACCATCTATATGGAGAACAACATCTTCCCCTTCACTCTGGACTTTCTGGCGAAGCTGACGCGGATGGGGATAACATATTCCTTCCTCACCAACAACCCCACCAAATCGCTGGACGATTATCTGGCAAAACTTGCGCGTATGGGCATCGAGGCCGACAGGGAGCAGATGTACAGCACCGTGCCTGCAACGATAGACTATATCAAGACTCACTTGCCGGATGTGAAGAGGCTGTTCCTGTTGGGCACGCCGTCGATGATCAGCCAGTTCGAAGAGGCCGGTTTCGAGAGCACTTCGGATTCGGCGGCGGATGTGCCGGATGCGGTTGTGGTGGCATTCGACACCACCCTGGTCTATCCGCGCCTGTGCCGTGCCGCATGGTGGGTGTCGCAGGGGCTGCCATATCTGGCCACGAATCCCGACAAGGTCTGCCCGACCGACCAGCCCACTATCCTGGTGGACTGCGGCTCGCTTTGCAAGTGCATCGAGTACGCTACCGGCCGCAAGCCCGATGTGACCATAGGTAAGCCGGATCCGGCCATGCTGGCGGGAATAGAGGGGCGTTACGGTCTGAAGCCTTCTCAGATTGCGATGGTGGGAGACCGCATCTACACCGACGTGGAGATGGCATACAATGCCGGTGCTTTCGGGGTGCTGGTACTCAGCGGAGAGACGACCCTCGAAGTTGCCAAGGCCTGGCCTCACGCACCGTCGCTCATCTGCCGGGACATTGAAGAACTTGGATGCCTCCTGGAAGAGGCCCACGGGTTATGCTGATACCTTCGGAACAGGTTTTTGCGCAGGCGGTTGCGCTGTGGCGCGAGTGGAACGGGCGCATCAACGTCATTTCCCGCAAGGACGAAGACAATATCTTCGCCCACCACATCCTGCATTCCCTGGCTATTGCGGAGTATCTGGAGCTTTACTATCCCTCTGCAACGGGCACCGTCCGTTCTACGAGCTCTCTCGCTATGGCACGTAACGCGCTGAATAACAGCGATTTAACCACTTGTCTCCCCCAAGAAAGCGGAGGGGAGGAATGCAGTGAAGTGTCTGATAATCAGGCATTTGGCTGCCATGACACTTTTTTAGATGTCGGATGCGGCGGAGGATTTCCCGGAATTCCGTTGGCAATGGTGATGCCGGAGGCAAAGTTTACGCTGTGCGATTCTATTGGCAAGAAGGTGAAGGTGGCACAGGCAGTGGCCGATGGACTGGGACTGAAGAACGTGGAGTGCGTGAACGCCCGTGTGGAAAGCCTGGCAGGGGAGTGGGACTGGGTGGTGAGCCGTGCGGTCACCAGCCTCGAGAACTTCTACCCCTGGGTGAAAGGCCGTTTCCGCAACAGCATCCTCTACCTCAAAGGCGGAGACATCGACACCGAAATCGCCGCCCTGCAGAAAAAATACCACGTTCCGGCCGCCAATATCCGCAGCTGGAGGATAGATTCGTGGTTAAAAGACGAATATTTTGCAGAAAAATTTGTAATTGAGATTGGAAAAAACTACCTTTGCACTCCCTAACGCGAAAAATTAAAAAAATATAGATATGAAAAGGACATTTCAACCTTCAAACCGCAAGCGCGTCAACAAGCAC
>CAMJJO010000122.1 GCA_946406095.1 uncultured Bacteroidales bacterium | reverse complement strand
CCTGCCCCAACATCTTCGCCGGCGGCCTGAACTTCCACGGCAAGTTCGAGTGGGTGCCGCTGGAATCCATGGAGAAAGCCTCGCAGGTGATTCTGAACATCCTGCAAGGCTTCCTGTCTATTTCTTGAGGCTGGCGCGAACCATATAGAATATCAGCAGCAGGAAGGGGATGATGGCGATGGCTTCCGCGCCGGAGGCCAGATGCCCGGCGGCGACAGAGTTCCAGCCGCTCAGGAACCAATCCACTCCCGTGAACTTCAGGATTGCCGAAACAACCCCCATCAGCGCACCGCCGGCGATGAAACCGGAGGCTATCAGCGTGCCCTTCTCCTGGCGCGCGGAATTCACGGCGTCGTCCTTGGTGCGGCTGCTGACATACCAGCTGATGGCACCGCCCACCAGCAGCGGGAGGTTGAGGTCCAGGGGGATGAACATGCCGAGGCAGAAGGCCAGCGCAGGCACTTTGAAGACGGTGAGGAGGATGGCGATCGCGGCGCCGATGCCGTAGAGCAGCCAGGGCGCGCTTCCGCCGTTCATCATCGGCTGGATCACCGCCGCCATCGCATTCGCCTGCGGGGCCACCAGCGCGCCTTCACCCACGAATCCGTAGGTTTTGTTCAGAACCAGCATCACTCCGCCCACGGTCGCGGCGGCCACCAGCGTGCCGAGGAACTTCCATCCCTCCTGCTTGGCCGGCGTGGTGCCGAGGTTGTATCCTATCTTGAGGTCGGTGATGAATCCGCCCGCCATGCTGAGGGCCGTGCAGACCACTCCGCCGATAACCATCGCGGCCACCATTCCGGCATTGCCCTTCAGGCCCACCGCCACCAGCACCAACGCGGTGATTATCAGGGTCATGATGGTCATTCCGCTGACGGGGTTGCTGCCCACTATGGCGATGGCATTCGCGGCCACGGTGGTGAAGAGGAAGGAGATGACCGCCACTATCAGCAGGCCAACCAGCGCCTGCCAGACGTTATCTACCACTCCGCCGAAGGCAAAGAAAGCGAACACGGCCAGCAGCGCCAGCACTATCCCCGTGACAACAGTCTTCATCTTGATGTCCCGGTCGGACTCCTCTACCTTTGCGCCGGCCCCTCCCTTCTTTCCGAACTCGCTGACTGCCAGGCCCATGGCGCTCTTGATGACGCCGGCGTTCTTGATTATGCCGATGATGCCGGCGGTGGCGATGCCGCCTATACCTATATGTCGCGCGTACGTGCGGAAGATCTCATCCGCGCTCATCTGCCCAACGGTCTGCGCGATGCCGCTGCCCATGAAATCCAGCACCTGGCCGCCCCAGAAGAGGTTGAAGCCGGGGATTATGATGAGCCACACCAGCAGGCTGCCGAGGCAGATGATGAGGCTATATTTGAATCCGATGATGTAGCCGAGGCCGAGCACCGCCGCCCCGGTATTGAGCTTGAGCACCACCTTGGCCTTGTCTGCAACCACGTGCCCGACGCGCAGGAAGGCGGTGGAGATGGTCTCGCCCCATGCGCCGAAGGTGGCGATGGCGAAGTCGTACAGACCGCCGATCAGGCCGGCCACGGCCAGGGTCCTGGCACCTTTTCCGCCGGATTCGCCGCTCGCGAGCACCTGGGTGGTGGCTGTCGCCTCGGGGAAGGGATACTGCCCGTCCATCTCCTTCACGAAGTACTTGCGGAAGGGGATGAGGAAGAGTATGCCCAGGACGCCGCCGAGCAGGCTGCTCAGGAACATATGGGTGAAGCTCACGTCCAGGCCGAGGATGTAGATGGCCGGGAGGGTGAAGATCGCACCCGCCACTATGACGCCGCTGCAGGCCCCGATGCTCTGGATGATGACATTCTCCCCGAGGGAATCCTTGCGCCCGAGGGCACCGGAGATGCCGACTGCGAGGATGGCGATGGGGATGGCCGCCTCGAACACCTGGCCTACCTTGAGGCCGAGGTATGCGGCTGCCGCCGAGAAAAGCACTGTCATGATGAGGCCGAGCGTGACGGAATAGGGCGTCACCTGCGGAGAATTGGGGTTGATCTTTTTGCTCATAGTGAATGCGAAAATACGAAAAATCTGCAAAATTATGTTAATTTAGTGCACCCAAAGCATTAATGACTATGACCGCAAAGAAATGGATTTCTCTCCTCGCCGCACTGATGGTGGCAGCAATCAGCCTGAAGGCTGCAGACAAGGTTTATAAACTCGAATCCCCCTCCGGAGAACTGAAGGTGGAGGTGACTGCCGGCAGCCAGCTCTGCTGGACGGTGGAGATGAACGGGGCGAAGATACTCGATAAATCCGCCCTTTCGATGACTCTGGAAGACGGTACGGTGTTCGGCCGGGATATGAAATCCGTCAAGGCGCTGCGTGCCGGCGTGAACCGCAGCGTGACGCCGGTGGTCTATCAAAAAGAGAAAGTGAAGGAAGCCTACAATCAGCTGACCTTGAAGTTGAAGGGCTACAGCGTGGTTTTCCGTGCCTACGACGATGGCGCGGCCTACCGTTTCGTGGCTGCCCGCAAGGCCCCTTTCACGGTTCTTTCGGAGCAGGCGGACTTCGATTTCGGGCGGGACGCCAAGGGCTTCATCCCCTACACCCGGAAAACCGAAGACAATCTCGAGTGCCAGTTCTTCACATCCTTCGAATCCCTCTACGGCAACATCCGCCTGAGCGAGTGGGAAAGCGGCCGCCTGGCCTTCCTCCCCATCACCCTGGAGGCTCCGGAGGGGATGAAGGTATGCATCACCGAAAGCGACCTCCTGAACTACCCCGGAATGTATCTTTCCAATGAAGACAAGGATGCCAGGCTGGAGGCCGTGTTCGCTCCCTATCCCAAAGACATCGAGCAGGGCGGGCACAACATGCTGCAGGGGCTGGTGAAGACCCGGGAGAACTACATCGCCAAGGCGGCTGCCGACGAGTCCTTCCCCTGGCGCATAGTCATAGTCGCGAAAGAAGACAAGGACCTGCTCTCCTGCGACCTCCCCTGGCTCCTCGGCCGTGAACCCGCGCAGGGGGCCGATTTCAGCTGGGTCAGGCCCGGAAAGGTGGCCTGGGACTGGTGGAACGCCTGGAACCTCTACGGAGTCAACTTCCGCGCCGGCATCAACAACGACACCTATAAATACTATATAGACTTCGCCTCGAAGAACGGGATAGAATATGTGATTCTGGACGAGGGCTGGGCGGTCAACAAGAAGGCGGACCTCTTCCAGGTGGTGCCGGAGATCGACCTGCCCATGCTCTGCAACTATGCCGCCGGCAAGAACGTGGGGCTCATCCTCTGGGCGGGCTACCTCGCCTTCGAAAAAGATATGGAGCGCGCGTGCAAGGTGTACTCCGAGATGGGAGTGAAGGGGTTCAAGGTGGATTTCATGGACAGGGACGATCAGCCGGTGGTGGATTTCTACCGCCGTGCCGCCGAGACCGCCGCGAAATACCATCTGATGCTGGACTTCCACGGGGCCTTCAAGCCTGCCGGCCTCCAGCGTACCTGGCCGAATGTCATCAATTTCGAGGGGATATTCGGGCTGGAGAACCTGAAATGGGGCAGGAACGACAAGGACCTGGTCACCTACGAAGTGACGGCGCCGTTCGTGCGTTATGTCGCCGGGCCCGCGGACTTCACCCAGGGTGCCATGCGCAATGCCACCAGGGATAACTTCCGCTGTGTGGGTACGGAGGCGATGAGCCAGGGCACGCGCTGCCGCCAGCTTGCGGAATACGTCATCTTCTATGCCCCGCTGACCATGCTCTGCGACTCTCCCTCCAACTATATGCAGGAGCCGGAGTGCCTGAAGTTCATCGCCGATATCCCCACCGTATGGGACGAGACGGTGCCGCTGGAGGGCAGGGCGGGGGAATATGTGGCCATCGCCCGGCGCAAGGGGGACTGCTGGTATGTCGGCGCCACCACCAACTGGACTGCGAGGGAGCTGACCCTGGACCTGTCCTTCATGGAAGGAGCTACGGAGATGGATGTCTACCGGGACGGGAGCAATGCGGACCGCGCCGCAAGGGATTATAAGAAGGAGTGGATGATGTTTCCTTCGGATGGCAAGGTGCGGGTGAAGATGGCTCCCGGCGGAGGATGGGCGGCGGTGATCCGCCGTGGCCCGCTTGCTCCGGAGCAGACGGACAGCGACTGGGCGAAGTTCTACCGCTATCAGCAAAAGAACGGGGAAGTCGTTTCCAGGCCCAAGGCGGTCCTGATGGGGGATTCCATCACCGACGGCTGGGCCAGGGCGGACGGTGCCTGGCTGGATGAATACGGTCTGGTGGGCCGCGGCATCAGCGGGCAGACCACTTCGCACATGCTGGTCCGCTTCCGCAGGGACGTGATCGAGCTCCATCCGGAGTACGTGGTCATCCTCGCCGGAATCAACGACATCGGCCGCAACAACGGATATATAACGGTGGAGAATACCTTCAATAATATCGTGTCGATGGTGGAACTGGCGCAGCTCAATGGAATCAAGCCGGTCCTTTGCACTCTGCTGCCCGCGTTCGAGATCGGCTGGAGGAGGCGTGTCGGGGATCCCCGCCCTTCCATCGCAAAGCTGAATTCCCTCATCGTGGACTACGCCGCAGGGAAGGGGATTCCCGTCGTGGACTATCACAGCGCGATGAAAACTGCGGACGGCGCAATGATCCCTTCCCTGGCCAGAGATGCGGTGCATCCGAACCTGGAAGGATACAAGGTTATGGAGGAAGTTTTGAAAAAAACGCTCAAACTTGAAAAAAAATGAAAAATAAATTTGCAGGTTTCGAAAAAGTGCGTATCTTTGCAGCCCGTTTGAGAAAACGGCACAGTTCATTGACAATATTGAGAGACACAAAGAGGTAAAGAAAGATAAGAGATTAAGTCTGATAATTAGAAATTCGAGTTTTTTCGAGTTGCGATTAAGGGACTACAATTTCAAAGAAAACTAAGTATTCACGAGAAAGAGAACAAGAGCGAACGGAGGATGCCTAGGCTTCCGAAACCGAAGAAGGACGTGGTAAGCTGCGAAAAGGCGCGGGGATCCGCAAACAGGAATTGATCCGCGCATGTCCGAATGGGGGAACCCGGCTGGTTGAAGACCAGTCACCGCGAGCGATCGCGGAGAGTACGTGGGGAACTGAAACATCTTAGTACCCACAGGAAAAGAAAGAAATATCGATTCCCGGAGTAGTGGCGATCGAAACGGGAAGAGCCTAAACCGAGTGGTTTACGGACCGCTCGGGGTTGTAGGAGCATTCAAAGCGAACATCACCGAACCAGAAGCAGATGGAAATATGCGCCGAAGAGGGTGAAAGCCCCGTACGGGTAAGGTAGATGTTCAGGGAATGCCACCTGAGTAGGGCGGGACACGTGGAATCCTGTCTGAATCTGCGGCGACCACGCCGCAAGGCTAAATATGATCGGAAGACCGATAGTGGACCAGTACCGTGAGGGAAAGGTGGGAAGCACCCCGAAC
>CAMJJO010000121.1 GCA_946406095.1 uncultured Bacteroidales bacterium | reverse complement strand
ATCACGAACAAAAAAGGTTAACGGACTATGGCAAAGAAAACACCCGCGATTAATTCGAGTTCAACGGCCGACATCGCTTTCCTCCTGCTCTGCTACTTCCTCATGACCACAACCATGGGAACGCAGACTGGTCTGAGCCGTCGTCTGCCTCCTATGCCCGACCCCAACCAGAAGGTAGAGGACCAGAAAGTCAATCGTCGCAATATCATCATTGTGAAGATTAACTCCGCCGACAGAATTTTGGCCGGTAGTGAACCCATAGACGTTAGCCAGCTCAAAGACAAGATCAAGATCTTCCTTACCAACCCTACCGACGATCCCAACCTTCCCGTCATGGAATCCACCGAGATCGCCGGCCTCGGCACCCGCAAGGTTTCGAAGGGCGTCATTTCCCTCCAGAACGACCGCGGTACCAGCTATCAGGCCTACATCGCCGTTCAGAACGAGCTTGTGAAAGCCGTCAACGAACTCCGTAACGAGGCCGCTACCAGGGAATTCGGAAAGAAGTTCCTTGCTCTTGACGAAGATCATCAGAAAATCATCAAGGAACTCGTTCCTCAGCAGATTTCCGAGGCCGAGCCTAAGGATGTAGGTAAAAGAAGAAGATAGGAGGATATAGCTATGTCAATGTTCAAGAAAGAGGGAAAGAAAGAAATGCCGGGAATCGCTTCCGGTTCTCTCTCCGATATCGTTTTTATGCTCCTGTTCTTCTTTATGGTGACGACCCAGATGAGGGAAACCGAAAACAAGGTCGTTGTCAAGATCCCTCAGGCATCGGAATCCGTGAAGCTTGAGCGCAAGGATCTCGCCTCTTATATCAACATCGGAACCCCTATCCGCAGCCTTCAGGCTCAGTATGGCACCGATGCACGTATTCAGCTCAACGATTCTTTCAAGACCGTGGACGATATCCGCGACTTCGTTGCAGCAGAGCGTGATTCCAAGAGCGAGAACGACCGCGCCTTCATGCAGATCTGCATCAGGGCCGACCAGGATGTACGTATGGGTATCATTACCGATGTTAAGCAGGAGCTGCGGCGCTGCTCCGCGCTTAAGATCATGTACTCAGCAAGAAAGGGCGAGTAATCCCGCCCCGGTACTATAGAGCAGCCCCCTTTATGAGGGCTGCTTTTTAAAATGCAATAAACAGGAATGTCACAGGAAATACTCAGGACGAAGGTCAAGGACCTTCTTGCAAAGGCACCCGGAGAAGATGTGCTCGCGAAGGGCTGGGTGCGCACTAAACGTGGAAACAAAGAAATCGCGTTCATAGCCTTGAACGACGGTTCCACCATAAATAATATACAGATAGTAGTAGACAAGACGGCCACGGATGCAGAACTGCTTGCCAAGGTGACCACAGGAGCCTGCATCGCGGTTCGCGGCAAGTTGGTGGAATCCATCGGCAGCGGCCAGGCCGTGGAGATCCAGGCCTCGGAAATCGAGGTTCTGGGAGAATGCGACCCGGTGCGTTATCCCCTCCAGAAGAAAGATACGACCTTCGAATATCTGCGCACGGTCGCGCATATGCGCCCGCGTACGAACACCTTCGGGGCGGTGCTCCGCCTCCGCAGCCAGATGGCCTTCGCCATCCACGAGTATTTCCATTCCAAGGGCTTCGTGTATCTGCACACTCCCCTCATCACCGCGGCTGACGCCGAGGGCGCGGGGAACATGTTCCAGGTCACTACCCTGGATCTGCTCAACATCCCCAAGGACAAGAAGGGAGGAGTCGATTTCAGCAAGGATTTCTTTGGAAAGAGGACTTCGCTGACCGTCAGCGGACAGCTGGAAGGCGAACTCGGTGCCACCGCGCTGGGCGAGATCTACACCTTCGGCCCCACCTTCCGTGCAGAGAACTCCAACACTCCGCGCCACCTCGCGGAATTCTGGATGATCGAGCCGGAGATGGCCTTCTATGACATCAAAGACAACATGGCCCTTGCCGAGGACTTCATCAAGAGCCTTGTACGCTATGCGCTGGAGAACTGCCACGACGACCTCAAGTTCCTCAACGACCGCTACGACAATGAGCTCCTGGATCGCCTCCAGAGCGTGGTGAACACTGAATTCAAGATCCTCACCTACACCGAGGGCATCGAGATTCTGGAAAAGGCCGTTGCCGACGGGCACAAGTTCGAATATCCGGTCAGCTGGGGAGTGGACCTCCAGAGCGAGCACGAGAGGTATCTGGTGGAGCAGCACTTCGGCCGCCCCGTCATCCTCACGGACTATCCCAAGGACATCAAGGCCTTCTACATGAAGCAGAACGAAGACGGCAAGACCGTCCGCGCCATGGACGTGCTCTTCCCGAAAATCGGAGAAATCATCGGCGGAAGCGAGCGTGAGGCCGATTACGGCAAGCTCGACGCACGCATCGACGAGCTCGGGATGAGCCGCCGCACCCTGGAGTGGTATCTGGATACCCGCCGCTTCGGCAGCTGCCCCCACAGCGGCTTCGGCCTCGGCTTCGAGAGGTTGCTGCTCTTCATCACGGGCATGCAGAACATCCGCGACGTCATTCCGTTCCCCAGGACTCCTAAAAACGCAGAATTCTAGAATATGTTGGTAATCGGCATAGCCGGCGGATCAGGTTCCGGCAAGACCACGGTGGTGAAGGCCATCAAGGACCGTTTGAAAGAAGATGTGGTGGTCATCCCCCAGGACGCCTACTACAAAGACTCCAGCAACCTCACGGACGAGCAGAAGCGTAACCAGAACTTCGACCATCCGGACGCAATCGACTGGGAACTGCTCTGCAAGCAGCTCGCCGAGCTCAAAGAGGGCAAGACCGTGCATCAGCCGGTTTATTCCTATATCAGCTGCTCCCGTTCCAAGACCGAGACCGTGACGGTGGAGCCGGCGGACGTGATCATCATCGAGGGCATCCTCATCTTCACCTGCAAGAAACTGCGGGACCAGATGGACATCAAGCTCTTCGTGGACGCTGACGACGACGACCGCCTGATGCGGGTGATGGCAAGGGACATCCGCGAGCGCGGAAAGAACGTGGAATGGGTTATCGAGCGCTACAGCCGCACGGTGAAGCCGATGTATCTGCAGTTCATCGAACCCAGCAAGCGCTATGCAGACATCATCATCCCCCAGGGCGGCCACAACAAGGTTGCCATCAACATGATCATGAATACCGTGGAGAAGGCGCTCCGCAAAGACAAGAAAAACGCCTAAACGCAGGCTATGCGCATCTCCAAAGACGACCGGGCCGGGCTATACATCACAGTGATCGTGCACCTTCTGGTGCTGATCGTGCTGATGGCAGTTCAGCTCGGTGCGACTTTGAAAAAGGAGTCGTCTTTCGTGCTGGACTTCACCAAGGCAGAGCAGGTGGAGAAGCTGAAGAAGGAACTGGACCTCAAGCAGGCCATCAACGAGCGCCTCAACGAGATGCTCGCCGGAGGCTATGAGCCGGTAAGGAACGTTGTAGTGGACCGTTCCGCCTTGAAAGATGACCGCCATTCCGCAGAAGATGCCGAGCAGCTGTATAAAGACGCCGAGAAATTGAAAGAGGACCTCAAGAAGACCCCGGAAGTGCCTCAGGACAACGAGATCGTGGCAGCTCCCACTCCCAAGAAGGAGAGCCCCGAGAAGAAAGAAGCAAAGTACAGCGGGCCGTCGGTGCTCACTTACGAGCTCGAAGGGCGCAAGGCAAGCCGGCTGCCCATCCCCGCCTACCGCTGCATAGGTGCCGGCGAGGTGCGGATCAACATCACCGTCGACAAGCAAGGCACGGTGGTGGGCGCCAAGGTGGACGAGGGTTCGTCATCTTCCGACGGATGCCTGCGTTCCTTTGCCGTGCGCGCAGCAAGGATGAGCAAGTTCAGTATGAGCACTACGGCGCCCGACCGCCAGCAAGGATATATCATTTATCAATTTGTAGCACAATAACAACACTTAAGCTAATATGAGAAAGTCTATCTTACGGCCGCTGATGGCCATTCTGATTGCCGCTCCCCTGTTCACAGGGTGCCTGGCCGGCAAGTTCATGTGCAATTATGCACTGAAGCCTACTCCTCACGGAGTGGATGATATCGAACGCACCCGCCATAAAGCGGATTCCCTCTGCCCCGGCGTGATCGCCTGGTATGACAATCTGCACAATGCCGGAGTTTTCAAAGACACTACCATAGTCGGAGAGGGCGGATTCAAGATTCACGCAGTCTATGCCCCTGCAAAGAATCCCGCCAAGGCAGAAGGCACTGCGGTGGTGGTGCACGGCTATACCGACAACCACCTCGTGTTCCTCTATCTGGTGAAGATGTACAGGGATCAGTTCAACTACAACGTAATGGTGCCGGATCTGCAGTACCACGGCTATTCCGAAGGCCGTGCCGCCGGCATGGGTTGGCTCGACCGCCTCGACGTGGAGCGCTGGGCTGCAGTTGCCAACGACCTGTGGCACAACGACTTCATGGTCGTTCACGGAGTTTCGATGGGCGCTGCCGCCACCATGATGATGAGCGGTGACGAGTTGCCTGCGTATGTGCGCGCATTCGTGGAGGATTGCGGTTATTCTTCCGTTTGGGACCAGTTCGCCCACAACCTGAAGGATTCCTTCCATCTTCCCACCTTCCCCGTGCTGAATTCCGCATCCATAGTCTGCAAGAGCCGCTATGGCTGGAGCTTCAAGGAGGCCTCTTCCGTGAAGCAGCTCGCCAAATGCGAACGCCCGATGCTGTTCATCCACGGCGATGCCGACGACTTCGTGCCTTTCAGCCACCTGCAGAAGAACTACGATGCCAAGATCCACGGCTACAAGGAGATGTGGGTCGGCGAAGGCGCAGTCCATGCAAACTCCTACGCCAAGCATCCCGAGGAATACACGGAGCACGTCCGCGCCTTCCTTGCAAAGGTGAAAAGAATGTAATTGTTTGGGATTGCAGATAAATTGCTATATTTGCAGTCCCTTTCACCAGGTGAGATGTCCGAGTGGTTGAAGGAGCCTGCCTCGAAAACAGGTGTACGGCAACGTACCGGGGGTTCGAATCCCTCTCTCACCGCGCAATGCAATCAGAATCAGGCGCCGCACGACAGTGCGGCGTTTTTGCGTGATGGTGTGGCCGTTGAAAGCTTGCTTTCATAAGGGCACGGCAGCACGCAAAAAGCGCGGCGCAGCCACGCACCTGTATTATGATTGCTCCCGGTGACCGAGGGATGTGCAAAGGAGCGCAGCGACTGTGCAAATCCCTCCGCCATTCGCGCTGAGGCGCTCAGTGTTTTCAAGTGCTGTCGACGTCCGGAGAACAAGGACGTCAAAAGCATTATCGGCCTTTTTTGACGTCGACGTCCTTAAATGCCGGACGTCAACGACACTACGGCAACCAAAAAGGGTTATAAAAATTATCACTATCTTTGGGAAGACCAGCGTAAAACCACCATGAACACCCTCCTGATATCCATACTGTGCTTCGGCATAATCGCCGG
>CAMJJO010000120.1 GCA_946406095.1 uncultured Bacteroidales bacterium | reverse complement strand
AATATTATGGCAAAAGACAGATTCGACATCAAAGAAAAGGAAGGCGTCTCCTTCATGACCGACGCCATCGTCATTGTTGACAAAGAAACAGGCGTGAACTACCTGTTCGTCTGCCGCGGCTACGGCGGCGGCCTCACCCCGCTGCTCGACGCAGACGGCAAGCCCATTATTACCAAGGACGGCTACCAGAAGTAGCAAGCCGGCCTCTCTTATTTGATAGTCGCTGAGTCTATGCAGATGGTCACGGGGCCGTCGTTGACCAGGGCGACTTTCATGTCGGCGCCGAATTCGCCGGTGCCGACTGGTTTGCCGATCGCGGCGGACATCCTGCGGCAGAACTCTTCATACAGGGGGATGGCCTTTTCGTGGCCGGCTGCCTCGATGTAAGACGGCCGGTTGCCTTTTTTGGTGGATGCCATCAGGGTGAACTGGCTTACCACAAGAACATCTCCCTCAATATCCACCACGCTGCGGTTCATCACGCCGTTCTCATCGTCGAAGATGCGAAGCCCGGCGGTCTTCTTTACCAGATAATCGATATCGGCGGTATCGTCATCTTGGCCCACGCCAAGCAGCACCAGCAGCCCCGGCCCGATCTGCGACCGGACGGCCCCGTCAATCGTGACGGAGGCGGAGGATACCCTTTGAATGACGACTCTCATCAGTACCCGAAGCTATAGTCGTATTCTTCACCTCCGGCGCCGATGCGGAAGGTATGTACCTCACGCTTGGCAGGCTTGACGGCCACCACGTCGATGCATAGGCACTGGCGGTAGTCGAAGTATGCGTGCTTGTTGGTGGGGAGAAGCATTTCGGGCCCGTTCCATCCGTAACCTTGTGAGATATAGTAGTTTACGCCAGCGTTGCGGTCATAGTCGTTCACATGGCTGTCGCCGGTGAACATCCCCACGAGAGTGCCCTTGGCGGCATAATCCGAAAGGACCTTCATCACGCGGGCGTTGTTCTCCTTCAGGTAGTTGAGGTTCATATTAGTCTGCCAGCGGCCCATAGGGTCGGGCATGAAGTGCGCCAGCACAATCACGTGCATTTCCGCAGGGGTAGCCTCCAGCGTCTCCTTCAGCCAGTTCTCCTCTTCCTCATCCACCAGATAGTAGGTGCCGCCGAGCGTGCGGGTGCAGCAGCTGTTGAGGAAGATGATGCGGAATCCCTTTCCGGGGATGTCGTACCAGCCATAGGTCTTGCCGGTGAGGTGGAGGTTGCCGCCCGCCCTGCTCTCCCAGGGGCGCTGGAAGGTGTCGGTCAGATACTCCTCCGTGAGCCACTCGCCTTCACCACCGTCCCAGTCGTGGTTGCCGGGGGCGAAGATCCACATCCCATCCCACTTGTACATCTGCGCCAAGGTATTGTCTATCATCTTCTTGGCCTCTTTTTTGTCGAGGGTCGTGGGGATGGAGTTGAGGCCTATGTCGCCCAGGAGGGCCATGAAGTCGGCGCCGAACATCTTGCCGGCGACTGAGGCATAAACTATGTGCTTATACTGGAAATTGTTGTTGGAGTGGATGTCGGTGAGCAAGGGGAAGACCAGCACCTCGTCATCTCCCTTCCAGGCCGCGAAGCGCTTCCACGCCTCCTTCACCTGGGGTTTTACGAAGCCCTTCCTGCTGGTGAGCCTGTCCTGCTCCTTCTCTATATTGTCGTTGAACCGTCGCTCCGCGATGGTGGGGGTGGAGTACAGGAACTCCAGCGTCTGCAGTTTGTCGTAGTCGAAGAACTCCAGCCTGAGCTCGTGCCTGCCCTTTTCCAGGGTCTTGGTGCAGAACTTCTGTATTGGGCGGTGCGCACCGTCGTTTTCTATCATCAGTTCCCCGTCGATGTAGAAACGGGAACCGTCGTCAGTGGTGACGTTGAAGGTGTATTCCTCGGTCTTCCCGACCTTCAGCGTGGTCTCGAACAGTGCGGCGTAGTGGTTGATGGTGTCCACTATGTCCAGCAGGTCGAGGTTGCGCTTTACGCCCTGGACGTCAGGCTCTCCGAGGGTAGAGAAGTCCGGAAGGAACCTCTCCGGCCAATTGTACCATATCTTGTAGTTCACGGGGGAGGTCCTGTCGCCGCACGACGCCAGGAGCAGCAGAGTGGTCAGGGCAATGATGAGCTTTTTCATATATTATAGGATTGACATTGCAATATACGCACAAGCTTCGGCATCCGTAAGTGCATGGTGGTGATTTGTGAGTTCGTAGCCGCAGACGGCGGCTACCGTCTGGAGCTGGTGATTCGGGATGCTTCTGCCGAAATGCCTCCTTGATGCGGTTAAGGTGTCGAAGAAAATGTAGTCCGGATAGTCCATCTGATATACTTGGAAAGCAGCTTTCAGGCATCCTTCGTCGAAGCGGGCGTTGTGTGCCACAAGCGGCAGCCCATCGATCCTGGGCGCTATCTTCTCCCATACGTAGGGGAACACTGGTGCATCGTCAGTGTCCTCCGGCCCCAGGCCGTGCACCTGCCGGCAGAACCACTGGTAGTACTCAGGCTCGGGATGGATGAGGCTGTAGAAGGAGTCCACAATCTGCCCTCCACGTACGATCACCACGCCCACGCTGCAGACGCTGCTGGGCTGCTCGTTGGCCGTCTCGAAGTCAATTGCTGCGAAATCTTTCAAGGCTTTAAAGATTGACAGTACAAATATACGAAACCATTTGCCAAAAAAGTGCTAACTTAGCACGGTATGGGAACAGCGAAATGGATAGCAGGACTCCTGGGATGGGTCGCCTTCGGGCCCATCGGCGCACTGCTGGGCGTGATTGCCGGGAGCGTAATCGAGGGGGCCGTCGAAGCGGCGCACCAGATCAGCGGAGGAGCGGCGCCTGGCGGGGCGCAGGGTGGTAGCTACCGTGGCGGCTACGGCGCCTCGGAGCAGCGGAACAGCTTCCTCGTGAGCCTTCTGGTGCTCTCGTCCGCGGTGATACGCGCCGACGGGAAGACACTCCAGGCGGAACTGGACTACGTGAAGGCATTCGTCCGGCAGAACTTCGGCGAGGCGGCCGTGAGCGAAGCCATGCGCATCCTCTCCGGCCTATCCTTGCAGGAGGTAAACGTCTACTCTGTCGGCGGGCAGATAGCCGCCAATATGAACTACTCCCAGCGCCTCCAACTCTTCCATTACCTCGCGGGTATAGCGAACGCGGACGGGGACTTCAGCGCCAGCGAGAAGAGCGTCCTCGAAGCGATAGCCTCCGCCATACGGCTGAACGCCTCCGACGCGGCCTCGGTCATCGCGATGTACTACAGGGATACGACCTCCGCCTATGCAGTGCTGGAGATTTCCCCGTCGGCCACGGACGATGAGGTGAAGGCGGCCTACAGGCGCATGGCGATGAAGAACCACCCGGACAAGGTGGCATCCCTCGGCCCGGACGTGCAGAAGGCTGCCGAAGAGAAATTCCGAAAGATCCAGGAGGCGTATGAGACTATCAAGAAACAGCGTGGAATCAAATAAATTGTAATTTAACTGCCTCTTCTGCAGTATTTCAAACCTTCCTCCGTTTGGTCAACAGCACTAGAAAGGGAATGAGCACCTCGTCGGCGAACGGCGGAGGCCGGTCCAGTCGTTAGTTAGAGACCTGTAGAGTTTTTCGGTTTTTTTCTCTACAGGTAGGGCAAAAAATGGCCGACCCGTAGAGGTTATGCCGGAAAACCTTGACGGGTAGGGGGTAAAAAGGGGGTACCTGTATAGAAAATGCCGTTTTTCTCTACAGGTCATGAAAGATTTAAAACGTCCAATTTATCTTTCAAATGACCCTCCCGGCAGTCATATCACATTGTCTGGAAGCGGCAGCATAAAGTTTATAGGTGGATTTATTAACGAAACGGATTACAATGACTTGTTCTCCGCAGCAGAAGGCTACACCTTGACATCTTCCGGTAAAAAGGAGGAGGAAAACGGCCAGCAATCCATCTCGTTGACGATAAAGAAAAACCGGTAGAATGTATGAAGAACCCGTTGAGCGCGATGATTGGCTGCAAAGTCTTTCAATGCACATTGTTTTTGATTGTAAATACTGTTTATTCGGCGGAATAAATATATATATTTGCAATTGAAAAATCTCAGGTTTTCCGTCCTCGATCAAACGGAGCATAATAACGTGTTATGTGGACAAAGTACCCGACCCATCCAATGGTGCGGGCTCTTGGACCTGAGATTATCCGTTGCTCCAACCCCGTACCCTCATACTCGTTCTCCGAGATCCCGCAAGTGTTTTTCCTGTGGGACGAAAGGACGTATAAGCTTGATTGCGCCCTTCTCTACCCCGTATCTACGGGCGTAGTACTCGATGGCGTCACGCAATGTCCATCCGGCCGAGGACCGTAAGTCCTCAGAGATGTCATCGAATACCGTGAAAGCGGTATGGTAGTTCCCATCCAAATCGATGGCGGGCACCGTTATAACACTCAATCTTTCCACAATTCAAATATACAACTATATGGCAACACATACAAATCAGGAGCAGCAAATCACTCCTTCCAAAGGCGAGATTATCCTTTATGAAACTGCAGACGGCAGCACCAAAATTGATGTCAAACTTGAAAACGAAACCGTTTGGCTTACACAGGCTCAAATGTCCTTGCTGTTCGATAAAGATAAAAGAACTATCAGCGAGCACATTTCAAATATCTTTAGGGAAGGTGAATTGATTCGTGAGGTGGTTATCCGGAAATTCCGGACAACCACTCAACACGGAGCGATTCCCGGCAAAACGCAGACTCGAGACGTAGTCTTCTATAATCTCGACGTAATCATCTCCGTAGGCTACCGGGTCAAGTCCAAGCGAGGCACCCAGTTCCGTATCTGGGCGAACTCTGTCCTCAAGGAATATCTCATCAAAGGCTATGCGATCAAGAACGACTTGGTCCAGCAGAAATATGATGATCTCAAGGCACTTGTGGATGTAATGGGCAGGACGATGGGATATCTGAACTCTCCAGCCGACGACCAGATACATTCCATTTTTGATGTCGTCAAGGATTATACTTACGCCCTGGATACTCTGGATCGTTATGACTACCAGAACTTAATGATTCGATCGACGAGCAAAGAATACTTTCGCGCGACATATGAAAACGCGATGGATGTCATTCGTGGCCTCAAAACTAAGTTCGGCGAAAGCGACCTTTTTGCTCACGAAAAAGACCAGTCTTTTCATAGTTCAATTGGACAGATTTACCAAACCTGGGACGGCAAAGACTTGTACCCTTCGGTTGAAGAGAAGGCGGCGATGCTGCTATATCTTGTTGTCAAGAACCATTCTTTCACGGACGGTAACAAACGTATCGCTGCTACCCTCTTCCTTTGGTTCATGGAAAATAACCGCATCCTATATGCTCCTGATGGGCATAAACGTATAGCGGATAATGCATTGGTCGCACTCACCTTGATGATTGCTGAAAGCAAGACAGACGAAATGGACATCATGGTAAAAGTGGTAGTAAACCTGATTAATGGAGACAATAAATGA
>CAMJJO010000119.1 GCA_946406095.1 uncultured Bacteroidales bacterium | reverse complement strand
CCACCAGATACCAGCTGTCGTTGATAAGGAAATGGTTGATCAGCTTGGTCTTGCCTGGAGTGGAGGAAGTCATAGCCAGTTTACCGTTCCCGGTGAGCATGTTGATAAGCGAGCTCTTGCCGACGTTCGACCTGCCTATGAAAGCAAATTCGGGCAGCCGACGCTTGGGTTTGGAGGAAACCCTCGTGCAACTGCCAGCGAACTTTGCATCCGTTATCTTCATAGCACAAAGATAACGAAAACTGCGAAGATTTCAGCGGGCTTTGTCAAAAATTATCCTTTTGGGAAAAGAATTGTGAAGCAGGCCCCTCCCAGAGAGAAGGAACGGGAGTATGAAATCGCCGCCCCGCAACGTTCCAGCACGCTTCTCGATATTGCCAGGCCAAGGCCGGAACCGCTGTTCTTGGTGGTGAAATTCGGGGTGAAAAGCTTGTCGACATGCTCTTCTGCGACCCCCGGTCCATTGTCTTCGAACACTATGTCGTAGAAGCCTTCGGTGATGGAATTGCGGAGACTCACCCGCACCACTCCGTCCTTTACGCCGCTCTCGACGAGCGCCTGCACGGAATTGTTTATGAGGTTAACGAAAACACGGGTCAGCTGAGGCTTCGGCCCCATCACCTTCACTCCGTCCAGGCCGATATACTCGAAACGGATACCTTCCCTGTTGTCGAAAATGGAGATCTCCTCCTGGAGCATGGCGGCAAGGTCTATTTCGTCGGGTTCCTGATCGTATAGCTTGGCGAACGACGAGAACTCGTTTGCGGTCTCGGAAAGTATTTCTATATGATCCAGCAAGATGCGGCTGATCTCGTCGAACTTATCCTGCCAGCTGTCATCCCCCTTGTTCTTGAGGCGGATGAGACGTTGGATCTGGAGCTTCATCGGAGTGAGCGGATTCTTGATTTCGTGCGCCACCTGGCGGGCCATTCCGCTCCAGGCCTTGTCGCGCTCCGCCTGGGCCAGTTTCAGAGTACTGTCCTGCAGCTCCGTCACCATCCGGTTGTATGCTTTGACCAGGCCGGAAATCTCGTCGGTGCTCTTATAGTCGATGGTTTCCAGGTCATCGGCTCCCGCCACATTCATCTTGGTTCCCATCTCCGCCAGGGGCTTGAACATCAGCCGCAGCACCCGCGTAACCATGAAAGTAGCCACCAGCAAGAGGAAGATGAACAGCGAGACTATCATCAGCGAATGGCTCACCACATAAGATTCGAAATCATAGTTCTCATCGGTGTAAGGAGCTGATATTATGGCCATTACCGACCCGTCCTCCGCTAGCAGAGGCGCATACATGCTATAGAATGAACGGCTGCCTATCTTCTCTTTGTGGATGTAGTACCGGCTGGTGTTCCGGACGGTGGAAAGATATGCATCCGCGTCCATCCTGGGCTCCACCATCATCTGGTAGAAGACGTCCGGCGCAGTCGACATCAATATCATTCCGGAAGGGCTGTAGATGGTGATATCCGCATTTGTATTATTGCCTACATCGCTGATCAGACGCAACATTTCCTGCGAGCGCAGGTCGGTGATTCCGCCAGAGCGGACACGAGCCGAAATCGATGCCTGGATGGAATTTATCTTCTCGGACATCAAAGTGTTGCGGTTCACCTCGTTCCGGTTGATCACGAAGACCATGCTCACCGCCGCCATCGTGACCAGAGTGATCACCAGCGACACCAGCACCACCAGCCGGATGCGGGTCTGGAAATAGCTCTGCCCCAGCGTCTTGCGCCTTGCCTTGCGCATCGACACCAGCGAGAAGAAGAGGAAGCACAGCAGCCCTATGAATATGATGGAAATTGCGTAATTTATGCCCTTGATTTTCTGGCGTGAGATTACCACGGTTTCGGTGGATGTCACCGGGTAGATGAAGTGGATCCAGTTCTCCTGCTTGACCCGGGCTTCCGTCTCCCAGCGCTCGTCCATCTTCATCGAATAAGCAAAGTTCCCCTTGAAAGTCAGCAGTTTGCCTTCGTCGTAGCGGGCAAAGGAGTACTTTGCGGGAATCAGCACCTCCCCGGGCAGGGTGGGCCCGATGATGCTGGCGTAGCCACTGATCTTCCATCCCATTTTCTGCCCCACTTTGATAAGCACCCGACTGATCCCGTAATTTCCTATGCGATAGTAGAATACACCCACGTAATTCACAAATCCGTTCCCGGTATCCACATAGCGGAAGTGGGAATCCGGAGCTATCGGCTCACCGCTGTTCATCACGGCAAAATCCTCCGGTCGCAGCGACACGGAGACATCGTAGTCCCGCATTATGCGGCGCAGGTAGCTTTCTTCCAGCCTGCTGCTGATGCTGGCGCCGCCGTTATCCAGCAGCGAGAGCGATGCGATGAGGGGATCCGAAGCTATGCGGTCTTCCACCGAACGCAGGCGCATTTCCAGCGATATGTCCCGGCTGACTGCAAGCCTTCTGGCCCACACCTCCAGGCTTGCCTGCTCCTTTTTCAGGCCGAGGGATGCCGTAATGCCGACGAAGAGCACCGCCCCGAACACAGACAGGGTGATGCGGATGGCCGGCCGGCGCGAAAACAGCGGCGTGAGCATCTGCACCAGCATCATCACCGTAGTCAGCAAAAGGATGTATGAGAAGATGACCAGAGCACTGATTACGCTGAAATCCTCCGACTTGTAAAGCTCCAGCGAGATGTTGGAGTTTAGCACTATGCTCCTCAGCGCGAAGATGGTGTAGCAGAGCACAGCTATCACGGCGAGGCAGATGAACACCGTCCACAGAATGCGGGATTTCCGGCTGCGCAGACGGCGGTAAATATCCCTCCGGATTACATAAAGGAACCCCACCGCCAGCAGTATGGCCAGCAGATAGTTGAATAGCGCCCCGAGGGAGTAGAACGGCCCGGAATCGGCATACACCGTGGGCGAGAAAATAGGGATGACGTTGGCCACGCTCTTTCCCCAGGCCTGCAGCATCGCCATTATCGGGATTATGGGTACGAATGCTATCCAGAAGCGCCGAAGCGTGGGTTTGGAGAAGAGGAATACGAACGCGCTGACAGCAAAGAAAGCAAGCGCGAAGAAAAGCAGCGCGGGGTTCAGAGGGACCGCCGAATCCATGGATTCCCGGACTATCTTGAACTTGGGCACACCATCCACGCAGATTTCCCTTCCTTCGCTGAAAGATATCGGCTGTATGGTATAGGAGCGGGGATCTTCACTGTTGGCATTTACCATTTCCAGGCCTGCTATGACGAGCATGCCAAGGCTGTCCACCGCTTTCGCCAGATACCATTTAGGGCCCAGATTGACAAAGCTGACCTCGCTGCCTATGCTGGCGAGAGGGGACCTTCCCGGAGCCCTGGGGTTGGAGATCACGTCGAACACCACCCCCACCTGGACATCGTCATTGAGCACGGGGAAACGGTTTCGCCAGCTCTGCAGGGAATCGTTCACGTAGCGGTAGATGACCATGTCCGAAGGCAGCCCCTCCAGGCCGATCCACTCATCTGGCGGTGTCTGCAGCGCCTCCTGCACATAACGGTCCATCTCCACCATCCGGCGGTTGACTTTGTTCTCCAGCCTGCGGGCGGCGACTTCCGATTGGCGCGACGGATAGCTGCCGAGACTGGAAAGCCCCGCCAGCAGCAGGCTGACCGCCAATAGGCAGGCCGCCGCGATATCCATTATCTTACGCCTGTTCATTCGTGATGATATGGTTCACCTTTAATAATAGTAAAGGCTCGATATAGCTGCTCTGCAAAAATCGTTCTCACCATCTGATGAGAGAAGGTCATTTTGCTTAAAGATATCTTTCCCGAGGCTTTGGCATACACCTCCGGGCTGAACCCGTATGCACCTCCGACGACGAAACAGATATCCTTTCCGCCACGGTTCATCCGGTTCTGGAGTTCTTTGGCAAATTCCATCGAACGGAACTCTCTGCCATGCTCGTCGAGAAGGATCATTTCGGCATTCTCGGCCTCTTTCAGGATCAGCGCTCCCTCCTTTGCCTTGATCTGCTCCTCGGTCAGCGAAGCCACGCCCTTGAGTTCGGGAATCTCCCTCAACTCGAAACGCGCATAATGTTGGAGCCGGCCGACGTAAAGATCCAATCCGGCACGCACCCAGGGCACATCCGTCTTGCCGACTGTGAGCAGAATCATTTTCATAACGCAAAGATAACAAGATGGCGCAGATTTTGCAAAAGAATGGCTTTGGTATGAAATTTATTTTCAAGGCATTAATCGTGCTGTCCTTTATTTTTGTCGCGCAAGGGGCGAAAGCCCAGAGCGGCAATTACGACGTGTTCGTGCCCATTTCCAAGTATCTTTCGCAAGGCAACGCCGACGCCCTTTCGGCCTGGTTCTCCGAGACCCTGGACATTTCCGTGCTCTCCAAGGGCGGAAATTCCAGCAAGGTGCAGGCACGCCAGATAGTCAACTCGTTCTTCAATTCCCATACTCCCCGTTCTTTCGAAGTCACATACACTGCCGGGCGCGCAAATATGAAATACGCCCTCGGCAATCTGAATGCCGGGGGCGAGACATACCTTGTGACGATCTTCGTTTACTGCGCGGATGGTAAGAACGAAATCCAGCAGTTCAAGATCGAACGGGTCAATTAAACACGCTGGCCGTAGCTGCGGTCGGTGGTGTTCACGGTGATGACGTCTCCCTGGTTGATGAAGAGGGGAACCATTATCTTGGCACCAGTCTCGAGGGTGACCTCCTTAAGAGCAGAAGTCGAAGCGGTGTTGCCCTTCACTGCAGGTTCGGCATAGGTAACCTCCAGGGTCACGTAGGTCGGAAGCTCGCAGGTGAGGCAGCGCTCTTCGTCGGCCACGAACATCATTTCCACGTGCTGCCCTTCTTTCATAAGGTCGGAATTCTCCACCACGTCGTGGGGAAGATGGATCTGCTCGTAGGTCTCTTCGTGCATGAAGTTGAATCCGTCCTCGTCGCCATAAAGGAACTGGTAGGGACGACGTTCGACGTTGATGGTCTCGATCTTTGCACCGGCGGTGAAAGTGTTTTCGAGGATGCGGCCGTTTTCGAGGTTACGGAGTTTGGTCTTGACGAAAGCGGGGCCCTTGCCGGGTTTGACATGCTGGAACCATACGATCATACAAGGCTTACCGTTGAAATTGAGGTAGAGGCCGTTTTTGAAATCAGCTGTTGTTGCCATATAAATATCTATTGATCAGTTTCGGATATAACGCGCAAAAATAATGATTCCCAAGGATTAATGCAAATTTTTGATATGCCCGGCCACTTCTTCCAGCAACCATTTGGGGGTAGATGTCGCACCGCACACTCCAACGGAGTCTTCCGGCCTGAACCAGGAAGGGTCGATTTCGGCAGCTGAACCGACCAGATGCGTCCGCGGATTCTCGCCGGCGCACAGATTGCAAAGCACGTGTCCGTTCGAGCTCTCCTTGCCTGCCACGAATACGATTATGTCGTGCCTGCGGGCGAAATCCATCAATTCCTTGTGGCGGGATGCGACCTGACTGCAAATTGTATTGTGCACTTCAAGAAGCCCCGGGGCAGCCATCCTGGATGCCAGATAATTGCAGAGCTGCTCGTATCCCGTAGGGCTTTTGGTGGTCTGGGAAAAGATATCTATGTGCCTGGCGACATCAATCTCGCCGGAATCGA
>CAMJJO010000118.1 GCA_946406095.1 uncultured Bacteroidales bacterium | reverse complement strand
TGTTGCCATCGTCGAAACAGCGCAGCACGTGAAGGATGGCGTCGCATTCGCGGATATTAGCCAGGAACTGGTTGCCCAGTCCCTCCCCGCGGCTCGCGCCCTTCACCAGGCCGGCGATATCCACTATATCCACCGTAGCTGGGATGGTCCGCTGCGGATGGCAGATTTCGGTGAGAACGTCCAGGCGGCGGTCAGGCACGTTGGTGCTGCCCAGGTTGGGTTCTATGGTGCAGAAAGGGAAGTTGGCGCTCTGCGCCTTCCCGGAACTTACGCAGTTGAAAAGTGTGGATTTGCCCACGTTCGGCAGCCCCACTATTCCACATTTCAGACTCATTTTCTAAAGTTTATGTTTAATAATCCAAAGATAAAGATTTTTCGCGATACGGAAACTTAAATAATCGTACTTTATGGTCCGAAAATTTAAGTTTCAGGGGGTTCGAAGAGGCCGGTTTTTACTATGTTTGCCGCTGATGATTGCGTATTGTTGTTTCTTGTTGTCCGGTCTCCTTGGCTCTCTTGCCGGGGGACCGGACTTTTTGTGTATGTTCTGGAACGTAGAGAACCTATTCGAGTCCAGGCCGCACTTTGGCGACAAATGCAACGGCATAGCCAAGACCATAATGCTCGCCGGCGACGAATTCGGTGCGGTGCCGGATGTCATCGGCCTTGCGGAAGTGGAGAACCGGCAGGTGGTTCAGAAACTGCTTTCCCGCACCGCTTTGCGAAAGCTGGATTACAGCATTGTCCACTATGATTCCCCCGACCATCGCGGCATCGACTGCGCCCTCCTCTACCGCCGCAGCCGCTTCCGCCTTCTCTATACGAAGCCCTGCCACCTCACCGATTCCTCCGGCCGTTTACTCCCCACTCGCGATATTCTGTTGGTGGTTCTGGTGCCGTCGGAAGGTATTCCCCCCGAGGGACGTAACACCCGCGGTTCGATAGCGGGGGGACCGTCCCGAAGGGATGGTGGGGTGAGCCCAAAGGGCGAACTCCCTCAGGGGGAATACCTTCCAGCGGCACCGGTGGCAATACTGGTCAACCACCATCCGTCTAAAGTTGGAAAGGGTTCAGACGGTAGGCGGGAACTGGCGATGGGGAGGCTGCTGGCTTTGAGGGATTCGCTGCTGGCAGAAGGGATACGCCGCATTGTGGCTGTAGGCGACTTCAACGACGAAGTGATCCCCGCGCTAGGGATAGAGCCAGCATATCCGAAGGGCGCTGGCACCATCAAATTCCAGGGAAAATGGGAAAAGATCGACGGCTGCCCGGTGCTCGAAGGCCTGACCGCCCGCGAACACATCTTCGCCCCGCCCCATCTCTCCACCCGCGACACCCGCTTCTCCGGCCAGAAACCCCTCCGCACCTTCTCCGGCCCCCGCTACCTCGGCGGCCTCTCCGACCACTACCCCATAATACTGGAATTGGAGTTTGTTACGAAAAACGGCCAAAATCGGGAACAAACACCACATTATTCCGTTAAAAACACTAAATTTGAAGATGCAAACCAGTAAAAACTAAAACTACTACAATATGTCAATGAAAACCCAGATCCACGAAAAATTCGTATCCCTCTTCGGAGAGGGAGGAACCACTTTTGCCTCCGCAGGCCGCATCAACCTCATAGGCGAACACACCGACTATAACGGCGGTTACGTGTTCCCCGGCGCCATCGACAAAGGCATCATGGCAGAAATCAAACTCAACGGCACCAACATAGTCCGCGCATTCAGCATCGACTACAACGCCCAGACAGAATTCGGCCTGAACGAAGAAGACGCCCCTAAAGAGCAGTGGGCCCGCTACATCTTCGGCGTATGCCGCGAGACCATCAAACGCGGCGGCAAGGTGGAAGGATTCGACACCGTCTTCGCGGGAGATGTTCCCCTCGGCGCCGGCCTCAGTTCCTCCGCAGCCCTCGAGAGCACCTTCGCTTTCGCCCTTAACGAACTCTTCCACAACGGCATCGACAAGTTCGAACTTGCCAAGATCGGCCAGAGCACCGAGCACAACTATTGCGGCGTAAAGTGCGGCATAATGGACCAGTTCGCCTCCTGCTTCGGCAAGGCCGGCTGCCTCATCCGCCTCAACTGCAAAACCCTGGAATACAAGTACTTCCCCTTCAATCCAAAGGGCTACAAGCTGGTCCTCGTAGACTCCTGCGTCAAGCACGAACTCGCCTCCAGCGCCTACAACAAGCGCCGCGAATCCTGCGAGAACGCCGCTGCCGCAATCCGCAAGAACCACCCCGAGGTGGAGTTCCTGAGCGATGCCAAGCGCGTATGGCTCGATGAGGTCCGCGACCAGATTCCCGAAGAGGACTTCCTCCGCGCAGAGTATGTGATCGGCGAGGTTCAGCGCGTGCTGGATGTCTGCGACGCCCTCGAGCGCGACGACTACGAGACCGTCGGCGAGATGATGTACCAGACCCACTTCGGAATGAGCCGCCTCTACGAAGTCAGCTGCGAAGAACTCGACTTCCTCAACAAGCTTGCCCGCAAGATGGACGTCACCGGCTCCCGCGTAATGGGCGGCGGCTTCGGCGGATGCACCATCAACCTCGTGAAGGACGAACTCTACGAGCCCTTCATCGCCGCGGCAAAAGAAAAGTTCGCAGCCAAATTCGGCCACGAACCCAAGATTTACGACGTTGTCGTGAGCGACGGCGCCCGGCAGCTCTAAACCTTCTGCTGCAGCAGGTCGGGCTCCTCGATGCTGGCAGTGTAATACATTATTACTGCAAGCACGACGAACAGCACCAGGCTTCCGGTCAGCAGGGCATAGGTGCCCATCTGAAGGAGGATGTAGCAGAGAGCATAAGTAACGGCCACAAGCAGGGCAAGCGTATATGCTGCCCTGCTTTTCAGTATGCCCCGGAAGTATCCGAGCAGGGCGGCCGTCGTCATCGCGGCGGCAATCAGATAAGACAGGCCGAAGGAAATGAATTCCGAGAAGGAAAGGGTAAGGGCGTAGAAGAGCACCAGCGAAAGGCCGATTATCAGATACTGAACAAGAGCGATCTTTTTCTTTCCCACCAGCTCCACCATCAGCCCGGCGGCAAATACCAGAACTATGATAAGGAGACCATATTTTGCCGAACGCTCAGACTGCTGATACTGAGATACTTCCGGCAGGAAGCTTACACCCATCCTGCTTTCGCTTGGCGCTCCTCGGTTGATTTTGGAAACTCGCCATTCGGCAGAAAAACCGTTCTCATCTATCTCCCGGCCGACCGGAAGAAAGTCTCCGTTAAAGGACGGATTCGGGCAGTTGGATTTAACTATAACCTTCGTTTCATCTCCATAAGGCTTAAAGGAAATAGAAGAAGATCCGCGCACTTTGAAACTCACTTTGAAAGGAATGGTCGAACCGTCCATCGGGATGTCACCAGGCTTAATATAGAACCTGACGGTTCCGGAATTCCCATCGTCTGCAGTAAACTGTTTCCCGTTGGTTTCCAGAATAATCGGTCCATCGATTCCGCGCAAGTCGCTCACTTTAATGGTTGCTGTCAGGGACAGTTTTTCCTTCTGTGCCATAGATTCGGGGACGATAAAAGTCCCTTCTTCGTTCACATTGGCAGTGTAGACGGGAATATCATATATGGATCGGTGAAGAAGCTGATTATCAACAGAATACTCGCAGTTTAAAACAGAAGGATACACCTCGTTTTTCTTTGTTTCCTCCTTCTTTTTGTCTCCCGTCCCGGATGTTTCTACATAAGAGAATACCAGGGTAGGGCCCTCCAGTGTCTGGGCGCCACCCCAACTTCCGGCAACTTCTCCGGAAGCTTCCTGGGCGCGGTTGGACCGTTCACGGATCAAATCTTTAACCATTGCCAGGGGAATCAGCAAAAGCAGGGAAATCAGCCCCATCAAGGCGAACTTCCAAAAAGTATTTTTAGGCGCTTTCATATTGTGTGAATTTTACGCAAAGATACACACAAAAATTAAACATCCAAACATTTTGAGTAAAATTTACACAAAAACCTTTATCTTTGTATTATGTTTAAGTACGATTATCCCCATCCGGCCGTCACGACCGACTGCGTTATTTTCGGATACGACACCAGGGAAGGGCTGTCCGTTTTGTTGATAGAACGTGGCATAGAGCCTTTCCGCGGGTGCTGGGCCTTCCCCGGAGGCTTTATGCGCATCGATGAAGACGCCGACACCGGCGCCCTCCGTGAATTGAAAGAAGAAACGGGCTTCGAGCCCCTATACATAGAGCAGTTCGGCGCATTCACCGATGTCGACCGCGATCCGCGCGAACGGGTCATCACAATTGCATACCTCGCCCTCGTCAAGAAAGGCCCTGTCGCCGGAGGAGATGATGCCTCCAAGGCCAGATGGTTCCCGCTGAATGCCGTTCCGGCGTTGGCGTTCGACCACGACCGTATCCTCCGCGTAGCCATCTCCCGCCTTCGCGAACAGATACATTTCCGCCCAATAGGATTCGACCTCCTTCCCCCGGTTTTCACCATGCCACAACTGCAGTCCTTATATGAATCCATCCTTGGAACGCACTTCGACCGCCGCAATTTCGCGGCCAAAATGCTTCATCTTGGATTGCTGGAAGCGGATAAAGAGCGTAGCGAAAACACACCCAGGCGCGTGCCCACCACGTACAGGTTCAACAAGGATCGCTACGAAGAGATGAAAAGCGGAGGATTCCGGATAGAGTTTTAGCGCCGGAGTATCAGCAGGAATTCCGCCAGATTCATAAAACTTTCGAAGTAGTGGCCCACCACGACCACTATGGTTTTGATTATCAGGTAGATAATCAGCAGGTTCTCGGGATCGTTGACCTTCATCATCACCTGCTCGCGGCTCATCTGCGCAAAGAAGGATTTCCGTCGCGGAGACCTCACCAGACAGGCAAAAAATACTCCCGTCCATCCCGTAAACAGGGCCGCCGCGCAATACACCAGGTCTATCCGCAAAGTCAGCCCTCCGGCGCATATGCACATACCCACAAGCAAGAGAGGCAGGATAAAAGTAGAATGCCTGCGACGCAGCAACCTTATTACATAGTATATGGAAAGAAGCAGGGTGAATTCCTGGGTCAGGCCAATCAGGCCGCCTATCACCTCGCTGGACTGCAGCGTTTTCGCCCACAGGAACAGATAGGTCAGCACGGCATAGAGCGCTGTCAGCACCACCAGCGCAGCGTAAAGGGTAATGCTGGTCAGGCGCGGCAACTTCCCCACTTCGATGCCGGACGTAGAGTCGAATCCGGGGTGGAGGATGTTCCCTACTATACGCCTGAGTGCCTCCTTCTCGCCAAGGTCATACCAGTCAATATACTGGAGAGAAGAGAGATAGAAGGACACCGCCCGGTCGTAAGGAGATCCGTCTATCCTCACGGGAATTATACGTTTTCCGTTGGAGATGGCGGTGCTAATCTCCCTGAGGGTCCATTCCGAAGCATTGGCCGTGGCGGAAGATATAAACAGCAGCACTTCGCAGTCAAGAATGCTGCGGGAGATGCGTTCCGCAAAGGTTTCGCCAGGCCCGAGTCCTTCCCTGTCCATCCAGAAGGGGACCCCCGCATCCTTAAAGGCCTCCACAATCTTCGCAACGGGGCTTTCCGGGATGATGTTGCCGTCACTCCCTATATAATCAGCCTTCGCGTAGCTTATGAATACCTTTGCCATTGCCTTCTACCTTAGAAA
>CAMJJO010000117.1 GCA_946406095.1 uncultured Bacteroidales bacterium | reverse complement strand
GCCGACCTGTAGAGGTTTTGGCGCGAAACCTTGACGGGTGATGTTTATAATCCGCCCTGCGAGGCGGTTTTTTCTTTTATCTGTTTATCTTTCTTTTGTGAGGAAGTATACTGCCACTGTAGGAAGAATAACCAACAGTATCAGCGAAGTCTCCACCAGGGCGTATGACCCGAAATAGTCGACCAGTGTCTGAAATTTCAGGATCCCATCGACCAGCAGGACCAGAAGGGCGAACCAGCAAAGACCAAATATCGCCGCGAATTTGATTTTTCGTTTCTTCAGTTTCATTGCTTTCAGATTCTATATTTACCGCGAAGATAATCATTTTCCCCGCTTCCAAACACGAAAACGACCTCCCTGGTGTCTGCACGGGCACATTCTTACTTCCAGACACAAAAATGGCCTCCCTAGTGCCTGCACGGGCGTTTTCCGGCTTCCAGACACGAAACGGGGGTCTGGTGTGTCTGGATTGGTCTGGCACTATAATTAATTTTCTATCTTTGTCTGTGACAATGCGATTCCAGAAAATGAACAGAATTAAAATCCTTGCCGTCATGATGGCTGTTTCCCTGTTTTCTCCGTTCTGCTGCAACGCAGAGGGTGGCAAATACGAAGTGGAGCGTTTCCATACCGACAGCGGCGTTCCCGTAGACATCACCCTAATCAAGCATGGATCTCTGGAGATCCGGTACAAAGGAATCTCAATACAGATAGATCCGGTAGCAAAACTGGGCGACCGGATTACGGACTACGCCTCTGAATTCCCAAAGGCGGATTTCATTCTTGTAACGCATGAGCACTTCGACCATTTCGACAAGAAGGCAATCGCCGCGCTCACGGGCAAACAGACAAAACTGGTCACCAATGCACGGTGTGCGGAGATGCTCGGATACGGGACTGTAATGGCCAACGGCGACTCCGGCCGCCTGGGAAGCGATATTGAAATAGATGCCATCCCCGCATACAATATCACCGATGGGCATTTGCAGTTCCACCCGAAAGGCCGGGACAACGGATTCGTGCTGACCATCGACGGACTCCGGATTTATGTCGCGGGAGACACGGAAGGTATTCCAGAAATGGCAGGTCTTATAGATATCGACGTGGCATTCCTCCCGGTTAACCAACCCTACACGATGACTCCCGGACAGTGCATTCGTGCTGCCAGGATGATAAATCCGGAAGTGCTGATTCCCTACCACTATGGGCAGACGGACCTCTCCTCCATCCCGGAAGCCCTGCCCGGCATCGATGTCAGAATACGCCGGATGCAGTAATACTATATTCAATACGTATAAAGCACCGCCAGGTAAACGGCAACGAATTCTTCGATAGTCAGGTTTCCATCATAATTATACAGGATATCCCTCGAATATGATGATGTGCCCGAATAGACTTTTCCGTTTTTCATATTGGCAAGAATGTCTCTGGAATAATTGGAGTTGCCCCTGTATATTGAACTATTTTTGATTGTAAAGAGGATGTCGCGACTGTAGTTCGAGTTGCCATCATAGACTTTTCCATTTCTGATCGTGCATACTATATCCCGTGAATAAGAGCTTTGGCCTGAATAAATCGTATTTCCTCTTATCGTGTATAGGATATCCCTACTATAAGATGAATTCTTCAAATATATCTTTGAATTGCTGACGGTACATATTATGTCCCGCGAGTAGCCACTATTCCCGGAATACACTTTGACATTCCCCGCAAACGATATCAGGGATGCGAAAAGCAATAACAGGGCAATTGCCAATCTTTTAGCCATCATTTATTTTCAGTTGTTCAAGCGTTCTATAACGCGAAGATAATCAATTTCCCATTTCCAGACACGAAAATGGCCTCCCTGGTGTCTGCACGGGCAAATCCACGCTTCCAGACACGAAACGGGGGTCGGGCGTGTCTGGATTGGCCGTTCCGCTACAATCCCACGCCAAGATGGATCCCGATAGTGTTTGTCGAGATTGTCGGGCCGAGAAACAGATGCAGGTTCTTCCAGAAGCGGAAGCGGACGCCGGGTTGCCAGGTGGCGGCGAAGATGATATCGCCTTCGCTATTCTCTTCATAAGTCCTGACGGTTTCCCCTGTCTCTACGTTGGTCATGTATCCCCCATCTATTCTATAAATATACCCTGCGCCGATGGCAAAATCGCTGTACAGGGCCACGATATCCTTCTTTCCAAGATGGAAGTACCTGCGCATATACAGGCCGGTGGATATGCTGTGGACGCTGGCGGGGGCTGCGTCTATATAAGTGTTCCCCTTCCAAATCATAAGGCCCAAAGTGCGCTTGTCGTCTATCCTTATGCCGCCCGAGACGGCCGGACCTTCCGTGAACAAACCTGCATATATGCGTGCGGTGAACTCCGGCTTCCACGCCTGCCTGCCTTCGGCCGAAAAAGCGTGTTTCCAGCCGGCGGCCCACACTTTGGCGTCATCCGCCATGGTTTGGGCCTTCAGGGGAACCATAGTTGAAACAAATAGCGCGGCCGCAAGTATCAGCAATCTCTTCATAGTATCTTGTAAATCCAAAAGTCGGGCAATCTTGCACGGTTAAATGCCGATTTGCCGGCGTAAAGATAGCGGCATTCGACCGTTATTCCAAACGTATGGCTGACCCGTAGAGCTTTTGCCCGGTTTCCTCGACGGGTAGGGCAAAAAATGGCCGACCTGTAGAGGTTTTGCCCGGTTTCCTTAACAGGTAAGCCCAAAAATGGCTGACCTGTAGAGGTTTTGCAGAGAAAGTTCGACAGGTAAGGCAAAAAATGGCCGACCCGTAGAGATTTTGCGGGTTTTCCTCGACGGGTAAGGCAAAAAACGGCCGACCCGTAGAGCTTTTGCGGGAAAACTTCGACGGGTGCTGTTAAAAACCACCCGACAAGGCGGTGTTTTCCTTTTTTCGTATCTTTGCAGATATGAAACAACTAACTATCCTTTCGGTAGTGGTGGCGATTACGCTGCTGGCCGCTTGCAAAACAACTAATAATCAGAAAAATAGCGAGATGAACAAGCAAGAAGCACTTCAGGAAGTGGCCGGGCGCAAGAATTTCGGCGCGAGCCACGCTCTAATGACAACTCCCCAGCCCTGCGTCATGATTGCAACCTGGGACAAAGACCACACCCCGGACGTGATGATGGCGGCCTGGGCCGGGCAGTACGACCACAACCAGATCGTGGTGTCGCTGTCCAAACACAAAACCACTGATAATCTGGAACTTACCGGCGCCTTCACCGTGTCGTTCGCAGACATCCGCACCGTGGCCGAATCCGACTACCTCGGCATAGTGAGCGGCAACAACGTGCCGGACAAGGTGGCAAAAGCGGGATTCACCATCACCCCCAGCCCCAACGTGGACGCGCCCATAATCAATGAGTATCCCCTCACCCTCGAGTGCAAGGTAGTAAGTTGGAATGACGGCATCCTGGTGGGAGAAGTGGTGAACATGAGCGCGGATGAAAGCATCCTGACGGATGGAAAAGTGGATCTTGCCAAACTGCAGCCTATCGTGTTCGACGCGGCCGGTATGTGCTACCGTGCCATCGGCGAAGTCGTAGGCGGCGCCTGGAATGCAGGCAAGAAGTTTATTGATTAATTAAATTTCTTAAAAATTGTAACCGGCATAAGGGATTATTTACTATTTTTGCGTTGTGACCATTGAGCCACAATGTTTTAACCGGTTATATTTTTAAAGTTTATTGCCTTATGAAGAAGATTTATGTTATTCTGGCAGTTGTTGCTCTCCTGAGCTTCACCGCTTGCGGAAACAAGAAGGCCAAGGAAGCCACCGCAGAACCCGCCGCCCAGGAAGCTGTTGCAGCTGAGAAGTCCGCTGAGGACGAGGTTAAGGATGCAGTTAAGGACGCCGCTGTCGACGTTGCAAAGACTGGCATCAGCGCAGGTGCAGAAGCCATCAAGAACGAGATCAAGAAGTAATTTTACTTATTTGATTCTGATGCCCTCCCGAGCCAACTCAGGGAGGGTATTTTTATGCCCTTCGGCATCCACCCAGCCAAGGCAGTCTTCGAGAACCGTGACTTTGAAACCGGCCTTCAGCAGGTCTTCGGCGGTGTTGCGGACGCAATACTCGGTGGCAATTCCAACCACATAAACTACTTCAGTGCCAAGCAGTTGCAGCACTTCCGCAAGGCTTTGCCCGGCGGCATTGCGCCCCTCGAAACCGGAATACTGCTCCACCGCAGGGTCGCATCCCTTAAAGAATGTAAGTTCCTCCTGCACGAAAGGCAGCAGGTCGTCGTGGATTTCCCCTTCGCGGGTGCCCGCAATGCAGTGAGGGGGCCAGGGGCCTCCCTGCTCCACGAACGAGCAGTGGTTGGCGGGGTGATGATCGCAGATAAAGAGGGCAGGGATGCCGGGTTTCTTCTCCAGAAGCGCTTTGGTGGCAGCCACCGCCTCGAGGGAATGCTCGCAGGCAAGCGCACCTCCGGGCAGGAACCCGTAAATCTCGTCGACAACTACAATTGCTTTTTCCATATCGTCAGTCTTTTTCTATCAAAACAACGGCCCAGACCTCGCAGCCCTCGCCACGCCCGACGAATCCAAGGCGCTCGGTGGTGGTGGCCTTGACGCTCACCGCATCCACCGGAACCCCCAGAATCGGGGCCAGCGTGGCACGCATTTCATCGATGAGGGGGCGGAGTTTGGGGGCCTGGAGGGCGATGGTGATATCGGCGTTTACGAGGCGCCAGCCATCTGCCCGGAGAAGGTCCATCACCCGGCGGAGAAGGTCCTTGCTGTCGGCACCCTTCCAGGTGGCGGAATTGTCCGGGAAGTGCAGGCCTATATCCCCTTTCGCGGCCGCCCCCAGCAGAGCGTCGCAAAGGGCGTGGATGGCCACATCGCCGTCCGAGTGGGCCACGAAGCCCTTTTCCGAAGGGATGCGGACTCCCCCAAGCCACATCGGCAGGCCATCTGCGATGGCATGAACGTCGTATCCTTGTCCGATTCGTATCTGCATAACACACAAAGGTACGGTTTTTTCAGCAGAAAATGCTAAATTTGTAAATTATGGGATTTTTCAATTTTTTCGGGGATGACGAACATCGGGTGTTCAATTACAAGCCGATGTACTACGATAAGGAGAAGGAAGACCGCATGCGGAAGTTCAAGGCCGTGGACGGCAGCATGGACGCGGAGAAGAAGGACGGGGAATATGTGCCCGGCACCTATCTTCACGGGGCCTTCCGGGACGGGGCCTACCAGAGCACCCGCAACCGGATGAAGAGCGCCCACACCGTAATCGGCATCGTCACGCTGCTGCTGATAGTGGCAGTGCTGTATTTTATCCTCAAATTCTATACGCTGCTGTAATGGGAAAGCTTAAGGTTCTGCCGGCGAATATCGCCAATATGATCGCCGCCGGAGAGGTGGTGCAGAGGCCCGCGTCCGTCGTCAAGGAGCTGATGGAGAACGCGGTGGATGCCGGAGCCACGCAGGTGGATGTGGTGGTGAAGGATGCCGGCCGCACTTCTATCCAGGTGATAGACAATGGCGCGGGGATGAGCCCTGCCGACGCCGTGCTGTGTTTCGAAAGGCACGCCACTTCCAAGATCGCGGAGGCGGAGGATCTGCAGCGCATCACCAGCTACGGCTTCCGCGGAGAGGCCCTGGCCAGCATAGCCGCAGTGGCGGAAGTCACCCTCAAGACCCGCCGCGCCCAGGATGAAACGGCCACCCAGG
>CAMJJO010000116.1 GCA_946406095.1 uncultured Bacteroidales bacterium | reverse complement strand
TGGCCAGGATGGCGGATTTCACGGACTGGAGTGACGGCGCCGTGGGCAAGCAGGTCTTCATTACCGAGCACGGTCCGGTGACGGATGACGGGATTCCGTATTATTACACCATCACCGGCGTGTATAAGAGTTATCTGATCGGGAACCTGCAAGGTGTCGATCCACGCCCGAGCGTTATGTTCCACGGCGAGATTGGAAAGGACTATATGCCGCATATCCTGTTCAAGGTGAATCCTGCGTCACTTCCGGCAGTACGCGCCGCACTGGAACAGGCCCTGGAAGGCCGGGAGATTGACATTGTCTCTTACGAAGATGCGATGCGGGCTGCCTATGCTGACAGCAGGAAAATGCGCAATACGATGGCGCTGGGCGCCGTGTTCTCGCTGCTGATTGCTCTGCTGGGTCTGATCGGCTTCATTCGTGACGAATCCCTGCGCCGCAGCAAGGAGATGGCCGTGCGCAAGATCAACGGAGCCACCACCCGGGATATCCTGGGCGTGTTCGCCAAAAACATCTTGGCACTGTCGTCGGTGATGGCCGTCATCGCCTGCGTGGCCGCCTACTTCGTAGCCCACAAGTGGCTGGAGCAGTTTGCCGAGAAGGTGTCGCTGAATCCGCTCTATTTCATCGGCGGTGCTGTCCTTGTGCTGCTGATTGTGCTGGGCGTGGTGGTGCTGAACTGCCTTCGCATTGCCCGCGCCAACCCGGTGGAATCATTAAAGAACGAGTAGTATGAAGAGTTATCTGAAATTCCTATCTCGCAATAAGCTCTACACCGCCATCGAGGCGGTGGGGCTGGCGGTGAGTTTGGCGTTCGTGGTCCTCATCGGCAGCTACGTGGCGCAGCAGTACCGTATGGCGCACGAGAATCCGGACTGGAACCGCATCTATGTGCCAGGCACGGACTCTTACGCAGGCCTGAGCCTTTGGGATAAAGAAGAAGTGGAGATGTCTATCCCGGAAGTGGAGGTGGCAAGCCGTATGTCCCTGATGCAATGCTCTGTCGTTGAATTCGGCGGGCAGAAATGGCCGGGAGTGTCTACCTATGGATGGGAAGTTGATCCGGAGTTTTTCGAGATATACTCATATCTTGAATGGCTGGAGGGATCTGTGGCGATGTTCAAGGTCAAGGATGCTGTCGTGCTCAGCGAGCAGATGGCCCGGCAGATTGCGAGAGGGAATGATTTCTCCGCACTCATCGGCCAGCCTTTCGAGGCCGGAGAAGGGACGTACCAGATTGCCGGCGTTGTCCGTATACCCGATAGCAGCATTTTGCCGCAAGTGGATTTGATGGCCAATATCGCATCCAACCGCTATCTGGAGGATGGGAAGAGTTTCAACAGCATAGGCAGCGTCACCACTTTGTGCCGGGTTCAGAAAGGAACAGCCCGGGCTGCATTCGAGGCCAAACTGCACGACCTCATACTCAAGAATTATAAGCCGGTCTGGGGAGATCAGGTGGAGGACTGGAAGATCTGGCGATCTGACGAACTTTTCTGGACGCCCGGAATCGCCGGGAACGGCACCAACAAGACCGGGAACAAGCAGATGGTGCAGTTGCTGACCCTGGTGGTTCTGCTCCTGCTTCTTTCGGCTATATTCAATTACATCAACCTGAGCTTTGCCCTCAGCGGCAAGCGGGCCAAGGAGATGGCTATACGCCGCCTGCTGGGATCGGGCCGCAGAGCCATCCTATGGAAGCACATCGGTGAGTCGATATCCTTTACGGCAGTATGCTTCGCCGTCGCTCTGGTGCTGGCTAAGCTGCTGGTTCCTATGATGAATAATCTGCTGACCTCCCAGGAAAGCTGGCTTGCGATGGAGACGGAGATGAAACTACAGTTTCTGATGACACCCGGTTATATCGCTGCATATCTGGTGGGGATTCTGCTGCTCGGAACGCTCTGCGGGCTTCTTCCAGCCCTCAGGGCATCCCGTTACGAGCCCATTGACATCATCAAGGGAACCCTCCGCCGCAAGAACAAGATGGCCTTCAACAAGGTGTTCATCATCGCCCAGAATGTTCTGGCGGTATTCCTGATTGCCATGGCGCTGGTGATGGAACTCCAGATGAAGCATATGATGGAGCGGCCGACTCATTCGCAGGTCGACAACCGCTTCTATATGGACTATTATGCCACCTCATACGACCAGATGAAGCTGCTCAAGGACAAGGTGGAGCAGCTGCCCTTCGTGACTGGGGTGGGCGTCGGCCGCAACCTTCCGGGCTTCATCAATATGTCGGTAGGAATAAAGCAGGAAGACGGCAGCAGCTTCAACCTGCCGGTCATCCTTTGCGACACTGCATATTTCCGCCTTATGGGCCTGGAAGTGCAGGAGGATTTCAACCACCCGCTGCTGAATTCCATCTGGCTGGATGAGACTGCTTACAATGCACTTGGAGTGTCGGACACTTCTTCATATTTCAAGAACAGAGTGGGAATAAACGGAGCCAAAGTCGATTATATCGGCGGAGTGGTAAAGGATTTCCCTGTAGAATCGGCCGCATCAAACGAAGTGAAGACTCTCAATGCTGCGGTGATAGTGTCCCCTATGGAAGATATTTATTTCTCTCACGGGCTGCTCGTCGGCACGATCGGGGAGGATAAGGATTATGAACGGCAGATAATGAAGGCCTACGAGGAATACCGCCTGGAGCAGTCCGGCGTGTACGAGGCGCCGTGGAGGTATGGATTCGTCCGTGATATCTACCGCAGCCAGCTTCATTCTGCCAGAAACACTATGCGGTTGCTGGAACTCTTCACGTTGCTGGCGGTGCTGATCTCGATGCTGGGCCTGCTGGCGATGAGCACCTATTTCGCCGGTGAGAACACGAAGCAGATAGCTGTCCGCAAGGTCTTCGGAAGTGACGTGACCGGCGAGACCTGGCGCAGCGTCAGCAGCTATATGGTGATGGTGGGCATTGCCTGTGCCATCGGCATCCCGCTGGCCATCTGGGCTACAAGGCTTTACCTGCAAGTATTCGCCTATCGCATAGAGGGCTACGGCTGGGCCTTTGTCGCCGCATCCGTAATAACTTTTGCCATTGCCTTTGCAACGGTGCTCTGGCAGACCCTCAAGGCCGCCCGCACCAATCCGGCAATTGAACTGAAGAAAGAATAATCAGTCTTTATGCGAATCTTCCTTCAATTCCCACCCCATTCGCTTGGCCAGATCCTTGGCAAAGGCAACGTCTTTGTGCGGAACACTGAGCCTGATCTGCTCCCGTGTGCCGTAGCGAGGGCCTTCCGGCTCCATAAGCATGGCAGGTTCCGCCTGCTCCACACCGTATCCGGTGACCAGGGAGCCGGGCTCCACCCCTGGATGCTTGACAGCCTCTGCCAGTGCCCGCTTTACGAAAGCGTTGATGGAGATGCCTGCTTCAGCCGCCAGGTTGGCGATGTCACGATGCGTGTCGGGAGCGATGCGGACATTGAAGGCACCGGTATAGCTTTTCTCGGGCTTTACACCGTGCTCTTCACAAAAGATAAGATAATCATCAACAGCCTCATGAAAGGCGTCCGTGAGCTCCTTTACGGATTCTCCTTCGTAATTGACGAGATCGTCAATTCCTTCAAGTTTCCCAAAAAACACTTTGTCAGGTTCACTGTATGCAACCGAACCAACATAGCCTTTGTATTTTAGCGTATTCATAGTTAAATGTTCCCGTTTCTGAATAGTTTGTCAAGTATTTCTTTTATGGCATACGCCTTAAGTACATTCCCCGGATGGGGCCTGTGTAGCAAGATCTTTCGTTTTTGTTCGTCCATGAACATTACCTTGGAACCAGAAGTTTTACCCTTGTTCGACTTTACATATCCGAACAAGGTCAATAGTCTCTCTGCCTCATCAAAAGTGAAGTCTGTCGGCAGGCGTTTTAATCGCTCTATAAGTTTTTCTTTCGTTCCCATATGCAAATGTAACTAAAGTTTAGTTACAATCCTAATTGTATTAAAATGAAAAGTTACCTGAAATTCCTGTCCCGAAACAAGCTCTACACCGCCATCGAGGCGGTGGGGCTCATCGTGAGCTTGGCGTTCGTGATCATCATCGCCTGTTACACGTGGCAGCAATTCTCCGTTACGCGGGAAGCGAAGGACTACAGACGCCTTTATGCGCTGACCAGCGGGCAGGATTGGATTTCCGCCTGGCCAGGCGAGTTGGCTGCGGTGGTGGACCGTGTCCCGGATGTCGAGGCGGCGGGAAGGATCAATATGTACGGAACTGCGGCCTGGTTCAACGGCGGAAAGGTGCTTGGGAATCCGGATGTCTATGAGATCGATCCTGAGATCTTCGAGTTCCTGCCCCAGACTTTCGTCTCCGGGGATGTAAGTGTCTTGCAGGACAGGAATCAGGTGCTGCTGGGCGAGAAGTTCGCAAGAAGGATATCTCCGGATATGGATCCGGTGGGCAAGACCATCACTGTTCGCAATGACACCTGCATCGTCGGGGGCGTCATCCGGGGAAATGAGCGGTCGATCCTGAAAGAAGGAGATATCTATCGTGCTTTCAAGGAGCCCGATGCGCCCTCCACGTCAGAATTCACCATCCCGGTGGACCTGGTGCTGGTCCGTTTCCGGGAAGGGGCCGATCATCAGGCCGTAAGGACGCTCATCGACACGGTCGTCACCCGGGAATTCTCCCGGATGTACTCGACCAACAAGCCGGAGCATTCGATGACGATGCCGTTCAGGAGCCTTTATTTCTATCGTGGGGGAAATGTCACGAAACAGGGCAACTCCTCGCTGGTCTATGCCTTGATCGCCGTCGGAATCCTGTTGCTGGCTTCAGCGCTGTTCAACTACATCAACCTCAGCGTGGCCCTGGCCGGCAAACGGGCCAAGGAAATGGCCATCCGTTCCACGCTGGGAGAGTCTGGAAGCCGGATCCGCTGGCGTTATGTCTCGGAGTCCATCCTGTTCGTTGCCGTCTGCCTGGCGCTGGCTTTCCTGCTGGCCCGGGCGCTGGAGCCTGTCTTCAACCGGTACATGGCCGGCGATATCGGCCTCGAGGTGTCCGCTTCGCCGCTTTATCTGGGTGCTTATGCCGTGTTGGCCGTCTTGATCGGCCTGGTCTCCGGACTGATTCCCGCGTGGATGACTTCCCGCTACAAGCCGGTTGAAGTCATCAAGGGTGAGCAGCGCCGGCAGACAAAGACGGTCTTGGCCAAAGTCTTCATCATCATCCAGAATGTGATTACCGTCGCGTTGATCTCCCTCGTCCTGGTCATGGAACTTCAGTACCATCACCTGGTCAATATGCCGATAGGGGCGGATGTGGATGAACTTTACTTCATCTCCAGCGGAACGGTGGGGAAAGATATCCTGGCGCAAAAGCCTTATGTCGAGAGGATCGGCACCAGCAACGGTTTCCCGAGCCAGGGTCAAATGAATCTTTCCACGGCAGTCGAAGGGCAGAAAGTCTTCGTGGGTGTACTCCAATGTGACGAGGATGCATTCGACATGTTTGGTTTCGGGATGGTGAAGGATTTCGGAACCCCGAGGATGAACTCCCTGTGGTTCACAGAATCTGCAGCCAAGGTATTCTCCCTTGATGAAGAGAACCCCAGCCTGCCGGAGGCCTTTACATTTTTCTTGGGAAACTCACATGTCGGAGGAATCATAAAAGATTATGCCGTCAAAGGTCCTTCCGAGGTAGAAGGCAACCAGATCGGCATCGTGTCCATAGAGAATCTGGAGTACAACTCGACGG
>CAMJJO010000115.1 GCA_946406095.1 uncultured Bacteroidales bacterium | reverse complement strand
CATCGATCACCAGCTGGGGAGTCTCCCCGCGGTTGGCCTTGTATTCGGGATAGAGTTGGTTGCGGAAGGTGCCTCCGGGCGGGTCGAAGCCCACCGCAATATGGGTAGGCTGCTCGCGCCGGATGAGCTCCAGCAGGTATTTTGTAAAGCCATAAAGGATGGACGTATCCATCCCCTTGGCATTTATCATCGGCCTGCCCAGAAAGGCATAGTACATCTTGAAGATGAGGGCATGGCCGTCAATGAGGAAGAGTTTCATACGATCTACTGCCTGGCCATCCTCTTTTCACTGGGGATGAGCATTGCGCAGAGGACCACGCCGATGATGGCGCCGATGGCTACGGAAAGCATTGCAGCGTCCCAGGAGGAGCCGTTGGCGATGCCGCCGACCACGATCTTGGAGCAGACTGCGTCGCCGATCAGGTAGCCGAAGAGGCCTACGAATCCGGCGGCAGTTCCTGCGGCGTTCTTCGGAACCAGGTTAAGCGCCTGCACACCGGTAAGAGCCACGGGGCCGTAGATGAAGAATCCTATCAGGCAGAGGGCAACATAGACCAGCACCTTCTGTGCGGAGGGGCTGACTTCGATAATGCCCGCACCCACCATCCAGTAAAGCAGTACTCCGATGCCGCAGAGGAACATGCAGATCACGTTCATAGGGGCGCAGCGGCCCTTGAAGAACTTGGAGGTGGCCCAGCCGCAGGCGATGGTTCCCACGGCACCCACTATATTATGCACGGAGAATGCAACCTTGCTCTCAGCGGCCGACATGATGCCCTTGGCTTGCAGATAGGTGGGAGCCCAGTCGCCTATGCCGTAACGGACCATGTAGACAGCCACGTTGGAGATGGCCACGACCCACAGGAGCTTGTTCTTCAGGACATAATCCACGAAGAGGACCTTGAAGGGCAGTTTCTCGCCCGCAGCGCCTTTGGATTTGACTCCGCTGTGGTCGTTCCTCCAGTCTCCGACGGAAGGAAGCCCGCAGGATTCGGGCGTGTCGCGTATCGCCCACCAGCAGAACAGGGAAATCACCAGGGCTATGACTGCAGGGAACACGAAGTTTCCTCTCCAGGTCTGCACCACGCCGAGATCTGCCGCCAGGGCCACGCCGGCGATGGCGAGGAAGCCGAGGGAGAAGGATCCGATGGTGTGGGAGACGTTCCAGATGCTCATCTTGAAACTTCGCTCGTTCTGGCTAAACCAGTGCGCCATGATTCGCCCGCAGGGAGGCCATCCGAAGCCGCTGAGCCAGCCGACGACAAGCATCAGTATGAAGATGATTACGGTATTTACGGCCGTGTTGGTGCCGAACGGAATCAGGCCTACGGACATCATCACCATTGCGGAGAGGATGAGGCCGACTACCAGGAACTTACGTGCGTCCGAACGGTCGGAGACGCTGCCCATCACGAACTTGCTGAATGCGTATGCGATGGAGACAGCCGACATGGCAAGTCCCACCTTTCCCGCGTCCAGGATCCCGTCATTGATCATGTCGGGAGCTGCGAGGGAGAGGTTTTTCCTAACTAAATAATATGCGGCATAACCAAGGAAAGCCCCGAGGAAAACCTTGAGGCGCATAGCCTTGTATTCTTTGTCGACTTTTTCTGCCGGGATTTGCGCCTTCGGCTTGGGCGGATCCAGAAAACGAGCCATTGCTGATTTAGTTTTAGTTCAATTGTACAAATATAAGAAACTTTTCCTCTATATTTGTGAGGAATAAGTATGGAACTTGACGAAAAATTCATGCGCGAGGCGCTGGCCGAAGCGAAGGCTGCTCTCTCCGAGGAAGAGATTCCTATCGGGGCGGTAATAGTGTGCAAAGGGCGCATCATCGGAAAGGGGCACAATATGGTGGAACGTCTGCACGATGCCACCGCCCACGCAGAGATGATAGCGATAACGGCCGCCACCGAGGCGCTTGGGGGCAAGTATCTGCAGGACTGCACTCTGTATGTTACCGTCGAGCCGTGCCCCATGTGCGCTGCGGCGCTCAACTGGAGCCAGGTCAGCCGAATAGTCTATGGGGCGCCCGACCCCAGGCGCGGCTACAGCCTCTTCTCCCCTTCCCTGCTTCATCCCCGCACAGAAGTAACGCCCGGCATCCTTGCAGAAGAATGCGGGGCGTTGGTAAGCGATTACTTCAAATCTAAGAGATAAGCTTTACTGCCTGTCTATGAGTTCCGGTTCCACCGGCACGATGATCATTGCCAGGATATAGGCGATGATGCCGCCGCCGGCGCAGAATGCCGCGATTACCCATGCAAGACGGATGATGGTGGGATCGATGTCAAAATACTTTCCTAATCCCCCGCAGACGCCGGCAAGCTGCTTGTCGGTCCTGCTCCTGTAGAGTCTCTTGTTCATTTTTCTATATTTAAGTGTATTAGTATCATAGTACACTGCAAATATAGATATAATTCTTGAACTTGCAAATATTTTTTTAACTTTGCACCCCGGAATTGAGATATGGTGTAATGGCAGCACTAGAGTTTTTGGCACTCTCAGTTGAGGTTCGAATCCTCATATCTCAACCATTTCCTCTTTTAGTTGAGTTTTGCTGATTTTTCCATTTCGGTGGAAACGATTTGCAGTAATTCATCTTTAGGAATCAGGTATTGGTATTCCGCAACGCCAATCGGCTTTCCAATATCCTGAAGTGCTACTTCAACCTCCAAATGGTCCTTCTCAGCACATAGTATAATGCCTATCGATGCTTCTTCGTCAGGAGATTTCTCCAATCGGTCCAATAATGTCAGATAGAAATTCATCTTTCCTATGTATTCCGGTTTGAAGTCACCCACCTTAAGATCTATGGCAATCATCCTGTGCAGGCCACGGTGAAAGAATAGCATGTCAACTTTATATTCTTTTGCGTTGAATTGAAGGACATGTTGATTACCTATAAATGTAAAGCCCTTGCCAAGTTCCAAAATAAAACGAGTGACTTTTGCTACCAAGCGGCTTTCTAATTTCAATTCCTTCATTGGTCCCTGAGCATCCAAAAAACCGAGATTGTATTTACTACGAAACACTTCTTTGGCATAGTCGGCCACCGGGGCGGGTAGCGTTTGTGCAAAGTTGTTGGATTGTGGCGTGGACTGCAAGTTGCCATAGTAATTACCTTTTATTGCATGCAGCAACATAGATCTGGACCATCCCTTTGAAATGACTTCTTCCGCATAAAACAAGATTTGTTCATCAGACAATTCCTTGTTCAGTATCAATAGGTTATGGCCCCATGGCAAAACTGCGACAGCCTGTCGCAGTTTTGCTCCTGCGTTGAAATAACGTTCGAAGAAACGTTTCATATCCCACAGATTTCTGGGAGAAACACCAATATCAGGGTATCGTTGCTTTAGATCTAAAGACAATCGCCTAATAACACCGCTCCCATGCTCGCTTTCTATCTTTCGTTCATATAGCAATTTCCCCAGATTCCAATGAATACCGGAAATCGTGGATGCCACTTGACGCGCAAGAGTTTGCCGAGCATACTCGATTTCTGCGACAGCCTGTCGCAGTAATTCGTTGTAGTCGAATTCGCAGATAGGTGTTATCATCTTTTTTGTCATATGCATATACCAGTACCAATGGACCGGTTTACAAAGATAAAAATATTTATATAACATTTTTGGAATTTGTTATATATTTTCTATATTTGCAGAGAATCAATCCCATTAGAGTTATGCGAACCTCTACCAAAGTTCAGACGGCATTCAGGCTGGAGACAGATTTGCTGAACAGGCTGAAGAGAAAGGCGAGGGCCAGGGGCCAGAGCCTCAACAGCTATGTGGAGAATGTGCTTATGAAAGATTCTCCGCTGGAACCGGAGCTTCCTAAGATAGAAATACCCGACGGGCCGAGCCCGCTGGTGGAAGCACTCAGATTCCCGGAAGGAACATGGTTTACCGAAGAAGAGATCGCGGCGGACTGGAAGTTGCAACGTATATTGAAAATTGACTGTGATTAAGCTGTTCATAGACACGAATGTCGTGATCGATACCATGGATCACGCGAGGACCCCGGAGTGGAAAAGCTCTGAGGACGTCATCAACCTGTCCGCATTCAAGGATTACTTCCGACTCTGTATTTCCATGAAAAGCATTTCAGACATCTCTTATCTGGGCTGCAAACTTGTGGGGAAAGAGCGCATCATACCTGTATTGAAACAACTGATGAACGACTGCAAGATCATTCCCCTCGAGGAAATCATGCTTTACGAAGGCCTGAAATCAGCCTGTCCGGATTTCGAAGATGCCATGCAGATATCCTGCGCCGAATCTGTGGACTGCAATTACATAATTACCCGTAATAAAAAAGATTTCGGCGCATACACCGACATCCCGGTATACACGCCGAAGGAGTTCCTGAAGAAGATCACTACTCCATTAGTTTCTTGTACTTGAAGCGCTTGGGTTCGGTGTCGCCGAGGCGGGCCTTGCGGTTCTCTTCGTATTCGGAGTAGCTTCCCTCAAAGAAATACACACTCGAATCACCCTCGAAAGCGAGGATGTGCGTGGCTATGCGGTCCAGGAACCAGCGGTCGTGGGAGATGACCACGGCGCAGCCGGCAAAGCTCTCCAGACCCTCTTCCAGTGCGCGTATCGTGTTCACGTCCACATCGTTGGTAGGCTCGTCGAGCAGCAGCACGTTGCCCTCGTCCTTAAGCGTCAGGGCCAGATGCAAACGGTTCCTTTCGCCTCCGGAGAGCACTCCGCAGAGCTTCTCCTGGTCGGCACCCGAGAAATTGAAACGGCTGACCCAGCTGCGGGCGTTGATGTCCCGGCCACCCAGGCGAACCCACTCGGAGTTGCCCGCGATAGTCTCGAACACGGTCTTGTCCGGATCGATGCTCTTATGCTGCTGGTCCACGTAGGAAATCTTCACCGTCTCCCCTATTTCAATCGTGCCGGCATCGGCCTTCTCCAGGCCCATGATCAGGCGGAAGAGAGTGGTCTTGCCGGCGCCATTGGGGCCGATTACACCCACTATGCCGGCAGGTGGCAGCACGAAAGACAGGTCCTCAAACAGGACCTTATCCCCATAAGCCTTGGTAACTCCCTTGAAATCAATGACTTTATTACCAAGCCTCGGACCGTTAGGGATATAAATCTCCAGGTTCTGCTCCTTTTCACGGGCATCGGCCGAAGCCAGTTTCTCGTATGCGCCCAGACGGGCCTTGCTCTTGGCATGGCGGGCCTTGGGGGCCATCCTCGCCCACTCGAGCTCGTGTTCCAGAGTCTTGCGGCGCTTGCTCTCCTGCTTCTCTTCCATCGCCAGGCGCTGGGTCTTCTGCTCTAGCCAGGAGGAATAGTTCCCCTTCCAGGGGATGCCCTCGCCACGGTCCAGTTCCAGAATCCATCCTGCGACATTATCGAGGAAGTAACGGTCGTGGGTAACCGCGATGACGGTGCCCTTATACTGCTGCAAATGGGCCTCCAGCCACTGGATGCTCTCGGTATCCAGGTGGTTCGTAGGCTCGTCGAGGAGCAGCACATCCGGTTCCTGCAGCAGCAGGCGGCAGAGTGCTACGCGGCGGCGTTCACCTCCGGAAAGATTCCTTATGATTGCATCGGGCGGAGGGCACTGGAGGGCATCCATCGCCCTTTCAAGTTTGGAATCAAGCTCCCATCCATTGCACGCATCTATCTTCTCCGTCAGCTCCGCCTGCTGCTCGAAGAGGGCATACATCACGGTGTCGTCTATTATTCCCCCGAGGCGATTGCAGACATCGTTATACTGCGTGAGCAGGTCTACAGTTTCCTG
>CAMJJO010000114.1 GCA_946406095.1 uncultured Bacteroidales bacterium | reverse complement strand
CCGGGGATTGGGCGTGCGGTGCCAGCGGATGAGCCAGTCGGCAATGTCGATGTGGTCGGTCCGGTCCTGCTCGGTGCCGTGCTTCTGGAGGAGGTCGGCCACCTTGATGCCCAGCTCCGGGAATTCCGCGGCTTTCTGGCACCAGGTCTCGTAGCCGTCGATGTCCGGGAAGGCGGTGATGGAACGGCCCTTGAGGACGTTCAGCCGGGCATTGAGCTGGGACTTGCCGCCGGTGGCGAGCCAGAGGAACTTGGGGATGAGTCCAGCGCAGATGACGGCGGTCTTCTCAGATTCGACGAGGGCCACGGGCTTCTCGGGGAAGAGGGGCAGCAGGTGTTCGCCGAAGAGGCACTGGCTGAGCTGCCATTCCTGGGGAAGCTGGCCGGAGTATTTCATCAGGGAGTGTACCCAGGTGATTCGGCCTTTGGTGTTCTCGTCTTTGATGCGGTGGCCGGTCTCGGGGTCGTATTTCATCACTTTGCCGGTGCGTACGCGGCCCTGGATGTCAATCTGGTAGAAGATGACGGCGCGGTCACGGGTGACGCCGAGGCGGTATTCATCGACCAGGCCTTCGAGGATGATGGGGTCGAAGATGGAGGCGAGGAAGCGGGTGAAGTCGCTATGGACGGAAGGGCGCAGGCTCTTTGCCACGATCTCGGCCGGTATGGTGTCCACCTTGTCCACTTGTCCACCGGGGTGTACGGGTGGACAGGAGTGGACGCTGCGCTGGAGCCACTCAGGGGCTTTGCGCCAGTCTTCGCCCGACGGACGGGCCTCCGGATGGTCCCGGAAGTATTCCCGGGGCGTGTAGTGGTAGTTGCAGGAGGATTCGTGGTCGCATCGGCCAACGGTCTCGTGCAGGAATTCTCCTTTGGCGTCGACGTAGCGGGTGAAGGAGTGCTTTGCGCCGCAGTTTGGGCAGGTGTAGCGGCTTGCAGGGCCGGTGTAGCGCTGCAGGGAGTAGTTGTATTCGTTTGCATTGCTCATTGGTTACTCGTTTTCTGGGGTGAAGAGGTTATTGTCCGGGGTGTCCACCTTGTCCACCGTGTCCACTCCGTCCACCGGGTTTCCGGCGGTGGACGCTTCGTTCTGCTTGATGATCTTGGCGACCATGGACTTGCTGAGGCCGACTTCCTGGGCGATTTCCCGGTAGGATTTGCCCTGGCGGGAGAGCTGGATGATGTTCTCTACGCGGTTCAGGGTTTCGGTCTCCTTCTGTTCGCGGAGGTGCTCACGCTCGGTAGAGTACTCCTTGAATTCGAAGTGGGTGAATCCGTCGGTCTTCTCGATCTCGTAGACGATGACGTTGTCGGAGTCGTAGCGGAAGGCACCGGCGCGGACCTTGAGCTGCTTGACGTAGCGGAGGCGCTCGTCCTTGGCCGATTTGCCGATGGCGAAGACGCTGTCAAAGAAGTTGTAGAGTTTCTTGGAGCCAGCGAGGTCGTTCTGGGTGATGGGGCTGGAGAGGGAGCGCTTGGGCGTGTGTGCGATAATCAGGATGGACCAGCCGTGCTTCTTCTTGAGCTGCATCAGTTTCATCATGAACAGGCCGGCATCCACGCCTTTGTCGCTGCTGTTGCAGAGGTAGGTGAGGTTGTCGATGATGATGATGGTGCAGTGGAACTGGAGTGCTGCGGCTTCGATGTTCTGGAGGATGCGGTCTTCGTAGTCTTTGAGGTCCAGGTGCATGTTGTCGATCTCGGCCCGGTACATCCTTTCCGGGAACTGGTGCAGGAGGCCGGTGACTTCGTCGGTGTAGCGGAGCTGGAACTGCTTTTCGGAGAGCTCGCAATCGAGGTAGAGGATGCTGTGGTTTTTAGCGATGATCTCGGCGATCTGGACGGCGTAGAGGGACTTGCCCAGGTTGGAGTCCGAGAAGAGGCAGGAGACCTCGCCTTGGTACCACAGCTCGAGGAAGAGCGGCACCGGGTTGGGCATCTTGGAGGCGTCTTGAAGGGAGTCGTTGACCTTCTTGATGGCCAGCATGCCTACGGTGTTGGTGTGTGCGTTTCCTTCCACTGTCGCGGTGATGGCGTCAATGGGATTGAGGGAATCAGTTGTCTCCATCCTTATGGGTCTTGAAGAGTTCAACTGCCTGCTCTACGTCAATGACGATCTTGCGGCCTTGCTGCATGACAGCGGGCTGGAGGAAGGTGTCCTTGTAGCGCTGCGCGGTAAGGTGGGAGCAGTGGAACAGGGACTGGATGCCCTTGAGTCCGTAGACGTACCGCTTGCCGTTTCCGGTGGCGGGCCTGGGGGCTGCAGGGCCGTGGTTGATGTTGAGCTCCAGGAGGAGTTCTTTGAGGTCGCCGACTGTGATGGCGGCCAGGGGTGTTGTGTTTTCGATAATCATTTTTCTGATGATTAAGAGTTAAACAAAACACAACCGGTTGTGCGATAATTTCGCTGAGCTCGAAGGCAAAGGTATATCAGTTTTTATGATAGCGCAATATGCTGATATAGTAGGGTTTACACCTTTCGAATTGGAGTGAACTTTACAATAAGAAACAATACCCAAATAGATTTAAGTAGCACTTCATCTTGACATTTTTTTGCGAATCTGTTCAGTTGATGTGTGGTTTTGGTTTGTTTTAGTATGGTTTGGTAATAATGGCGGTTAACTCTGTCAAATAGTTGTAAGGGTGAAAGTTTGGGGGATTGACTGGCGTTCTTTAGTTAAGTAAATTTGAATCAAAGATTTACGAAAACAAGATTAAAACAATACTTAAACTATGATAGCGCTTCCTTCCATTGCTTTCGGGGGCTTTTCTGGGTCGGCAAAGGGTGTTACGGCTCGCCAGGTGGGCGGCCGTAGCATCCTTTCGCTGAAATGCTATCCGACAGGGGTTGCCACAGGGGCACAACTTGTGCGCCGGGCATCCCTGAAGAAGATTTCCAAAAGTTGGGTAACGCTGACCAACGAGCAGCGCCAGGAATGGGACCGGCTGGCCGAGCACGCCACCGGCGCCTCTTCGCTGGGCCAGAAGGCCGAGATTTCCGGTCTGAACCTGTATGTGCGTCTGAATGCTAATCGCGTGATGGCCGGGGAGGCAATCATGGCCAATGCTCCTGCAGGGCAGGTGGCTGTGCCGAATGTGGAATACAGTACCGTGGGAGTTACGCCCCAGCTGGTTGTGTTCGGTGGCATCAAGCATGAATCTGCGCCATATAAGATGGTTGTGAAGATGTCGGGCTCCCAGAGTTCCGGTATTTCCAACGGCTGGAGCAAGACGGTGATTATCTCTTCTGAAGTCGAGGATGACTGGGGAGAGGCGGATGTCACCCGGTTGTATCTGAAGACGATTGGCGTGGAGCCTACGCCGGGCCAGAAGGTGTTTATTGAAGCCTACTGGCTGGACACTTCGACCGGCTTTGCCGGGCAGGTGTATAAAGATTCTGTCATCGTGACCGGCGAATCCTCTTACACGCCGCGTAAAAGGGTCACAATGGATCGTCTGCTGCCGGATCACGAGCAGCACGTTTCCTCCATCGACGTGGACTTCTCTTCCGGAGCGCCGGTTATCCAGTTCGACGTGATGTGTGAGGGTCACAGCAACGTGGCCAGCTCCGAGGCCTATCTGGATCAGGATCTTCCGGAGGAACTCCGTGGCACTTCCTGGGCTCTTGGTCGTGGCAACGGAGCTGACGGCAAGTTAGTCGCGCAGTCCTACGTAATGTGGCTGTATGGCGCCCGCTACGGCGATCCTGCATACATCACTTTCGCTCATCGTGGCGGTTATTATGTCAAACCCACCGAGGTCTTCGGGCCTGGAATACTCTACTAATATGGCTACGCTTTTCAACTCTACAGGTAATAATTTCGGGGCTGGCCAGATAGCCTTCAAGTCCCATCAGGAGGAGAACTTCGTAGTCCTCAATGCGAAGTTCAAGTATGACCCCACAAATGCCGCTTACCAGGCTGCAGATGTGCTGGAAATCTACGTGCCGGACCTCTCGATAGACCGCAGCGCCATCGCGGGCGTGATTATGCGATTCAGCGATGTGCGTGACAGCTACGGCTATACTTGGGATAACAGCGGCGGCACCGTCCTGAAATCCTGGGTCAAGGACAAGAACACCCTCTGCATCGAGAAGCTCACCAACTTCGATGAGAAGGGTGAGATTACCATCTACGTTCTTGCCCTGTACACTATGCTGGCCCGGGGTGGCAATCCCATCAAGGGGACCAAGGTCCGACTGCAGACCACGTCTGAGAACAACTATCTCCGCTGGAGCTCTGATACCTTCTTCGTGGAGTTTGAACACTGGGTGTTCCTCCACATGATGTATTCCGGTTGCACTTATGCTTACCGTGATTCTGCATGGGAATGCAGTCTGGACAACCTGCCCTCCGGCATTACTGCTGATGTTCCTTTCTGCGGTGGCGGCAACCAGTACAATCCTTCCGTGGATGGCATCAGCGAGGCCCATATCGAGAATGGTGTTTTCACTTGCCAGACCAGGACCGCAGGATTCGAAGATACCGGCCACGATCCGTTCATCTTTGCTTTCCTTGTCCGTGACAATTAATGCCTTATGAATGAGAAGAAACGCATAGAACTGACCAGGCTCCAGGGTGGCATAGCCATAGCCAGCTTCTCCGCTGGTGTTGCCATCGCCGCCGTTTGCTTGTTCTTCGTTCCGCCGCCTGGGGAAATCACGAATTCCGCCATCAGCATCGTGAGCGAGCTTCTGGTCCTTTGTGGGGCAATTCTCGGGGTAAAGGCCAGCTTTGATGCGAAACTGAACAAGATGGAAGCTGAACTCCATCAGAAACTTGATAAGAACGAATAATACCTATGAAATACTGTCTGCCACTGCTTTTCCTCGCGCTCGCTTCTGCCTGCAGTACTGTCCGCCAGCTTCCTACGACGGACAGTACCAAGGTGGAAGTGCGGACGGAGACGGTCATCGAGAAGGATACCGTCTACGTTGAGCTGCCGCGTGTTGTGGAGCGGGTGGCAGTCCAGGACACCACTTCACATCTGGAGAATGAATTCGCGCTTTCGGATGCTCACATTTCCGGCGGAGTGCTGAAGCATTCACTGGAGACGAAGCCGGTGAAGATGCCGGCGGTTGTTGACAAACAGATTGTTTACCGGGATTCGATTGTATTCCGCGAACGGGTGCAGACCCAGACCGTTGAAGTGGAAAAGAAACTGACCGGCTGGCAGCAGGCTAAGCTCCGCGTGGGCGGATTCTGCTTCTTTGCCGTGATCCTGATCGGACTCTATTTTATCATCACTTTTTTACTTAACCTCAAACGTTTTTAGCCATGAAGTACATTCCTTCCATCGCCTTCGAGGAGATGAGCGGCAGCGCCAAGGGCGTGACCGCTGCAAAAATGAAGAGCCGTAAGTACATCCGCAACCGCGGATACGGCGGCTCCGTCCGTACCGCTGACCAGGCCAAGGTCAAAGGTATCTTCAAGCAGCTCACCACCATGTGGAAGAGCCTCACCAACGAGCAGATTCTCGCGTGGAATAAGCTCGCTCTCTCTCAGGAGGGCCGTTCGGTCCTTGGCACCAAAGCCAAGATCTCCGGAGCCAACCTGTTCACCCGCCTGAACTACTGGATCGTAGCCTGCGGCGGTTCCGCCTCCGTCACTCCTCCCACGCTCGTGGGTGTGGAGAATCCCTCCAGTGCCACCATCGTGTGCCAGGGTGATACCTTCACCTTCAAGCTGGACCAGGACCTCACCGACAACGGTGGCATCTTCCTCGTGATCGAGGCATCCGAGGGTCAGTCCAATGGTGTGGCCCGTGCCCACAGCAAGGCCGTTGCCATCA
>CAMJJO010000113.1 GCA_946406095.1 uncultured Bacteroidales bacterium | reverse complement strand
AAAAAGACGGCGGAGACGAGTCCGAACTCCTGCATCAGGTCATCGACCTGGCCCTGCTCGGTTCCGGAATGCTGAAAGGCAAGGCCCTGGCAGAATTTATCGAGCGTAGCGAGAAATTGCTGAAGTAACGGCATTGTTGAAAACTTGTGGAAAAATCCCCGCGTCTTTCTTGCAGAGGCGCGGGATTTTGTATACCTTTGCCCATTGGAAGTTAGAACAATGTCTTTTACCGAAAACCGTATTATCCAGGAAGGTCTCACCTTCGACGACGTACTTCTGGTTCCGGCATGGTCCGAGGTACTGCCTAGGGAAGTTTCCCTCAAAACGCAATTTACCAGGAACATAGCGCTCGACATCCCGATTGTCTCTGCTGCAATGGACACTGTCACAGAAGCCCCTATGGCCATAGCTCTTGCAAAAGAAGGCGGCATAGGGGTTCTTCATAAGAACATGTCCGCCGAGGCACAGGCAGGCGAGGTGGCCAAGGTCAAGGCGGCAGGATTCAGGGTCGCAGCGGGCGTGGGCATCACCGCCGACGCCGTCGACCGCACCTCCAAGCTGGTCGCGGCAGGGGTGGATGCCATAGTGCTCGACTCCGCCCACGGCCACAGCAAGGGAGTCGTCAATGCTCTGAAAAAGATCAAGAAAAGCTTCCCCGGGCTCGACGTAGTGGTGGGCAACGTAGCCACCCCCGAAGGCACCAGGGACCTCATCAAGGCAGGTGCCGATGCCGTCAAGGTGGGCATAGGCCCCGGCTCCATCTGCACCACCCGTGTGGTTGCCGGCGTCGGAGTGCCTCAGCTGACCGCAATCTACGACGCCGCCGAAGCCGCTAAGGAATATGGCGTGCCGATCATCGCCGACGGCGGTCTCCGCTACAGTGGAGACATAGTCAAGGCCCTGGCCGCGGGTGCTTCCACCGTAATGTGCGGATCCATCCTCGCAGGCGCCGACGAGACCCCCGGCGACATCCTCGAAGACTTCAAGAACGGCAAGAAGTTCAAGGTTTACCGCGGAATGGGATCCATCGACGCGATGGAGGCCGGTTCCCGCGACCGTTACTTCCAGACCGGTGCAATGAAGCTTGTGCCCGAAGGAATAGTGGGCAAAGTCCCCTACAAGGGCCCTGCGGGCGACATCATCTACCAGTTGATAGGAGGCCTGCGTTCCGGCATGGGCTATTGCGGAGCGCATACCATAGAGGAACTCTGGAACGCCAGATTCGTGAGGATCACCGCCAACGGAGTCATCGAGAATCACCCTCACGACCTCATCATCGCCAAACCCGCTCCCAACTATAATAAGTAGCAGATGGAAAGGATACTTATTCTGGATTTCGGATCGCAGTACACAATGTTAATTGCACGTCGCATCCGCGAGATGAACGTGTACTGCGATATCGTCCCCTTCAATAAGATCCCTGCCATCACTCCCGACATCAAAGGAATAGTCCTTTCCGGAAGCCCGTCAAGCGTGCGGGCGGAGAACGCTCCCCAGCCGGATCTGGGCGGAGTGCCCGCCGGTCTCCCCATCCTCGGAATATGCTACGGCGCGCAGTGGCTCGCATGGAGCCGCGGCGGCAATGTGGCGGCCTCCGGCACAAGGGAATACGGCCGCGCGATGCTCACTGTCAAAGACGCGCAGGATCCCCTGCTGAAGGACGTTCCCGCCAGCAGCCAGGTATGGATGAGCCATGGTGACACCATCACCGCACTGCCCGCCGGAGCCAGGATCATCGCTTCCACCGAAGCCGTGGAAAACGCCGCGTTCAGGATGGAAGGCCTGCCCGTCTGGGGCATCCAGTTCCACGCCGAGGTGCATCACAGCGAATTCGGCAAGCAGATGCTCCGCAACTTCGTTCTCGGCATCTGCGGATGCGCCGGCGACTGGACTCCGGACAGCTTCATAGAATCCACCGTGGCGGCCCTCAGGAAACAGATAGGCACCGACAAGGTGGTTCTCGGCCTATCCGGAGGAGTCGATTCCTCGGTTGCGGCACTTCTGCTTCACAAGGCGATCGGAGACCAGCTCCACTGCATCTTCGTAGACAGCGGACTGCTCCGCAAGGACGAGTTCTCATCCGTTCTCGAGTCCTATAAGGATATGGGGCTGAACGTTAAAGGCGTGCAGGCGGCCGACCGCTTCTTCGGCGACCTTGCCGGCATCACCGAACCCGAACAGAAACGCAAGGCCATAGGCAGGGACTTCGTCGAAGTCTTCAATGCCGAGGCCGCAAAGATAGAAAACGTGCGCTGGCTTGCCCAGGGCACCATTTATCCGGATGTGATAGAGTCCTCCGCAGTGCCCGGAGCCTCCGTTACCATCAAGAGCCATCACAATGTGGGCGGCCTGCCCAAAGAGATGAAGCTCGGGGTGGTGGAACCCCTGCGCCTGCTGTTCAAGGATGAAGTCCGCCGGGTGGGAAAGGCCCTTGGGCTGGATCCCGTCATCCTCGGCCGCCATCCTTTCCCCGGCCCGGGCCTGGGCATACGCGTGCTGGGAGAGGTCACACGCGAAAAGGTGGCCATTCTGCAGGAAGCGGACGCAGTCTTCATCGGCGCCCTCAGGCGCTGGAATCTCTACGACGATGTGTGGCAGGCAGCCACCATCCTCCTCCCCATCAAGAGCGTCGGCGTGATGGGAGACGAAAGAACATACGAATATACTATAGTGTTGCGGGCGGTCACGTCAGTGGACGGAATGACTGCCGACTGGGCGCAGCTCCCCTACGGCTTCCTGGCAGAGGTGTCGAACGACATCGTCCGCGGGGTCAAGGGAGTGAACCGGGTCGTGTACGACATCTGCTCCAAGCCGCCGGCAACCATTGAATGGGAATAGAAACCATCAAAAACCAATAAACAATTATGACGAAAGCACAAAACGAAGGCATCTACGATGCCCGCACCCTTGGCAAAGGGAAAATGCTCACCCTCGGACTCCAGCACATGTTCGCCATGTTCGGAGCCACTGTCCTGGTCCCCGTCATCACGGGTCTCTCGATGTCCGCAACCCTGCTCTTCGCAGGTCTCGGCACTCTGATCTTCCATCTCTGCACCAAACTCAGGGTTCCCGCATTCCTGGGATCGTCCTTCGCATTCCTCGGCGGCTACGCAACGGTTGTTCAGATGGGCATGGCCGGCGGACTCACCCAGGCACAGGCACTCCCCTACGCCTGCATCGGTGTCTTCTGCGCAGGGCTCATCTACTTCATCCTGGCAGGCCTCTTCGCAGCATTCGGCCCCCAGAAGGTGATGCGCTTCTTCCCTCCTATCGTAACCGGCCCCATCATCATCGCGATCGGCCTCATCCTCTCCGGCTCGGCAATCAACAACTGCGGCCAGAACTGGTGGATCGCCATCCTTGCAATCGCGATCATCATCGTCTGCAACATCTGGGGCAAGGGAATGATCAAGATCATCCCCATCCTGCTGGGTGTGCTTGGTTCATATATAGTGGCAGCCTGCTTCGGCCTGTGCGACTTCAGCGCAGTCAAGGAAGCTGCCTGGATCGGCCTCCCCGTCAAATGGGAGAACACCGCCATCGCCGTGTTCAACAATCCTAACTGGAGCCTGATCATCGCCGCCATCATCGCCATCATCCCCATCTCCCTCGCAACCATGATGGAGCATATCGGCGACATGTGCGCAATCTCCTCCACCACCGGCATCAACTATCTCGAGAATCCCGGCCTGCACCGCACCCTGATGGGCGACGGTCTCGCAACCGCACTGGCTTCCCTCTTCGGAGCCCCTGCAAACACCACATACGGCGAGAACACCGGCGTGCTCAACCTCACCAAGGTCTATGACCCCCGCGTGATCCGCATCGCCGCCTGCTTCGCAATCATCCTTTCTTTCTGCCCTAAGTTCTCCGCACTTATCGGTGCGATGCCCGCTGCGACCATCGGCGGCGTCTCCCTCGTGCTCTACGGTATGATTTCCGCAGTCGGCGTGCGCAACGTGGTCGAGAACCAGGTAGATTTCAAGTCCTCCCGCAACGTTCTCATCATGGCCCTCATCCTCGTGCTTGCAATCGGCATCTCCTACAGCCAGGCAGGCAGTCTGGATCTCGGCTTCACCAAGCTCTCCGGCCTTGCAGTCGGCGCTCTGGTCGGCATCATCCTGAATGCCGTCCTTCCCGGCAAGGACTATGAGTTCGGAAAGAACGCCCTCGGCGACAAGTCCGTCGATTTCGAAGTAAACAGATTGGAAAAGAATGACTGATAAACAACTGACTGAATCCATCCGGGTCGTGCCGGATTTCCCCGTGAAGGGAATCCAGTTCTTCGATGTGACCACGCTTTTCAAGGATCCCAAGGCCTACAAAGAGGTCCTGGACAGGATATGCGACATCTATAAGGACAAAGGCATAACCAAGGTTGCCGGCATAGAGTCCCGTGGATTCATCAGCGGAGCGGCAATAGCAGACCGGCTTGGCGCGGGCTTCGTTCCCGTGCGCAAGCCGGGCAAGCTGCCGGCCACCGCCCTGAGGGAATCCTACCAGAAGGAATATGGCACCGACTCCATTGAGATTCACGCCGATGCCATCTGCCCCGACGATGTAGTGCTCATCCACGACGACATTCTTGCCACGGGTGGGACCGCCATGGCGACCATCCGCCTCGTGAAGCACTTCAATCCCAAGGCAGTTTTCCTCAACTTCATCATCGACATTACCGACGTGCCCCGCACCGCCCCCTTCCCCGAAGACGTGGAAGTGAGTTCGGTGCTTCACCTTTCAGAAAGATAAACCTTTTTTATTAACATATTTAGTTCATAAATTACATTTTATGTCCAAAAAAATCTTTATCGCGTGTGCTATTGCTGCGCTTGCTTTTGCTCAAGGAGCGAAGGCTCAGACCAACCTTCAAATGTTCTATGACCTCGGACGCGGTTACGCAACCACAACTTTCGAGGGTTTCTACGGTGACAACTGGGGTGACACCTTCTTCTTCATCGATCACTACTATGCCACCTCTGCCGACCGTGAAAACCTCGGCGCAGGAACCGCCTTCAATGGCAGCTACTTCGAAATCGAGCGTAACCTCAACTTCTGGCATGATTCCAAGCTCAAGGATCTCAGCGTCCGCGTAGAATATGACGGAGCCACCTGGGGTGCAGGTGTCGCCTGCCTGGGTCTAAATTACTTCCTGCATTCAGCCGACTTCAAGAACATCTACACCGTTGCTGTGATGTACGATCATCATATCGGCTACGGCAGCGCTTCCGTTCCGCTCAAGTTCTCCGGCGTATGGGGCATGAACGATTTCCTTGGTGTCGAAGGCCTGCGTTTCAGCGGATTTATCGATATCTGGGGACTTGACAGCCAGTTCGATACCGACAACAATCCTCTCAATGGATATGAGAAAGAGACCAAGCTGAGCATCCTTACCGAACCTCAGATCTGGTACAACGTCGGAAAGCACATCGGTGTTGAGAATCTGCATCTCGGCGGAGAGGTTGAGCTTTCCCTCAACTTCGCCGGCAACTACGGCTTCATGTGCAATCCCTGCATCGGTGCTAAGTGGATTTTCTAATCCCCCTGAACTATGGCAAACTTTCTTGAAAAAGCATTTGGATTCAAGAGCGGCGAGAACAACGTACGCACTGAAATCCTTGCGGGTCTGACTACCTTCCTGACGATGGCCTACATCCTGGCCGTCAACCCCGGAATCTTCAGCGCCCTTCCCGGAATGCCTGCAGGTTCGGTATTCACAGCCACTGCCCTGGCAGCTATCGTCGGCACCCTGGTGATGGCTCTCTATGCCAAGAAGCCTTTCGCCCTTGCTCCTGGTATGGGCC